>JBILVV010000060.1:0-16644 GCA_044370255.1 Pirellula sp.
CTAGGTTCGATCAAGGGGATAATTTTTGCTGGCTAGAGAACGGGGAGAAGATCCGGTTCGCGCGAGCGAATGGACTGGTCGTCGCTGTGAAAGCGCGCTTCGGTGTACTCGGCCACTTGCTCGGCCGTTTCAAAGTACATTTCGTACACTGCATCTTCATCGTATTCGCAATTGTCTGTCGAGTAATCGCGACAGATCTGAGGGCGAGTGTGGTAAATCCCGCATCGATAATCGTTTTGCAAATGCTTGCATGTCGTGTGTACGAGCAGATACCAAACGTCGTCCTCGACAAAAACGGATGCCCGGTCATGGAGCAAGTACCATCGCATGAAGTCGAAATCCTGCTCGGAGCCGGGCTCCTCGATCGGTAAAGCAAAATATCGGCAACATTTCGCGGTACAGTAATCACACAGGCATTCCCCGGCAGGCACATCTTCGCGCTTGGGAGTTGCCCCGTTGATCGTTTTGGCTGGCAATGCAATAGTTGACATGAATCGGTTCCTTTTTTTGGCAAGAGTACGAGTTTGGCCCAAACTCAATCCATTATCAAGTAGTGATGCACCCCTCGGCATGATTCCAGGCCTCGAGAATTTGCTCCCCGCGTGCGAATTGCCCGATTTCCAGTCGGCACTTCTTCGATTTTCCGATCGATGTATGCGTTTAAGGATAGACAGATCGCTTGATCGGATCCCGTTCGACACGGAATGTGTTCCTTGGTATCGCGGCGGATATTGGATCGTCGATCCGAATGTGCGCCCCGGTGGTGAACTCTCCTTCGCCGTCGCCGATTACTATATTCAGGATGCGGCATCCCTCTTGCCTCTACGTCTTCTCGATGTGCAACCCGAGGATCGAATCTGCGACCTATGCGCATCACCTGGTGGCAAGGCCACAGCCATCGCCGAGCAACTAGGTGCCGAAGGAGTCCTGATCGCCAACGAAGCGATTCAATCCAGAATGGATGTCTTGCGCCACAATCTTGCGAGAACCGGCAGGGCAAACTATGCCACCTGCCGCTCCGATCCCGAGCTATTAGAACTTCGGTGCACCAACTTGTTCAATAAGATTTTGGTCGATGTGCCCTGCAGCGGACAAACGCTCGTAGGCCCTGGCAAGCATGACGAATCAGCGTTCCGCCCGCAGCATATCGAGCATTGCTCGCTTCGCGCCCGGAGGATTATTGGCACTGCAGCACGGATGCTTACTCCTGGCGGAATACTCGTACTGTCTACATGCACTTTCGCTGTCGAAGAAAACGAATCGCAAATCGAGTGGTTGCACCAGGAGTTTCCCGGCATATGGAAACCGATCATCATTCCGGAACTGAGTCGTTGGCAATCGCCGGTTCGCGAGGGATGCTATCGATTGTGGCCGCATCGGGATCGGTGCCGAGGGGGATTCGCTGCCGCTCTCCGTAAAATCGGGGAAACCGATCGAGCGGTCGGATTGGATTCACTGCATGAGAATGAAGTGCGCGATCATCGAACCGCTCGCAAGGGAACAGGTCATTCCGCTTCTCGCAAGAAAGACAGTCCGCTCGACATGGAACTATGGCTGAAAGAACTCGGGACATGGCCGATCGGATATCATGTCCGCGGTCAATCTGCGAATGTCGAAGAGCCAGGTATCGAGCGGTTCCTTGAAATGTTTGGCGATCGCAAATTATTCCAATCCTCCATGGTCGCGGTTCTCGCCGGAAAACATCTCGAGCCTACGCATGCTCTCGCGATGGCCAATGCGACTTGGTTTGTTCCGCATCGCGAACTGCTGCTAACCGATGCGGACGCGACTGCGTTCATGACCGGGCATTCTTTGGGCAAGGGGGCGACTGGCGTAGCTTCGCGATCGGAGACATCGACTGGATCCTGGGCACGAGGGGTATGGCAAGACAACCCGATCGGTTGGCTTAAGGCTTCCGCGAATCGATGGAACAACCATCTTCCTGCTTGGGCAAGAATGACGATCAACGTCTCCCCAACCGGTCGAGGACTCGCGTGATCGCAGCGACTGTCGCATCGATCTCTTGCTTTGTGTTTTCCCACGACAGACTAAATCGAATGGCGCTTCGAATGATTTCCGTTGGCAATCGCATCGCTTGCAGCACATGAGATGGTTGGCTCGATCCGCTCGCGCATGCTGAACCGGTACTGCACGCAACGCTTTGATGATCGAGGGCGATCTGGATCGCTTGTCGATCGTATCCCGGGAAAGCGATACAGGAGGTGTGTGGCAACCGAGTCCCATCGGTAGCGACGATGATAGCCGCAGGGACGGCACGTCGAACTTCCGATTCCAAATATTCACGGAGTTCATTCATGTACGCCGCTCGAGCACCGAGTTCCGCTTGAGCAAGCGAGACCGCTTTGGCGAAGCCTGATGCCAGGACCGGCATTTCGGTGCCGGGCCGCAATCCCAATTGCTGCGATCCTCCGTAATGGTGAGGCGGCAGCGTCACACCATGGCGCAGGGCAAGAACGCCAACTCCGAGGGGGCCGTGCAGTTTGTGGGAAGTGACCGTCATCGCATCTGCACACATATCTTGAAATGAAAGTGGGACTTTGCAAAAACCTTGCACGGCATCTGTGTGAAATAGGATCCCGGCTGCGCGACAAATTTGTCCGATCTCGGCGACCGGCTGTATGACCCCTGTCTCATTGTTTGCGAGCATCACCGAAACGCACGAGATTGGGCTGGAATCCTCTTGTATCCACTGTCTCAGGACATCGGCATTGACCACGCCCGACGAGGAGCATGGCAGATAGCGAACAGACCGTCCTTGCGTTTCCAAATACTGAGCGGCTCCCAGGACACTCGAATGCTCGATCGCCGAGACAACGATGCTCCCGGGGCGCGTCGCCGCAAAGCCGAAGATCGCCATGTTGTTTGATTCTGTCCCCCCGCTTGTAAACAGAATTTGATCGCTCGCCATTCCGATGGTGTTGCCGCCGCAAGCCACCAGCAAATCTTCGCGTGCCCGCTCTATCACTTGGCGAGCTTGTCGCCCGGCGGAATGTTGGCTGCTTGGGTTTGCCAACCGCGCCTCATAGAGCGATCCCATATGTTGTGCTACGCGAGGGTCGATCAGTGTGGTCGCGTTGTTATCGAGGTAGATTGCCAAGGCTTCAGTCCGCAAAAAACTTCGTTCAAAGAAACCCAGTTAAGGGGGAGTACTCTCGCTCACGTAGGACGCGCGGGAGTGCTTTTTAGACGTCCTAGGCCGCCATCGACTCCAATCGTCTGACCTGTGATCCAAGATTGCGAAGGGTCTAGAAGCCAACAGACCGCACGGGCGATGTCTTCGGGTTGACCGAACCTTCCCATGGGATGCATCGCCAACGAGATCTCGGCGCTACGGGGATGGTTCCAGACCCGCTCCGTCATGGGTGTTTGCACCAGGCCAGGAGCTACCGCATTGACTCGAATCTGTTTTGCCGCATAGGTAGCGGCGGCCGATCGTGCCAACCCTTCAATTCCTGCTTTGCACGCAGCGATCGCTTCATGGTTCGGTAATCCGATCCCGGCCGCAGCGGAACTCATAAGAACAATCGAGCCACCATTGGAAAACATGCGAGGAGCGGCAGCGCGAACCAACCCGGCGGCGGAGGTCAGATTGGTAGCGATGGTCGCGTCCCAATCGGCTCGACTCGTCAAGTGCATCGGCTTGAGCAGCACCGAACCTGCTAGATTGACCGCTCCATTCATCCCGCCCAGAGCTTCATCAGCAAGAGCCATAGCGCGGTCTATCTGGTCCCAATCGCCAGCATCCACCACACCCCAAGACCAGCCGTACTTTTCTCCCACCGCACGAATCTTGTCTTGATTCCTACCAACGACGAAGGCTTTCCCCCCCACCGCAGCGATGTGTTCGCAAACGGCGAGCCCGATACCGCCAGCCGCTCCAATGATGAACGCTTTTATCTCCACTGCCATCACACCCTTCTGCACGCTAAAAACTTCAAAAAAAACGTACCGCTCAATGCACGGAACGAGATCGACGATCCATTCGATGGATTATTGTTTCCGACTGCCTAGCTTTTGGCAAACTTCACGAACTCGAACCGCGTGGAAAAACCAACCAAGTTCGGGCGATACAGAAATTTTTCTTCAGAACCTCTCAAGTTCGATATTGACGCCTCGCTACACTCCTACGATCGCGATCGAAAGGTTGTTGGCGCGGCGAGTAGGTTGCTCGACGCTCGGATTCTGTTGGCTTTCTGTCACTAAGTTTAGGTAGGTTTAGGAATGAAAAAGTTTTTCGCATTGGTTTGCGGTGCGGCGTTGAGTTTGGCGGGAGCCACTGCGTCCGCGTTCGAAAAGAACATTGTTGACACTGCTGTTGGAGCAGGCAATTTCAAGACACTTGCTGCAGCATTGACGGCTGCTGATTTGATCGATGCAGTAAAGGGACCTGGTCCATTCACCGTGTTTGCCCCAACCGACGAAGCATTCGCGAAGCTCCCAAAGGGAACCGTCGAAACGCTGCTGAAGCCAGAAAATAAAGCAAAGTTGGCTGCAATCTTGAAGTACCACGTCGTTCCGGGCAAGGTCATGGCGAAGGATGTTGTTACCGTTAAGGGAGCCAAGTCGCTCAACGGACAACGTATCGACGTCAAGGTTGTCGGAAGCAAGGTAATGGTCGACGGTGCGAACGTAACCAACACGGACATCGCCTGCAGCAACGGCGTGATCCACGTGATTGACTCCGTCATTCTTCCATCGGATGCAAACATTCCAGCAGTTGCTGACAAGGCTGGAACGTTCAAGACTCTGCTGGCCGCTGCGAAGGCTGCTGGATTGGTTGATGCCCTCAGCGGCAACCAGGATCTCACCGTATTCGCTCCAACCGACGAGGCATTTGCCAAGTTGCCCAAGGGAACCGTCGAAGATCTCCTCAAGCCAGAGAACAAAGATAAGCTCGCTGGTATACTGAAGTATCACGTTGTTGAAGGTCGGGTCTACTCCGAAGATGCTCTCGCTGCCAAGGCTGCAAAGACCCTGCAGGGTGCTTCGGTCAAGATCAGCGTGAAGGATGGTGCGGCATTCGTGGACGGTGCCAAAATCATCACGACTGACATCGATGCATCCAACGGCGTCATTCACGTGATTGACAGCGTCATTCTCCCGCCAGCCAAATAATTTGGTTCCGTGATTGGGATTGCCGCTCCAGGCGACGGCCCTATTAGATTACCGTCGTCAGGTACTGCAATTGAAATTTCGAGCAAATCGGCCTCGCACGATCACGAAAGTGGTTTGCGAAGGCCGATTTTTTATTTCCCTTCTCAATGGGCGAACATCCCACGAAACGTCTCAAGACGGTACACTGTCAAGGAGTGCAGATTAGTGCCCTTGCCACCACAGGTATCCCATGCATTTCCGACGGATTGGTGCTTCCCTTGCGTTGTCGATTCTTCTCTGCTTTTGCAGTGCTTCGACTGGTTTCGGGCAACCTGGTTTTCCTTCCCGTTTTGCGAACGCCGAGGGTACCCTCCTACCAGCGCCGCGCGAAGTGGAAGTCCTGCTCGATGAAGCCCAAGAAGCGATCACGAAACAGCAATGGAGCGAAGCCACCCTTGCACTGGGTAACCTGCTCGGACTAGAAGCCGAGGGAAATGAAGTCGAAGCCGGTCAGGATTACTTCATCTTCACTGGGCAAGAAGATCAGGTGACCGTGAAAGGGACCGTACTCCGGTCCGCGCACAATCTGTTGTCGCAATTGCCAGAGGAAGGGCTCAAGGTTGTCGAACTCCGTTACGGCGTGAAAGCTGCACAAATGCTGGAAGAGGCTGTTGCGGTAGGGGATTGGAACCGTATTCAGCAAATTGCGAGCCGGTACGGTTTTACGCGCGCAGGTCAAGATGCTGGCCTTATCATGGCAGAGCGAGCCCTCGGAGAAGGGAACATGCGCGAAGCGGCGAACGGACTGTTTCGACTCCTCACGATGGAATCGGCTCGGAAACGATTCGGTGAACCGCTCGGCTTAATGACGATCGCTGCCAGTCAAACTGCAAAACTCGACGCTACCGCCAGGGAGGCATTGCGGTTGACGCGATCGACCTACCCATCGTTCACCACGGAATGGAACGGAGCAAAAATTGGCTGGAACGAGAAGACCACAGATGAATCGATCTTGCAATCGCTTGGGCAGGAGTCGATTTCGATCGTTACCAAACCGGTGATTCGCCCCGCCTATCCAGGAGGCGATTCCCTTCGAAACGCGGAAACGCAAGCCGGGTTGCCTCTCCCCATTCTCCGTTGGCATGTGGAATTGCATGAATCCTTTCAACATAAAGACAATCTTGATCGCACTCTTAAAAAGCAACTCGGCGAGCGCAAATCGGTTCTCATACCCACCCGATACCCGATCGCAGTGAACTCCTGGATCCTGGTCCCGACCTATGATCAACGCGTTTTAGCGATCGATGCAAAAACCGGGCTTGTCGGTTGGCCATGTGTTTTCAGCGGTATGCCACTCGGTTACTCGCTGGATCGATTCACCGGTCGCGACGCGTTTTCACTCGGTTTGCCCGCCCCCGATTATTTGGTGCGCCGTGTTTGGGGAGACACCGCGGTCGGCCAAATTGCCAGCGATGGCGATCGGCTATTTACTTTGAGCGAGCTTCCTGCAGTCGATGTGGCGGAAAGTTTTGCCCAGGGTCCGAATGCCCGACTGATGCGTCCCTTGGGTGTCCGTACCTTCAATGTGTTGCAAGCATGGAGTATCGAAAATCAAGGCAAACTCGTTTGGGAAGTTGGAGGAGCGAGCGGCGGTGTTGCACCTGAACTGGCCGGTGCATTGTTTCTCGGTGCACCTCTCCCGTATCGAGGTGAACTCTTCAGCCTCATCGAACTCAACGGCGAAATCTATCTGGTTTCCTGTTCCCCCGAAACAGGCAAACTGTTGTGGCGGCAACCGATCGCCGCCAATCAAGGGACGACCATCTCGCTGGACTCGCAGAGACGATCCTATGGGGCCAGTCCCGCAGCGGACGGTTCCACCATTCTATGCCCAACACTTTCCGGATTCCTTGTGGCATACGACATCAATACCCGCGAACTTCTCTGGCAGCATCGCTACGCGATGAACCCTAACTTGGCCGCAGGTGCCCAATTCAATTTCATCGGCGGCATGGATGCTCGCGAATCGAACCCCACGATTCCGCGTTCTACGGAAACCAGTGTCTTGCTGCACGATGGGGTTGCGATTTTCGCGCCACCAAACGGCAACACTGTCACCGCGATCAATATGTCAGACGGCAAAGAGTTGTGGCAACTGAGCTTCGATGACCCAATCCCTTTTCGCTATATCGCCGGTGCGTTCGGCGACACCGTAGCGTTGGTGCAAAATATGTCTGTGTTGGGGATCGATCTTCGAACAGGAAAGCCGAAATGGAAACCGATAACTTTGCCAGGTGAAGCACAAGTCGTTGGTAGATCGGTCCGCCGAAATAACCGCTTGTTGGTCCCAACCTCCAACCAAGAAATCCTCGAAATCGACATCACCAAAGGGTCTATCCTCAATACCGTTCGGGTCGTTCGTCCACTGGGGAATCTCCTAGTGGTCGATGATCGATTGATCTCTGCCAGTCCATTCCAACTGGATTGCTATTCCATTCGGGATGTCTTCGAAACCCGCCTCCTTGAAGAACTGCAAAGAGACGGTGAAACCGTGCGCAGTCTTGTCAAGCAAGGAGAACTTCACATCGCATCGGGCGAGCTTGACGCAGCGCTCGAGGTGCTTGAAAAAGCCTATGCTTCCATTCCCAACGACCCCGATGTTCGATCGAGGCTCGTCGAGGTAGCAACCCTGGCCTTGCGCAACGACTTCGACAAATACGTCGATCGAGTACAGCGATATCAAGATCTCACGCTCGATCTCGATCTTCCCTCCTATCTTCGGATTCTCGTCCATGGACTCGAGAAGCAAAGCCGATGGGAAGAAGCACTTGAAAAGTTGTTCGAACTCTCCGATGCGCGGTTGAGTCGCCGCATTGATCAAATGAGTGACGGAGAGGATGTCGACATGAACCCTCAATGGTCGGTTCAGGAAGACCGATGGATCGCAACGCGAATTGCTCGATGTGCCGAAAAACTTCCCGCCGAAGCTTGGCCCCGCCTCGAACCCGTCATTCGCAGGCGTCTCAATCCAGAAGCGAACATCGACCGAGGGATTTCCAAGCTTCGATTGGAACACATGCAATCATTACCCCAAACCGAAGAACTCCGCCTATCGGTAGCCCAGCGAGTCCTGAAAACCAACGGAGTGGAAGCTGAACGCTTGCTGCATCAAACCATGATTGAGCAATTGATCCTCAAGGAGACCGGGGAAGCAGTCCTATCCAAAGAACGGAGGCGGATGCTCGCCGAAATCTACCTGCGGGGCAAGCGCCCATTTCTCGCAGTGCGCTATGTAGATGGCGATGTTGAAGTGCTACGACAGTTGATCGAAAAAACGTCGATGGAAAATCGGTCCTTTGGTATGCGAATGGACATCGACGCGCAGCAGGTAGCTCAGTTTGCTGCGATTGCCAAATCACTCGAAACCAAACATGTTTGGCCTCAGGGGGCGGTCACTGTCAACGTCGACCCTCCCGACATCAATGCTGTTCGACAATTCGACAACATGAGCGATGCCTTCAACTTGTGCGTACGCGCAGAGAGCATCGGCGACAGTTTCGATAACTGGCAAGGATACTACGGAGTAGGAGGATTTCAATTCTCCAATCGATTGACGAACGAGCAGTTTCAGAAAGTGATCGAGTCGGGAGCCTTGGACCGATCGACGGTGCCACGCATGTTCGTGGTCGACAGTATGATTTTTCTGGAACTGAAAAACGAACTGATCGCCGTCGATACCTTGCAAGCTTTCAACAGCCAGCAAGATGGCCAATTATGGCGCAATAACTATGGCGATGAATCGCAAGAGGTGGAACGGGGACGAGGACGTACCAATGTGATCGATCGCAACGTCTGGGGATTGCCAATCCAGCGACGGAACTTCCGAGTTGCAGCGGCATCTCGACACGGAATTGTGATTCTCAACAATGATGAATTGTCTTGCCTCGATCTGTTCTCGGGTACGCGATTGTGGAGTCACTCCGGCTTCAGAAATGCCACCTTCACGCGAGAAGGGAATAAGCTATATGCTTTTCAGCCATCGACTGGCCAAATTTCGCACTTGGATATTCGTGACGGAATGCTACTGGAAACCTTCGAAAGCGGCCTGAAGGGCTGGCAACCGATCGTTGCTGTCGGACAGCACTGGTTGCTAAGCCCTGAGAGAAGCCCCAATGGGGATCGAGCGAGTGAGATGAAACTCCGTCTAGTTGAGCCAGCAACTGGCAAGATCCTTCTTGAACGTGAGCACACTCCCGACACTCGGCTGGCGATTGTCGATGACATCGGCATTGTCGCGTTGAAGGCTGATGGGCAATTGACGTACTGGCACCTTGCCACCGCCACCGAGAACAACTACTCCGTAGATGTCGAAGGGAAATTCAGCACTTTGACGGCACAAGTGTTCGGGGATGTTGCTTTGATTCTGCCCTACGCTGGCTCTATGGAACTTGAACGGATCACCGTCAATCCATCCACTCGCACGGATCTTTCGGTGGCTCCGTGTGCTGGCCGATTGTTCGCGATTTTCACGCAAGACGGGAAGCCTGCATGGGAACGATCGCAACGCGTTAAACACTTCCTGTTCCCGTTGAGCCAGAGTCGCGAGTCTCCGGCAGCTATCTTCGTGCGGCGATTGTCGCTTACGAAAGTCCGGGGGCAGAATCTCGATTTCACAAGTGTAGCGATGGTAGACATTAGGACCGGTCGATTGCTCTATCAGAAACACGATCTTCCCGCAGTTCGTGGTGGTGCATTTGTTCAACGTTTGTCCCCGAGCGAAAACGCGATGCTCATCCGCTACTTGGGTAACACGCTGACCGCGACATGGAGCGAAGATACGACCGGATTGTCGCCAGCAAACCAAACCGATGAAATCGGGGACCTGGATCCTGATACCTATCGAAGCGATATCGAGAAAAAAATCGATGAAGCCGCTGCACGCAGCGACGTAAAATGAGATGCGGTTCACCTCGCTTCCCCGTTACTATCGAAATCTCAAACGTTGGCGAGAAATTATCCTCGTCCTACGGAAGTATGGATTGGCAGACTGGCTGAGCCGATTGCCACTCGATTTCATTCGGGATTGGATCAAGGATGATCATGGCGTACCACTTGCCAGCTATTCGCACGAAGCACGCGTTCGAATGGCCCTCACCGATCTAGGGCCGACATTTATCAAGCTCGGACAAGTCCTTTCATTGCGACCGGACCTGGTAGGTTCCGAACTTGCGACGGAACTGCGATCTCTTCAATCCAATGTGCCTGGGGATCCCGCAGATGCCGTTCGATCCGTTGTCGAAAGCGAATTGCGTAAACCGATCGAAGAGTTATATGGCACTTTTGATTTCACACCGCTAGCCTCTGCATCGATTGGACAAGCCCATGCGGCAACCCTCCTCGACGGCACACAGGTAATTGTCAAAGTACAACACGCACACATTCGAAAGACCATTGCGGAAGACTTGGAAGTGATTGGGGGTCTTGCCTCGCTTGCCCAAGGAATTCGCGATTTGGCCGTGTGGCAACCCAAGAGTATCGTCGACCAACTCGCGAGGCAATTGAAACGGGAACTCAGCTTCTCCCAAGAAGAGGCCAACTTGGTGACACTGAGCCAAGCCCTCTGCGATATCAAAGGGCTTGTGATCCCTAAACCGTTCGTCAGCCATTGCAGCCCACGCGTCTTAACCATGGAGCGAATCGAGGGAAAATCGATCAATGACATAGGCGATACATCCTTCTTTCCTAATCTCGATCGCGATGCGCTTGCACATAAAGTATCTGAAATCTACGTGGCGATGATTTTCGCTCATGGCCACTATCATGCCGATCCGCATCCCGGCAATATCCTCGTACAGCCCGATGGCACGGTCGGGCTACTCGACTTTGGCATGGTCGGACGAATCGATGAAAAACTTCGAGCAGACATCGAGGAAATGCTCTGGGCAGTCGCAGTGAAAGACTCGGCACTCCTGACCTCCCTAGTCAAGAGAGTCGGGAAAGCTCCCTCGGACATCGATGAAACGGCGCTCGCGGAAGATGTCTCCGACTTGATAGCGATTTACGGCAACCAACCGATCGATCGTATCGACTTGGCTGGCGCACTCAACGATGCAACCGATATCTTGCATCGCCATCGCGTGATATTGCCGAGCCAACTTGGAGTCCTCATCAAGACGCTTGTGACCCTGCAGGGGACAATTTCACAAACCAGTCCTCAGTTCAGTCTCTTGCAAGTGATTGAGCCGATGTTCCGAAAGCTTTGGTGGAATCGCTATTCACCAAGACGTCAAGCTCGACGCCTGCGTCGCATGGTGGTGGAAGTTGAGGGTCTGGTTGAAAAACTTCCTTCACAAATCAGCTCTCTCATGGAGATCGTTCAAGCCGGAAAGCTGGATGTCCACCTCTCCCACCGAGGCTTGAGCCCGTCGATCAATCGACTGGTCCTCGGCCTGCTGACTAGCTCACTATTGCTCGGTTCGTCGGTCCTGATGGCCTACGATGTCCCTCCCTTGCTCTTCATGGACGGAGGCCCCTTCGGCTTGAAGGATCTCTCGTTGATCGGGTTCCTGGGATTTATGTTCAGTTTCCTCGTTGCATTTCGTATCATGCTCGCAATCAACAAGTCCGGGCATCTGGATACTCAGTCCGATGAGTCGGAGTTTCACTCATGATGCAGACACCCGAGCATAGAATCGGTATACTCGCTAGCTGCGTTGGATAACACGAGTGCATCCTCGCACTACCGTTCAGGAAAAACATTATGAAAGTATTGATTACGACCGATGGTTCCGATGCAGCCATTGAATCCATCCATCGATATTGCCAGCTTCGGCCGGCGGCCGTTTCATCCCATACCGTGCTAACCGTCGATGAACTGCAAGCGTACGGCATTATCGATTCGGTCGACCAGGCGGAGTTCGATCGCCTGCAACATGAAAACTGCCAGCGCATCCTGAACCTCGCCCGCCAAGCGATGGAAAAACATGGATTGGAAGCCAAATACGTTGAACGTGCCGGGCAAGCCGCGGACACGGTCCTTACCTATGCAGAGGATACAAAAGCCGACCTGATCGTCATCGGTTCTCGTGGCAACGGCGCCTTGACCCGCGTGTTGCTCGGGAGCACAAGCGATGCAGTCGCCTCACATGCCAAGGTTTCTGTCTGGGTTGTTCGTCCTACCGTTGCTCCAACCGACACGACCTCACCCCATATCACCGTTTGCTACGATGGTTCCGACGCCTCCAAACGTGCCGTGAACCGCGTGCGAGAGATGGAGTTTCCATCCAACGCAAAAATCTCGTTGGTCGCAATCGTCAGGCGACCTGAAAATCTTCCCGATGAGATCGTTTACGACTCTCGACATCAAGATCAGCTCCGTTTGGAACTTCATGAACTCAAGGGAGCGTTTCCTGAAGATGGGCCAAAAGTCGAAATTTTGGTTGTGGAAAGTCGGCATGTCGGTCACGGATTGGTCGACTACGCTGCAACAAACCGCAGTTCCTTGATGGTAGTCGGCGACAGAGGTCGAAGCGCGATCGCACGCTTCCTAATCGGTAGTGTTTCCCGATTCGTATTGCATCATGCGCCCTGTAGCGTTCTTGTCGTTAAAGGCTAGCTGCGGCTAACGCCAAAATGGCTGATAGCGGCGGACTACTCCGTTTTTGCCATCTCGGATAAAGGCATGTGGCGGTAGTAGGCTTCCAAGCAAAGAACTGCTAGTACGGTAGAGTACAGTCGACCACCGGCATCGCCATGCGGATCCCCTTGAGGTGGCCAACTACCTCGCTCGCGACCCGCTTGGATCTGTAGCGACGGCAAAGTATCGCGCATCACTTGGTTCCATTTAAACCATGCAGCCCCCCCTGCGTGATGAAGTGAGTTGGTAGCGTAGTACCAGTAGTAGTAATCGCGCCCCGCAAGTTCACTTGTGATCGGACGACTCGCCAAGTAATCGCATCCACGGACAATCCGCGGGTCACTTGTGCTCCAACCGAGGTACATTCTGCACAATACCCCTTCCGCAGTCATCGAATCCTTGTCCCTCGATGCCGCAGTGTAGGCATACTTGTCCCCGTCCGGGTTGGGGCGATTCTCTCCGGATGTTCGCTGGACCGAATCGAGAAAAGTGTGCACATTCTCTAGCACTTGGCTGCCAACATCCATCCCAGCCATGCGTGCTGAAATGAGTGCCATCACATACCATCCCGTGACACTGGTGTCCGAATCTTGGCGGGGTTGATACCTCCAACCACCCGAATCGCTCTGCGCTTCGATGGCCCATTGTACTGCTCGTTCAGCAGGGACGCGCAAGGACTCATCTCCAGTCATGCCATACAATTCGCACACAGCGATGCTCGCCTGCGCCTGCGCGTAGGTCCGTTGGATACCCGTCGCTTTAGCAGCAAAAAACCCATCCTCATCTTGGATGGAGAGTAGGTATTCAAGACCGCGAGCGACATTGTTTTGATAGGTTCCTGCCTTATGAGTATTGCCAGCTCCCATGAATGCAAGGAGAGCCATCGCGGTCGCTGCGGGGCGATTCTCGTTGACGCCACCTTCGCTGTAGGGCCCCGCTAGGCTCCATGATCCATCCTTGCCTTGCTGCTTCTTAATCCATTCCAGGCCCATCGCGACGGCGCGTTCCGTATTTTCAGTTCCCCCGTATGCCTTGAGCAACGCATCTTTCATAAGGCCGGTACGACTGGAGAGGCTAGCCTTGATTGTCACGGGCGCGACCTCGATCGTCGCATTCATGTTGGACAGATCAATAGCCGTAGATTCTATTTCGGTCACAAGCGTCGAAAGATCCTGAGTTACATCTTCTGACGTATCCATTCCCATGGACAGATCCGCCAGATCAAACGTCGCCAACTCTTCATCCTTGCCGGCACCATCGCTCAACCCAAGGATCAGGGATAACGAATCCCGGATTTCTTCTCGAACTGGTATGAGAGCCAACACCAAGATCACGGAGATGTGCAACAGCGCACTGGTCAACCAACTGGGGACCTGCCAGAACAGACGAGACAGCCAGCTTTCCTTTTCTCGGGAATCTGAGTCGTTCGCGCGTTGAAACTCCGGAACCGCAACTGGCTTGGGTTCTCGTTTCGCGATGGAAAACTCATTGAGCGGCTCCGGTTTTGCGGACAATTTCGCAGCTAGTGGAGCATGATTCGGTGCTGGCGACGAGGGGGAAGCCGATGGTTTCGATGGGACGGGTAGTTTCGATGGGACGGGTGGTTTCGGTGGGACGGGTGGTTTCGATGGGACGGGTGGCGGAGGAACCGCCTGCGCGGCCGGAACTGGATTCGGCTTAGGATTTTGGTCGTTCATGGCAACTCTTCAGCGCAAGTATACACGATCGATGCACCCAAGGCGCTCGGTGAATCCACGGGATGGTGTTAATCATCATCCCTACGCCACCTTCGAGCAACGTTGGAGACCTCGGACATCCTTAGTATCCCAAGTAGAAAAAGCAAAACACCCTTCGGGTCAATCGAGGCCATGACACTCGATTTGACCCGAAGGGTGCTGTGTATCGATGCCAATCCGAGGGACAGGCAGGGAACGACAATCTAGGGACGATCTTCCTTTAGGCCGCGCAAGTCGGCTGGTTGGATGTGATTCGCTTTGCGATTTTCACGTTTGATCGCCTCATAGACCTCCTGCCGATGGACGGGAATGTCGTTTGGGGCTTCGATACCAAGCCGCACTTTATCCCCACGAATGTCAACGATCGTCACGACGACGTCATCGCCGATCATGATGCTTTCGTCTCGGTGTCGCGAGAGCACAAGCATGGGAGACTCCTTTTCACTCTGGGTTGCATCCACTGCAACAGGCTTGGGGCACATTTCTGAAGGTTTTGTCGGTTTCACCACACTCAGGCAACCCGACGCTTTGGGGTATCGGATGCCCAGTCAGGGGAATCGACGCTTTGCTTTCGCTTTCCATGCAAATGGTCCCTAACCGTTGTGACGACAAAAGCATGCCCTGACGGACGTTCCGGATGTATCAGCCACGGCCGTTTGTAGCGCACCTCTTGTGCAATCCTCAAGGATCACCAGGCCCAGACCGATGCTACGTTTCATCTAAACCGGTTTCCTGCCTTACCTCTTTGAAAAAGTCATCAGAACGTGAAACGACGGTTCCCATCCCATCTGCGCATTCACTCGGAAGATCACGTTCACTCGTCTTCTGGAAGCGGGGGCAATGTCCGAGATGCATCGGGGCGACGCGACCTCGATGAAGTGGATGTCTGCTTAAGGGCATTCGCGGAAGCGACCAGTTGGGGAGTCGTTCCGCAGAATCAAGCCGTTGCACCCTTTACCGCCTTGCCGAGTAATCCAGCCCGAAAATGGATGGGTCGCCAATGGAAGCTGATCGACAACGTGGTCCGAGATGGATTGCTTGACGAAGTGGATCTGGTGTCGATTCCATCAGTTGCAATGGACAAAGCCCAGGATTTGCTCCTAGCGATCGAGCGACTGGTCGAACGATTGGACAAGGCGGAGGAAGTGATTCGCCGACAAGAAGCCGAACTTGCCACTGCCGTGCTTGTTACTTCCCATCCCGATCGTCAAAAAGAAACCGCAGATCGCTTGGAATCGATTCTGGAAAGCACCTCCCGGTCCATCGGGGCGACCGCCGCCGCTGTCTATCTCCTGGATGAACAAACGTCGAACTTGAAAATGCGATCCTGCTTCGGTTTGCCAAGGAAGAAGCTTGCCCTTCCCCCTCGTGAGCTTCGAGGCTCATTGGCGGATTTGGAGGCTTTGCTAGGAAATGCAGTGCTTCTGAGCGACATCGAAATGATGCAGGAATGGCCAAGCCCCGAACCGTTTGGCTCCGCGTTGGTCGTCCCTATCGGAACCTCGACCATGCCCCATGGGACCATTTGGTTTTGGTCTGAAAAGCCCCGATCGTACAGTCCCACCGAAGTCGAGGTTGCCAACCTCGCAGCAGGCCGCGTCATGGCAGAAATCGAACAGTCGATCCTCGGCCATGAAGTCTCTCGGTCCCGCGAAGTACAAAAGCAGATCGATACCGCGAGTTTGACTCAGGCCAGTATGCTCCCAGACACGCAAATTCTCCATGAGGATTTCGACATCAGCGGATGGACCCACCAAAACAACGGTCTCGGCGGTGCATTTCATCACTGGGATATCGTCCCCAACGGCATGATGACCTTCGCCATCGGCCAAGCCTCTCACAATGGGCCCGAGGGGAGCATTGTTGCCACCAGCGCTTTGGCGATGATTCGGACACTTTGGAATCAAGGGTCCAATCCATCGCAAATCCTCCGGGCGATCAACGACCTGAATTGGAGCATGGTCGAAGCGGACTGGAAGATCGCAATGTCGCTGCTCCAGTTCAATCCGGTGACGGGATACGGCTCCCTGTGCAACACGGGCGACATGCAAACATTCATCGTGTCGTGCCGAGGGTTTCGACCGATCGGAAACTCGCAACCCCTCGTAGGAGCACAACCCGACAGTCAATTCAACCTATCACGATTCATCTTGCAAC
>JBILVV010000380.1:0-4878 GCA_044370255.1 Pirellula sp.
ACCTGCTGAGAGAACTCGTCGAGCAAAACCGTCAATTGCCCAAGTCCGCAGGCGACATCGAGCGAACGATTCGGGTTGGGGAACCAATTTCGCGATGTGTTGGCGATCGTCCGAAAACGGATGCGATCGGCATAAGATGAATAGCCCCACGGATCGCTTGACGCTCGATAGGTCTCTTCATAATTCCGTTGCCGATAAAGATTTGCCTCGAGGGCAACTGCAGATACCGAAGGATTGGTCATGCAAGAACTCCCTTTCTGGCATGTGGGCAGCGCCGTCTCGTTGTATGGCTGACTATATATCGTCTGATGTACTCCGATGGCCAGAGCAGAACATTGATTTTTCGATAGATTTGGGCCGGGAAATGGAAGCTATCCCAACCGGACCGTGAATCACTCGCTCACGCGTCGGGCTATGAAAGACGCTCGGAAACCACGATCTCAAGCACTCGTAAATCGGCGTTCCCTAGGGCAATACTCGCATGAAGTGCACCGCATAGGTCGGCAAAATGAAATCCATTGGCCGCGAACTCTCGGGTGACAAGGATGGCAAACGTGGCAGAGTTTCGAGCGATTCAACCCGGATGCTTGCGCATCTCGGCTAACATTTTTTGCGAGTGCCTCGCACCGAAAGTGGGATCGAATAGTAGCCGAAGTGCGCAAGCACTCGGGTGGGAACTTGAGCCAGCGTTGCTATGTCCTGCGCACTTCAACCCGGATGCTTGCGCATCTCGGCTAACAAATATTGGGTCGCCTTTCGCGTAACAAACAAAGGATCACTGTGCGGGACACGGCGGAATCGTTGCGAACGCCAATAGACTGAGGGGAGAACTGGAGCTAACGGTATGCCGTCGGTGAGGATACCGCGATCGACCGCAGAACGTATTTATTGACGCACGTAGGTAAAGTCTAGCGTCTTCTCACCCAAGCCGAACTTCTTGAACTCCTCAAGCAATCTATTTCGGTTCAATTCGGAGGACGATTTTTGAATAGTGAGCGAAAATGCATAGACGGTCAGGTGATACGTCTTGGAGCCTGGGCCTTTGGAGCATACCGGATCGTATTCGGCTCGCTTCTTGTCGTTTACGCCAAGCGTTCCGACTCCCTTGCTGTTCTGTTCCAGTTGCGTGACGTCCACTGGTATGTTGTAAACCAGCCAGTACGACTTCTCGCGATCGGGAGCCTCGTGCCACATACTGATCGCTATTGATTTGGTCCCTTCGGGCAATCCCGTCCACGCGATGGCTGGCGATTGTCTCTTTCCATCGCAACTACAGTCGACCGACAGTGCACCTTTGGTATCCACCGACGAACTTGACAGTGTGATTGCGTTTGCCTTGCTTTGCGGATCTGGCTTATTTATCGCTTGTGCGCCGGGCTTCTGCGGAGGTGGTTCCGGTGGCCTAGATCGACCGGGTTGACCGGGTCTAGGTCCGCCTCCACCACCGCGACCACCTCTGCCATCACCACTACCTTGGCCACCGTCGGGGCCGCGTGTTCGAGGGCGGTAATTTTCTGTGTTGGTGCGCCCCACCGGATCGGTGAACACGAATTGGTACGAGCCATCCGGCTGTGGAGTGTAGCGAACCGTTCCTGGTTTGCCTTGAATCTCATAGGTCAGCGTCGATGTTCCATCCTTCTGCTCAAATTTCGTGATCGTTGCACCGCGCAATTGGGTCAGCGCCTCTCGGACACCCTGGGCACGAGGTTGCGGATCGACTTGATCGTCCCGTTCAACGACTTCGCCGAAGAATCCTCCGTTGATGTAGGGATACTTGGGCGTGGCATGGTAGTGGTAATTGCCTTGCGCATCGCGATGACCGTTGAGCCAATCGAGCGGTGCGAAATCGGGATCCGTGGGATCCTGATACCCATAAAGCGGATACCCATCGAGTGCGTAGCCAATAGGTTCTCCCTTGCCGACGATCTTTTCGAGATGAATAGGTGCGATGTGGTAGTGATAGTCGTCCGCTCGCCCGCAGTGGCCTCCGTACTGATCCAACTCGCCGACCATAAAGGCATCATCGCCTCGGTTGTTGAGGGGGTTGAAGATCGGGACCCCATTCACGGCTAGCGCGATCGCCCCGCGAAGGAATTTGCCATTCGCGCTCATCGGTTTTTTAGCAGGTACGGGATGGAGGGGGATGCGCCATGCATTGTCGCCTCGATAAGGCTGAGGCAATGGGACCTGTTGTTGCCATGCGCGGATGCCTGCCATCATCGGATGATCCGGGATGCCATTGGACTCAACAAACAGAAAGTCTCGGTCCCAACGAACGTTCACAGTCGATGCAAACGGCGCGAAGGCATCTGCGATCGCAGGGCGAGAAGTATCCTGTTGCAACTCTTCTTCGTTGCGGTGCGCAATAAGGATCATTTCGTTGCTGGCGTTGAGACGCTGAATTTCCCTCTTCTTTTCCAGCACCCACGATCGAGTCGACTCTTTGAGATCCGCGAGCGCGATCGATCGGACTCTACCACTCGAAGTCAAGATCAGGACTTTGCCGTCGTCGGCTGAAATATAACTGCCATGAAAATGGGAGCCATCGGCGATATACCAGGTTCGGGAATTCGCGGAATCGCCGTGCCCACCCTCGTGAGCCCACAGCGTAGAGCATGGAAGCGATGAGGCGATCAATAACAGCATCAATAATCGATGGAAGCGTTCGCACATACTATTTCCCTTTGCCTTTGGGTGGACCTGTTTTGTTGCCTCCTCGTTTGCCTTTGCCGGCATCTTCCGAGGGCTTGGCGTTCGGATCGAAGTTTGAGTTGACGGTCGGCAACTGGGCGCGGACGGCTGTTAGATACTCCTCGAGTTGTCCTCGCATTTGCTGTGTCTCACGCGGCATCTTGCCAGCCAAGTCTTGACGTTCTGAAAGATCTTTGGAAAGATCAAACAGCATCCAGCGATCATCTTCGTAGGTGTGTACGATCTTGAGAGAACCGACCAAGAGAGACGATTGGGGGCCCTCGCTCTGATAATGGGGGAAGTGAAAGGCTAGGCCGGGGAATCGGCGTTTGACGGTTCCCTCACCGTTTTGGATCAAGACTTCGCGGATGCTACCTCCTTCGATATTCGCCGGAATCGCAGTGGTGGGAACGCCAGCCCAATCACAAAACGTCGCGAAGAAGTCATAACCAACCACGGGGACTGCGGACCAAGAGTTGGCGGCAACACCGGGGCCTTGAATGATCAAAGGGACGCGGATCCCACCTTCCCAAACTCCACCTTTGCCACCACGCAGTGCACCTTTCTTGCCACCTCCCGATCCGTTATCCGACATGTAGATGATGAAGGTGGATTCGGCGAGCCCCAAGCGATCGACGGCGTCCATCACACGTCCTACCCCTTGATCGAGGTCTTCGGTGAGTGCGGCAGTATACATTTGCTTTTCATCTGCATCGGGCATCAGTCGTTTGTACTTTTCGACCGATGCCTTGGAAGCATTTTGATATGCGTGAAGCGCATTCCACGACAGTTGGATAAAGAATGGTTTGCTGCTTTGCTTGGCCTGAGTCATGACTTGTTCAGCGCGTTGGGCCATACCAAAGATATCGACAGGATTTGGATCCTCGAACTTGAAAGCGTTTTCATTTCCTGTATCTCCATCGTGCGCGTCATAGCCATGTCGACCGGGCCCGCCGCCACCGATATGCCACTTCCCAAAGTGCGCTGTCGTGTATCCATGTGCACGCAGTAGTTCGCCGATTGTCACCTCATCTTCGGAGATGTTCTTGATCAGCCTCGGTTCGGTCAGTCGCATCCCTTCAACCGAAGGAGCGGCCTTGGTCCAATGTAGTTGTGCTGGTGATTTGCCCGTTTGTAGGCTGATACGAGTCGGCGAGCATACCGGAGCGGGGGAGTATGCTTGCGAAAATCGCATCCCGCGAGCCGCTAGCCGTTCGAGATTCGGAGTGTGAAACCATTGGCCTCGCGATTCAGCAACGCTCGGATGCATAGGAACAGACAAACCGTTCCATCCCTGATCGTCGGAGAGCATGAAAATGATATTCGGACGTTCCTCGCTCCTGCCCATCGACTGCAGGCACGATAGGGACACGATTAAGAACAAACCGATCCAAGCCTTGCTTTTCATAAACGACTGTTTCATTCTTCCTAAGGAATCACCCTTGCTACTGATGCTTCGCATTACTTCGGTTTCACTTCGTAGGAGAAAGTGACTTCACCGTTTCGAGTTTCCGAACCAGGCTTGTCTACATAGGTTCGGACGTAATCGACTCGAGCCGCATCGGCATCGACACGGACTCGCACATAGCCAGAACTAGGTTGTATTTCGCCCGCGATGTACCCGTATTCCGAGGCGGTGCGTGTGTTGCCTTCACGAGAGTGGCTCGGCTGGGGCACTTCTTGGTAGACAATTCCGTCGAGATCCTGCTTTACGAACAAGTGATCGTGGCCATGGAAGACGACCGATACACCGCTATCGACCAGCAGCTGATGAATCGGTTTGCCCCAACTCGGCCGGTACTTGTCAAACTCGTATTCACCCTGCATGTTGCGGCCACCCCACTCCCAAAGGTTCGCGACCTCGATGCCACCACGCTGGTTCTGGACTGCACCTCCTACGAGGTGATGAATAAAGATGAATCGGTATTTGGCTGGCTTTTCCAGTTCCGCTTTCAGCCATTGGTATTGAGCTTCGCCGAGGGTCCAGTACCAATTCGACTCTTGTCCACTGCCGCCGCGGCGTTTGCTCACGGTATAGCGGTACGGATCGAGGACGATGAACTGTGCATCGCCCCATTGCCATGCGTAGTAGTCCTCGGCGAAACCGATATCGGGTTCCTTGGCTTGATTGCCGGTGTAGAAGTGATTTGGAAAGGGATTGGGGAACAGAGACTTGCGAGTCGCAGC
>JBILVV010000381.1:0-4877 GCA_044370255.1 Pirellula sp.
CATCGGCAGTTCGATGTTGACCCTTCCACAACTGAAGATCATCCAGGAAGTGGTTACTCTGTGCGTTTTTGTTCCGTTCGTGGTCGTCTATATGAAGCAATCTT
Organism: Pirellula sp.; assembly: GCA_044370255.1. Classification (GTDB taxonomy): domain Bacteria; phylum Planctomycetota; class Planctomycetia; order Pirellulales; family Pirellulaceae; genus JBKCUI01. Next base: position 105 of record JBILVV010000381.1, read on the forward strand.
TGAGATGGGATTTTTTATGGGCAGCGCTATGTCTATGCGGTGCGGTGTACTTCATCTTTCGCGAAGGTTTTCAGACACCTGCGAACTGAATCGATGCAGCGTTGGACAACTATTCTCCACTCTAGATGTATTAGCGATGCAGTGCGAATATCTGCTCGCGTACCACGGTCAAAGCGAATCCGAGCAGATTTTCTCCTCGCCAGGTATTCGGGTTGATCGCTTTCGCATCGCTTTGATCGAGTCCGATTCCCCAGATCTCGTCGTTAACGGCAGCTTCCACCAAAATGACGGTATGGCCGCAAAGCTTCGATGCCGTATAGCCGCTTGTCTTTTCGCGAACCCCTTCATTGTCGACATCCGTGATCGCCTCTTTTTCTGACTCATAGCTGGCTGTCGACAGCAAATAGGCTTTGAGATCTGGATGTTGTGAGAACTTTTCAAAGTTTCCTCTCCGGACGATATCAAATTTGTGCATATCCCACATTGCCGGGTTGAAATTCCGGACTTTACGACCTAACGCTTTTGCTTCCCTGGGAGTTTTCGCCTGTAAAACAAGTTTTCGTGTCTCTTCATCCTGAAACAATCGAGCCTTCTCAGCCATCATCCAGTGTTCCGCCGTGAGATACGCGATTCCATCGATCGCAAATGGACGGATGTACCATTGGCTAAAACATGAGTCATCGACTCCGTAAGCAGGGGGCTTATGTCCATAAAAGAAATGGAGTCCAAACCGTTCACCATCATTCCAACGTTTAAGCAGTTCTTTCTTCGTCTCTGGAATGCTCATAGGGACCGAACCGATACAAAACGGATCCAAAAATTATAATCTCGCGGATAAAGATGCCGTCCAGGCTTCCACCAAGACGGCTGGACTGACGTTGCGATCGACTTGCTCGCGAGCCTCCTCGGTACGCTGGATCAACGTCGACAGTTCGCCAGGAGACAATCGCAATCGAGCATCGAGTTCACACTCGAGGCCGAGGTTTCCTCGCATGGAGTTCCGAAAAAAATCCAAGGCTTCATCGAGAATCCATTTCAATCGTTCGCGGCGAGGTTGGGCATCGGTGCCGATCGATTTGAGATGCTTATCGATCTCCTGGCTGAGTCCTGTGAAATTCAAGGGGGACTGCATCAAGTTCTCTCGCAATTTGCTTCGAAACACAGAGAGGGTCTCATCCAGTGCGCTCTCAGCGAATTCGATCGATCCATGGGCCGTGGCGGCTACCCGTTTTGCTTCTTCGAGGCTAGAGACCTTCTCCAAGCGAACCAAAAGGGTGGCGAGTTCCTCGTCGGTCAGCGGGGCAAATCGAACCACCTGGCATCGGGATCGGATCGTCGGTAATTGTCGTTGCTCAGAAGTCCCGATCAAAAAGATCATGGAACCTGCAGGTGGCTCCTCTAGGGTTTTGAGTAGGCTGTTGGCACCTTCGGTGTTGAGGGTGTCGACGTCATCGATGATGGCGATCTTGCGACGTCCGGAGTAGGGACGCATGCGCAACTCGTAGCAGAGTCCTTCTCGCATTCGAGCGTCCTTGCTTCCGACGAGTTGATCGATGGAGAGTTCCGTTTTGTCCTCTTTCTTGCTGACGCGGAGGACATCAGGATGCGTGTTAGCTTCCACTTGCACGCAGGCTTCACAGTGGTCGCAAGGTTGGAATCGGGCCGGATCGTTGGTGGTGCACAGCATCGTTTTCGCGATCAATTCGGCGAAGGTCCGTTTTCCGATGCCGCGCTGACCAATGAGCAAGAAAGTGCTTGCTAGACGATTCTTGCCGATAGCGTTAGCGAACCATTGGCGTTGGCGATGGTGGCCGATGAAGGTGGTCCAATCCATGATTCACTCGCTCGCCGAAAAGGTCCCGGGCAATTTCAATCGCAGAGCGGTGATAGCCCAACGTCCGACCATACTCTGTTGAGCTTGCAGTCGGTCTTGCTCGCGTGCGAGCAATTGTTCGATGGAAGGAGTAGATTCAAGAGGAACACTTTGGTCTCCAGTTTTCGAGCGTATACGCTCCAAGATGGCTGCATGGGTCGATTGGCGATCGTACTGTGATGTTTCCTGGAAAGCTGCATATGCTTCATTCCACGCGTTACGGTCCGCGTCGGTGATGGAAACGCTGGACGACTTCAGATCTGCGTCGAATGCCGCGAAGCGTTTCGCTAGGTCTTGCGAAGCAGCGGGCCAGTCGGCTCGTGCGCGATCAAGCCGAGTCATGATCGTTTGGAATTGGATCGCAATCGACAACGTCCATGCCAAAAGGAAGATCAAGACGACCACGAACGGCGCGACGAACCACTTTCCTCGAATGGTCACTCCCGGAGGAGCGACTCGAGCAGAGACGTTCGATGATTCGCTGGCAGAAGCCATTGGCCCCAATTTCTAGGTTGGAATTTTATAGTCCTTGAGCCGCTGCATTTCCTCTGCAACGCTGCTGCCATCGGGAGTCGCATCGCTATCGACATCGAACCATGCGTCTTCGAAACGGATATAACCTGCCTCGCCACGAGCCGATTTGCGGAGAGCAACGTTCGTTGTCAGAGCGATGACCGCATCGGCCATCGCAACCTCAGGATAGCATCGGGGCTTGTTCTCAGGTGAGTTGTTGCGGATACAATAGGCCCAGTGCTCGATTTCCTCGGTGTAACCGCGGCTGACCGGCCCTCCCGATGCCGCTGCCTTGGATACCGGTGCCGAGGTGCCGCCGCTAGCCTGTGTATCGAGTGCATAGCCGCTCCCAGCAGCTTTGACTCCTGCCGCCGCTCCGGTGTCTCCCTTGGAGTATAGGAACACATCTTGCTCTTTCTCGAGGATCAATGTTCCCTTGGTTCCGAGCACCACTTCGCCGTAACCGCCGTAGGTGTTGCCGTTGATTGACGAGTAGGTGACCACGACCTTCTTGTTGGGATCTTGATCGTAGCCCGGCAGTCCTTTTGCTCCACCGGGTAGCTTGTATCCGATGTCGAAGCGTTCGTCGTATTCCGGGCCAGGGAATTCGTACATGCAGTAGACGTGGTCGTCGGCATCGCGATCGGGCAGGAAGATATGTCGACCACCCACAGCATGCACAGTGAGAGGTCTCGCCTTTTTGCCATCCTTGCGAAGCGCACTGCAGAAAATGGTCGAGGCATCGAGTTGGTGGCTGCCCAGTTCACCCATCAAGCCAGCGCTGGTTCGATCGAACAATCGCCAACGGACCAATTCTTCCATGGCGGAGATGGTGCGATTCCCCATCGTCTTCTCGACGTAGCCGAATCGCGCGGCATCGACAATATCCTTCATCCATGCTTCTTGTTGGGCAATCTTCCGCTTGAGTTGTTCGATCTCTGCGGGGTTCTTGGCCTTGTCGAGTTCCTTGACGTACTTCTCGTAATCGGCCTTGATCTTGTCGGTCTTTCCGTCGGAATCACCACCGACCAACGGGGGTTGCCAGGAATCGTTCCCCGGCAGATTGCCTCGGTGCCATTGGGCTCGGATGTGGTGGAGTTGCCCGAGAACTCCCCACTTGAGCAAATGGACGGCGTTGTCGTACAGGACGCTGTAGTGGCGTTGGTGACCGGTCGCCAGATAAAGCGATTGACCGCTCGGGCTCTTCATTTCTTTTGATAGTCTCGCCATGACCTTGCACTGGGCCACGTTGTGAGCCATGAGTTTTTCAGTGAGAACATGTTTTCCTTTCATCATCGCTTGGATTGCGATCGGGGCATGCAAGTGGAGGGGAAGCGCGATGATTATCGCTTCGATGCTGTCGTCGTTGAGGAGGGCCTCGATACCTCCGTTGCTGGCATCGTAAACCTTCACGTTCTTGCGAGCCTCATCCTCGTTCGCATACTTGTATTGCTTGATTAGCCCCGGTCGCGTTGGGGTGGTCCAGTCGCCGTGAAACGCGCGATAGATGCTGTAGGGACGAATGTCAGCGATTGCGGTGACCTGCACGTATTCTGGAGTGCAGCCGCCGATCAGCACACTTCCTTCATCGCCGGTGCCGATCACACCCACACGAACGGGGTCGGCGAATTTCTCATAGCCGAAGTACATCGCACCCAGCCCGGCGCCGCTGACGGCCCCTGCAGCGATGACTCCCTGCAAGAACTCGCGACGGGTAAATCCGATCGCTTCATGGTAGTTGTCCTGGCCGATGGTCTTGTCTTCTGGGCTCAGTGTTCTCATTGGAATAAATCCTTTTGGAATGGTAAGTGATGTGTGCGGAGGAAGTTAGGGTTTCGCGGGAGCTTTGGCATTGCGATTCCAGAAGCTCCACGGCAAGAAATCTAGCCCTGCGTAGCGCCCTGCGTCGGCGAAGGCGACTACGAAACAAGCCAACATTTCGATGGCTTGGTAATAGGTAGGTTGCGTTCCCGGATATCCAGGAAACTGGCTAGCGACGACCGAAGCGAGAAACAGGCCAGCCGCTAATCCGGCCAGAGGTGTAAGCAGACCAACAATCAGCAGAATTCCAACCGCCATGTCGAAGATCGGAATGATGCGATCCACTTGCCGAACCGTGATCTCCCCTTCGCCGGGGTATTTGAACTCCAGTCGCTTGCGGATCGGCTTGCCATCAGCATCCTTGGCTGGTTTCTTGGGGTCGGGGGCCGCTTGCTCGTCGGTCGCAACCGCGTTGATCCGTTCCTCAAGTTCGCGAACGGTTTGATCGATTTCCAACAGTACAGGACGACCGAGGGTCTTCCATTCCGACTCGACCGTATCCCGTTGTTTGCGAAGGGACTCAACACCGGAGCGAGCGGCATCGCCTTCGAGTTTCTTCATCCTCT
>JBILVV010000382.1:0-4874 GCA_044370255.1 Pirellula sp.
GGAAGAGGAGCGTCTGTGCAGCGGTTAGGGGGGGATTGAGTTGGGGGCGCAGGGCGGGAACAGCTGAGGACAGCTGTTCTACATGGGTGGCGGCGGTTCTCATGGTCGATGGCCTTCTTCCTTAAGGAGTTGCACCTGCGGTGCTGACGACAGTGGGAAGATTGCTCGGATCCACGGCGGTTAATCGTATGTTTGTGGAGCGACCCGTGATACCTCGAACTTGAATCGCCATGCGACGGCCGTAGATGTCGGCCAGGATGATCTGCGCTGTGGTGGATGTGCCGTCTGGATACAGTAGCAGTGGCGACGAGAGTGAACCGGAAACCGATGGAGCAGGGGTCCCCGGCATCGGCGCGATCTCGCCAGACTTTTGGATCTCCAGGGCGTTGCGAGCATCGACCAGCGTATCGATAGACAAGAACATCACGTCGCTGTCGAGCGACTTGGCGGACTCACCATCAACCGTAGAGGCTGCGACTCCGCCGGCTTGAGTACGTTCGGTTTCGACAACGCCACCTGCGGTCATGACCGTTGCACCTGCCGAAGCGTCGCGATCTTCGTTTCCACTAAGCCACGGTGTAATCGAATAAGAGTTTCCATGCACGGTGGCTCGAAAGACTTGAGCCTGTCCGGTCTTCATCGCCTGAACGCGGGCTTCGAGCAATTCGTTTTGGAGTCGCTCGACTGATTGCAGGAGACGTCGACTGCTGACCATCGAGTCAAACGTCGGCACGGCAAGGCCTGCGAGAATCGCTAAGATGGCCAGGACCAACAGCAATTCAAGAAGCGTGAAACCGCGCCGCAAACCGATTTGTCGATCAACCGTTGGTGATGTCATCCGAAGTACCAGATTGGCCGTCCGCACCTAGGGAACGAATCTCGAAGGACGAGCCATTGACTTTGTACTCGTAGGGGCGATTCCATGGATCGAGGGGAACCTTTTCAAGCTGCTTGGTCCATTCGCCGGGGTTTTCCAATTCCGCTGGCGCGTTAACCAAGGCTTCGAGATTCGGCGGCAATTGACGCATCAGCAACTGATAGGTCTTGCATGCATTGGACAACTGACCGATTTGCGTGACCGCTGCCTTCTTGTTGGCCGTGTCTTGGATCCCAGTGAAGTTCTGAATCGCAAAGCCTGCGATCACCACGAGGATGATCAAAACCAACAAGACTTCCAAAAGAGTAAAACCTGAGCGAGATCGGGATCGGCGGGTTCGATTGCGTTTCATGAGTTAGGCTCCGAGCTATCGGTTAGGGTGGGATGATTTAGAGGATTGTGGACTACAAACTATTGGCACTGTTCAACACCGGCAGCATCAGCGCCAGCACGACGAACATCACCAAACCTGCGAGGATCAACAGCATCACCGGTTCGACCAAGCGAATGACGGTTTCTAGTTTCCGAAACGTCGTTCGCTCGAGGTTATCTGCGATGGTAACGAGCACAGTATCCAGGGTGTTGGACTCTTCGGCAACCGAGAGCATTTCAACGACGGTTGGGGGGAAGTGTCCGGATTTTTCCAATTGCTTTGCCAGTCGGGCACCGGCAGTGATTTCCGTGCTCGCATTTGCGATCGCTTCGGAGAGGATTAGGTTTCCGGAAGCGGCTCGGCTGATATCGAGCGACTTTAGAATAGGAACCCCGTTCTTCAGCAAAGTTCCGAGCACTCGACAAAAACGAGCGACAGAGAGATTCAAAAACACGCCACCGATCATGGGTGTCTTGATGCGGAGCAAGTCCGCGTTTCTGCGGCCTTCGGTGGTGTCGAGATATTTCTTGATGATGACTATGAGAACGGCGACGACCGCAAGGACAATCCACCAATAGTCCTGAACGGTACGGCTGATACTGAGCAGCAGTTCGGTAGCAAAAGGCAATCCACCCTTGCTGCGCAAATTTTTGAAGATTCCTTCGAACTTGGGCACGAAGAAGATCAGCAGTACGGTGACGACGATCACGCCGACAGACATGACGAAGATCGGATATGCCAACGCTCCGAGAGTTTTCCCTTTGAGCTCTTCTTGTTGTTCGACGAACCCGGCGACGCGTTCGAGTGCATCCTCGAGGAATCCCCCTTCGCTACCGGCTCGCGTCATATTCACGGCCATATCATTGAAGATACGCGGGTAGCGTGCCATCGCTTCGGGAAGGGATTCCCCTTCTTCGACGCGGGCTTTGATTTCCGAGATTGCATTGCGAAGGACTTTACTAGAGCCTGACTGTGTTGAAAGAACGGTCAAAGCTTTCAGCAACGGCACACCGCTTCGGAGCAACGATGCGAGTTGTCCATAAAACGCAGCCATCTGCGTTCCCGACACACGACCTGTGGATCGAACCTGCTTCGTTTTGTCGACCTTGATCGATATCGGGAAGAGCGATTTCGAGCCGAGTTGCGTTGCGGCATCGCGCACGCTCGCAGCAGCGATGGTGCCGGCCACGGATTTGCCGCTCAAGTCGCGTGCAATGTACGCGAAATCAGGCATGAGTGTGCTCCTTCCCCATCTTCCTCGGCATCCCCGTCTTCCTCGGCATCATCATTATCCGATCGTATCGCCCTTGGTGGCGCGAAGAACTTCATCCATGCTTGTCGTTCCTTCGAGCACTTTGCGGAAGGCATCCATTCGCAACGTCAGCATGCCGTGCTTGAGGCCAAGCTGCTTGATCTCAAAACTGCTCAATCGATCATGAGCGGCTTGTTTGATTTCCTCGTTGGTGATCAGCAGTTCGTAGATACCAAACCGTCCTGCGTATCCGAGTCCTCGGCATGCTCGGCATCCTTCGGGTTGGTATAGAGGCTTGCCATCGAGTTTTTCGATCGGGAAGTCGCGGGGCAAGTCTTCTGTTTTAGGATGATACGGTTTCTTGCACTCTGGGCACAGTCGACGAACCAAGCGTTGTGCCATCACCCCTTCGACGGTGCTGGCAACCAAGAAGGGTTCGATCCCCATATCGACGATACGAGTGAATGCGCCCGCGGCATCGTTGGTGTGCAAGGTACTGAATACGGTGTGACCGGTGAGGGACGCTTGGATAGCGTTCTCGGCGGTCTCGGCGTCGCGGATTTCACCAACCAGCACGATATCTGGGTCATGTCGCAGAATACTGCGCAGCGATGCAGCGAAGGTCAATCCGATTTTCGGGTGGACCTGGATTTGGTTGATCCCTTCGAGCTGATATTCGACCGGGTCCTCGGTCGTGATGATCTTATTTTCCGAAGACTTGATTTCTAAGAGCGAACTGTACAGGGTCGTCGTCTTGCCCGACCCTGTCGGCCCGGTGACGAGAATGATGCCGTGAGGAATACGAATGAGTTCGCTGAATAGCCGATAGGTTTCTTCGCCCATCCCGAGGCTACGAAGATCGAACTTCATCGCTCCCTTGTCGAGAATACGCATGACGAGGCTTTCGCCGTGGATCATCGGTATCACCGACACGCGGATATCGATCTCTCGGCCGTGTACCCTCAGCTTGATTCGACCATCCTGAGGCAATCGCTTTTCGGCGATATTGAGTTTGGCCATGATCTTCAAACGGGAGATGATGGCTGCTTGGAATCGATTGATTTCGGGAGGGACCGGTTGGGTCTGCAGGATGCCGTCGATTCGATAACGCACGACGATGCCGGAGGCTTGGGATTCGATGTGGACGTCGCTCGCACGAGCGTCGACCGCTTCGACGAGGATTTCGTTGACCAGTCGAACGACGGATGCTTCTTGAGCTTGTTCGCTCAGTTCGCTTCCATCGGCTTCGAATTTTTCTAACAGTTCGATATCGTCATCTTCATCGCTTCGAGCGGCGAGCAATCCTTCGACTGTTTCGCTACCGACCCCGAGGTGTTTCTTGACGAGTTTCGCGATCTCGATCTTTTCGGCGACGAGCGGAACGACTGCGCAGTTCAACGCGGCAGCGGCTTCATCGAGTGGATAGAGTTCGAGAGGATTGCTTGTGGCAACGAATAGGCGTCGACCTTCGCGACGGACGGGGAAGATGGAGTGGCGATAGATGAGTTTCTGGGGAAAGGACTGCAGTTGTGCGAGGTCGACGTTTGCCTCTCGAAGATCGATGTATTCGAGCCCAAGTTCCTCGGCCATGGCGCGTAGCATATCCTCTTCGCGCACGAAGCCTTTCTGCACAACGCTTTCGAGGATACCTCCTCCGTTGGCAGCAGCGCGCGACTCGAGCAGTTGGGTCTCGTTGACCAACCCTCGACGCAAAAGAATTTCACCCGCTTCGAATATCATGCGTTGATTGCCTGATCAGTTGCCTCGGTTCCTGTTCACCCGGTTGCCGCCACCTTGGTTGCCACCTCCCTGGTTTCCTCCACCCATGCCTCCGCCCATTCCCCCCATGCCTCGAAAGCCTTGCATACCGCCGCCACCGAATGGATTTCGGCCGCCGCCTGCTCCACCACCGCCTGCTCCACCCCCGCCGAAGGGATTGCCACCTCCGCCGAACGGGTTACCCCCGCCACCGAAGGGATTGCCACCACCTCCGAAACCTTGGAAGCCTTGACCACCTCCAAAGGCACCGGGGTTGAAGCCGCGGAATCCGCCAGCGTTCGCTTGCGGATTGTTCGAGGATGAGGTCGCGGGTTGAGGATTCGACGTGGATGAAGTTCGTGCTTGTGACCCGAATACTGATGACAGTGCGCTCCGAATGGTAGTTGGGTTGACTTCGCCTCCGAGGGGAACGACCACTACGCTATCTTCTGCTCCTTCAGCAGTCTTATCCAACTCCTTGACAAGTGCTTCGACATCATCGAAAAGTTGTTTTGGCGCCATGACGATGAGTGCATTGTTCTTGGTGTCTGCGGTGATCGACATGGTTTGCTCTTTGAGTTCTTTGGGAGCCGAACCACGGTTGCGTCCGCCAC
>JBILVV010000383.1:0-4872 GCA_044370255.1 Pirellula sp.
CGACCCCGGCTGTTTTCGCATACGAGGCCCAGGCAAGACCTGGATTGGCTACTGCGAATTCGTTAGCCGACATCTTGTTGTACATTTTCACGGGGTCGCGCAGCGCGACTTTGTCCCATTGGACTTTTGCGAACCGGGTTTCCAGTTCAACAATCTCTGCGGCACGCTGTTCCGCGTTCTCCCACCCAACACTGCTGAGCATATCTCGAACATAACGGAAGAAAGCTGCGCGAATCGCCGAGGGGCTTTCACCTTCTTCAAGGTAGTAGTCGCGATCCGGCAATGAGGTCCCGTCTTGATTGATATAGACCGCATATTGATCGGATCGCTTCGCATCGGGCTCAATCATCAAACCAAAAAAACTCGGTATGCCACGACGCGACAGTTGACCCGAATAGGCCATCAGTTCGTCGGCGCTGTCAAGTGCACGAATCTCCTTCAGTAGTCCCTCGATGGGCTTGAGTCCGGCGCGGTTGCGAGATTCCAGGTTGGTGTAGGAAGCATAAAAGTCACCTACTTGTTTAGCGATCGGCGAGGGAGCATCGCTCTTGCTAGCCGCCTCGATGATCTCACGGATGGATCCCTTGGTTTGGATATCCAAAATGGTGAAGGAGCCGTAGTTGGATTGATCCGAGGGAATCTCTGTCTTCTCAAGCCACTGGTCGTTTACGTAGCGAAAAAAATCCTGGCCAGGGCGAATGCTCGAACCGAAAAACTCTGATTCCACTCCCGATCGAATTCCGATCGGTGCGTCTCTGTCCTGCGCCTGCAATGTCGAGCGGGCAAAAAAGAGGTTGCTTGCGAATATCAAAACCAACGACCATCGAAATCTGCTTTGCATGGGATGCATAACTTTGGATTGACCTGTTGAATGTGCTCACTTCTTCCGTGCAACTACCGAGCAATCAATAGAATGCAAACAGAAATGATTGGCAACCGGTCGGCAGTGCACAACCGAAGGCCAAGACAACTCACCGCCGATCAGTTTTCTCGCCGATGTGGGGCAGCCAAATCAGGCCGCACAGCATCCACAACGTGCACGGCAGCGCGTTCAGGATGAAGGAAGAGATCCTTTCGACCCAATGTAGCCTTGGGCTGATCGGGCAATTCAGTGGCATGGCAATGTTGTCTTCGACGGACTTCAACAACGACACATAGCGATGGATCGTACCCAGCGGCGCACCGGTTCGGATCAGCGGCTTTGCTAATTTCTCGTGCGAGGAAGTTGCCAGTTCGTCAACGGTTCCTCGATAGACCACCCCATAATCAGGGTCGGCCGTGTACCACGTGCCATTGGCGTGAACTTCGACGACGACATGCCCGCCAAGTCCCACAATTCGCGTCTCCAATCGCGATCTGCGGACTAGGGATTGGAGTACGGCAACTCGTTCAGCGCAGTCGCCTATGCCCTGCTCGAGAATACGTTCCGCGTCCTGGGTTCTTTGTAGTGGGGGATAAAGCTGGCCCAGCGACCACTGGATCCAGTTCTCCCCAATACCTATCCGCCGATCCACGCTATGCTGTGTACTCGTATGCACCAAGCGACAGGCGCGATAAATTGGATAATACTTGGCGGATTCAAAATCTTCTGCGAAGGAACGGATGGAGGCTCTCCGTGCCAATCCTGCGGACGATTGAAAACACCAAGGAGCGATCGCTCCCGCGGAAGTCGCCAAGGAGATGCCGACCAAAACCCATCGGCCAATCCATCCAGGCGGCGTTCGCGAGATATCCCAATGGCAAATTTCTTCCTTGCTCACCATGCTTTAGCTAACGCAATGGTGGAAGGACAAAAGGGGGCTGTAGAAATAATCGCCCCTCGAAATGTTGGGCTCATTGCTTGATCAATGCACCCAACTGGGCCTACACTATCTCCCAGCCATTACCCCAAGACACAGCGCGGAGGTATGGTTAGAGCCGCTCGTAAGCCACCAACTTTCGAGCGGTTCGTCTTTTCCGGATAGGGGCGTCCTAGCCAAAAGGCAAACCATTGAACCCAGTGGTTGGCGGAAAGTTTCGGGCCAAAAGTACTTTTCCCCCCTGTTGAAGAGCCTTTCAGATTTTTTGTAGCGTTTCGCAAGCCGTCTTGGTTTGTATTCCTGACGCCGGCATAATGGTCTGTGGTCGGAAGGTTCCGCATGTGTTTTGGCACAGGAATTCTTCCGTAATTCGCTGCGACAACGAATGCCCTGACGAGATGGATATCGGAGCTTATGACAAACCGCATGGATGCGCGTTGGACGCAACGTTTCGATGGATTTGGCCCAGATCTGCTCTTGGAGCACAGCTCTCTCAAGCATTTGAGAGCATCGCTGAGCCGATTGGATTCCAAAGGCGAAAGCCCTTCACGGATTCGAGAGCAACTGCGAGATGCGGTGGCATGCTCGGCACCGCGAACCCCCGGGGTTTACGGCATGATCGACGCACTGGGGCGCTTGATCTATGTCGGAAAATCCAAACTGCTCCGCAATCGGTTGCTCAGCTACTTTCTTCCTGGAAACAAAGATGAGAAGTCGGGCCGAATCGTAGAACTAGCCCGAAGCATCGTATGGGAGATTCAACCCAGTGAGTTCGCGGCACTGCTTCGAGAGCAGAGCTTGATTCGAACATGGCAGCCAACACTCAACGTCGTCGGAATGCCCAATCGTCGTCAATCGGCGTTTCTGTGTTTAGGCCGCGGTCCGGCAGAGCAGTTCTACATCTCCCGCCAATTTGATCCCTCGGCCAGCGCGTGCCAAGGTCCGTTCTCCGGTTCCGGGCAACTCCATCGTGCGGTCGAGATCTTGAATCGCCATTTTCTACTGCGAGATTGCAGTCAAAAGACAGCAACGCATCTGACGGATCAAATGTCTTTATTCGTGATCGAGGCCCGTGCCGGATGCTTGCGCTCGGAACTGGGAACCTGTGTTGCTCCTTGTTTGCCGGGAGCATCTCGTTCCAGATATCTGAAACAGGAAGCGGCGGCGCGGGAGTTTTTGTCTGGCGAGCCTTCCGATGTCGTGGCTCGCTTGGAAGCTGAAATGGAACGGGCCTCGGCTGGGCACCACTTTGAACGAGCCCTCCGCCTTCGCGAAGATGTGCGCATCATGAAATGGCTGACCGGAAAACTTCGTCAGCATCGGCAGGCTCGCGAAAGCAACCCTCGTATCTACTGGCAACCCTTTGGTGATTCTGAACAAGTAGATGCGCCGAAGTTAACGGGATCCGGTGTCTTGTACCTGATTCGCAAGGGGGGGGTCGAATATGCCCTGGCAGAACCGACCGACGAACGCCAGTGGAGACAATGCCGCAAGGCGATGGTCGAGTGGTATCGGTCCGAATCAGATTTCCGGCCGCAATACCTTCGCGGAAACGACTCGCTGGGGCTCGTTGCGACATGGTTCCAGAAGAACCCGTCCCTCAAAAAACGAATGTTCGTACTCGATTCCGCTTCGTCGATTCCGAAAGCTTGGTGCGAGTGCCAGCAAGCATGGTTTGTTCCCCACTTGGATGCATCTCAAAAAAGCGGGGCCCATTCGTCAGGTAGCAAGCGAGACAAACGAAGCGCGTGAATCGCGGTGGAATCAAGACTGATCTTGGAAGCGTCTCAGATCCGCATCTTTTCCAACCAGCAAAAGCATCTGGTCCTCGAGCAATCTGAATTCGCTGTCGGGGAACATCGTCAGTTTGCCGCTCATCACATCCTTGACTCCCACGATCCACAAACCGAATCGTTTCTTGAGATCGGTTTCGAGCAGTTTCTTTCCGACCATCGACATGGGCATAGCGAGTTCCACGAATCGGTAATCGGAGTCGATCGCAAGAAACTCAAGCACATTTGGCCATGTCAATCGGTCCGCCATCTGCATCGCAATTTCCGTTTCGGGAAAAACGACTCTTTCGACTCCCAAACTTTGAAGCAGCTTTCCATGTTCCGGAGTGACCCCTTTGACCATGATGTGTTTCGCACCTAGTTCCTTTGCATGGAGTGTCGCCAAAAGAGAACGCGTGATATCCTCCCCGAGAGATATGATCACACCATCGGCTTTTTCGAGCGAAAGAGTGCTGAGCGCCTCGCGGTCGGTTGCGTCACCGATCACCGCTTCAAACAGGTATTGCTGCATGTGCTCGACCGTTTCGGCGTCACCATCGATGCCTGTCACACGCATTCCGTTTTTGTGCAGTTGCTTGGCCACGACGGCACCGAAAGTACCCAGTCCGATCACGACGAAACGTTTTGTCTCTGCCATTTCTGGTTGCCTTATGAGTTATCCGAATAATGGTTCTTCGTGTGCGTATTCGACTTTGGGTGGTCGGCGTGTTCGAGACATGGCGACCATGACCGACACCGGCCCGAGACGGCCTAAGAACATCAACAACATGATGACGATTTTTCCAGCGGGGGATAAGGTCGCAGTGATTCCGGTCGACAGGCCGACTGTTCCCAATGCAGAAACAACTTCAAATAGAATGTCCAAGAACGAATCCTGCTGCTCTCGATGGCTTCGACCGGATTGTTCGATAAGCATCAAGATCAAGCATCCGAACACTGCAACCGAAAAGAAAACGATCGTGGCCGCAGCAGCTCGCTCGATGGTTGTTTGCGGGATGGTCTTACGAAAACAGCTTACGTTTCTGAAACCTTGAAAACGCCGGATCGCATTGAGTACCAGCATCGAAATGGTCGTGGTTTTAACGCCACCAGCGGTCGAACACGGAGCTCCGCCAATCGCCATCAAGATGATGGAGACAAACAAACTCGCATTGGTCAAGTCGTTGAGATCGATCGAATTGAAACCCGCCGTGCGGCATATCACGCTGTGGAAGAAGGGAACGAGGATCCTTTCGGAGACGCTTGCATCCTTGAGCGCGTTATCCCACTCGAGGATTGTA
>JBILVV010000384.1:0-4869 GCA_044370255.1 Pirellula sp.
CGTGTCCACAACACCACGCTATCGCTTGCCGGTTCCCCCGACGCGACTCCGAGTTGGAATGGATCCTTGTACCATGCCCAAGTTCGTCGCGTGGCACCTAGCGCCATTCGTGAAACCAGTGGTAAAACCGCGAGCGAACCTCCCGCCAGTAAGAAAGCCCTTCGATCGCGAACAAACTGCTCCGCTTGATACCATGCTCTACGTGACACTCGAGGATTCCTTGTTTTATGGTGACGACAGGGCTGAATAAACCCACAGTTGTGGACCTGGAAGTTTTCTATTTGAAACAAGCTTCCGGGATGTGGGCAACCGGGATTTGATGAAGTTCTGGTTTACCATCCCAGACATTTTTTTGAAGATGCGACTTCGGCAGTTGCGAGGGGGTACGAAAATCGCGACTTCAAAACCCTTATCACTGGACTCGGATCAAGAAAATAAATGCGGCGTGGTAACCCTATCCCACAGTTTCGCAAATCGGGATATCCTGAGTCATTCCGAATTTCGAAACGTCTCCGATAGGAAAGACAAAATGGATGCTCGAGAAGCGATCAAACAAACTTTGCGCACAACCAACATGGTGGTTTCCAGCTACCTGAGCGACCTGAGCGATGCCGACATCATGGTTCGGCCCGGTGAGGGTTGCAATCACATCGCCTGGCAATTGGGGCACCTTATTGTCTCGAACGCGGGGATCCTCGATTCCGTTGTACCAGGTGCTGCTCCGGCACTGCCAGCGGGATTCGCCGAGCGACACGGCAAGGATCAAGCCAAGAGCGATGATCCATCTGGGTTCGTCTCCAAAACAGAGTATGAAACTCTGCTGGCCCAAGTCGACGCCGCAGTCATGTCAGCCCTTGATAGAATGACCGATTCCGATCTCGATAAGCCGAGCCCAGAGCATTGGCGGAATATGTTTCCTCGAGTCGGCGATGTCATGGTCTTGCTGGCGACTCACTCCCTCATGCATGCAGGTCAGTGGGTTCCTGTGCGACGCAGTCTGGGCAAGCCGGTACTGATCTGATCAGCAAACGCTCTCTTCGAACCGAACCAACACTCTCTCATTGCTACGCGTTGCGAGCCGATCGTGGCAATGCAACGAGTCAGGAACCATTCGTGTCTTCTATGTCTCTTCACCGATCCTTGATCGTTGCCATCCGAAGCATGCTGGCGATTGCTGCGATCGCGGTCTTGGCTGTTCAATCCCTTGGGCAAGTCATCGATCACCGAGCGTTGCTGGAACGAGAGACATTTTGGGATAATCGCGATTGGGACTGGTATCTCGATCATGTTCCCGCCTTCGATTGCCCGGAACCGGACTTGGTCACGACCTACTACTACCGGTGGGAGTTGATGACGAAGCATTTGACCTATGGTTCCCCCGATGCGGGTTACTTGTTCACTGAGTTCATCGATCGGCCTTTTTGGTCGGGAGCCTATGGCGCGATCAGTTGCCCTGCAGGACACCAGCTCTACGAAGCGCGATGGCTGAGGTCTCCGCGAATCGCGAGAGATTACGGGCGTTATTGGTTTGAGACTCCCGGCGCGCAGCCTCGCAACTACTCGACCTGGCTGGCTGATTCCGTCGTCGCGGTCGACCAAGTCCACCCGAATCCCGAATGGACGCGGCGGCTGTTACCCAAGCTCATCGAGAACTTCGAAGCATGGAAGGCTAGGCACTACGTCGAATCGTATCGAGGAGAGCCGGTGGGGCTGTTTTGGCAAGTAGGTCACGATGATGGGATGGAGTTCAATATCGCCAGTCGACAGACCAAAGATATCTTGCGGGGGGCGCCCAGCTATCGTCCTTCGTTCAACGCTTATATGTGGGCCGAAGCCGTCGCGATTGCCGATCTGGCGCGGCGGGAAGGAGACGAAGCAACGGAAAAAAAGTATCAGGCCTTCGCGGATGGGCTTCGAGAGAGAGTCTACGAAAAACTCTGGGACCCAAAGCGGCAGTTCTTTTTGATCCGATACCGGGACGATGAAGAAAAAGATGGGCACGAGGTTACCGCCAACTCCTTCATCTATGAAGACGGCCAATTCGCCGGGAGTCCCTATGGCCGGGAATTGATCGGTTACGTTCCCTGGCAGTTTGATATGATTCCACCCGACTCGCAGTACGATGTGGCTTGGGGCAAACTGATGAACCGGGATGGGTTCTTCGCAGACTACGGTCCGAGTACCGTCGAACGCAACGACCCGATGTTCCTCTTGATGAAGAGTTGCTGTTGGTGGAGCGGTCAATCGTGGCCTTACGCCACCACGCAAACGCTGAAAGGACTCGCGAACCATCTGCAGAATGGACCGTCATCGGTCATCTCGGCCGACGACTACCTGAAATCGTTATCGATCTATGCCAGATCGCACCGCAAGGATGGACGTCCCTACTTGGCCGAAGCACTCCATCCGGATACTGGATCGTTCGAAGGGCATGACGGTTACAACCACAGTGAGCACTACTTTCACTCGGGATACATCGACCTCATCATTACCGGCTTGGTTGGGATCGACCCTTCCAACACAGATACCCTTCGGCTCGTTCCCTTGTTCCCTGATCATTGGGACTATCTCGCGCTTGACAACCTTCGGTATCGCAACCGCGATATCAGTATCTTTTGGGATCGGGAGGGAACGCGCTACGGCATGGGACCTGGACTCCATATCCTGTGCGACGGTCAAATGATTTGGGAGAGCAAGAAACTTGAGCTCGCATCGGTCGATCTGCCTGCTCCAAAGAATGCCTCCGGTTCCAAAGAACAGGAAAGCAATGGATATGTGAACCATCTCGTCAACAATGATGGTTCGTACTTTCCTCGAATCGTCGCCTCTTCGACAGCCGAAGGGACCTCGATTTCCAAGATTCAAGATGGCAACTATTGGTACGTCCAACATCCTCCGAATCGCTGGGCGAGCGTTCCTCAATCTGATTCCTCTGCCACCACCACTACCACCACCATCGAGCTGGATTTCGGGATGCTTCGCTCAATCGATCGATTGAAGCTTTACTTCCTGGATGATGAGGAAGAGCGAGTCGGCTCCATTTGCGCACCGCAGGGTGTTCGCGTCGCGACCTGGTCCGATGGAGCATGGAAGTCGGTTGAGATCGACTCGTCCATCCCATGGGTCGGACATCGGCCTGCGACGCTTGAGTTGAACAACGTGTCGGTCTCGAAGATTCAATTGCAAATCGATGCGATGAAGGGGTACGCGATCGGTTTGACGGAGATCGAAGCTTGGGGGCCTTCGGAGTTGCCATATCGTGTTGCACCACCTCCTGCAGGAAATCTCGCATACCGTGCACCGGGCGATGAGTATCCACGAACGATTGCTTCGCACAGCGATCGGTTCGGGGGAACGGCGGAAAAGGCCAACGATGGGAAGACCATGTTTGCTCCCACGCCCATGAATCGGTGGACCAGTTACGAGTCATCCTCAGAATCCGATTGGCTCGAAATCCAATTTGGAAGACCAGTCGAGTTTTCCCGAATCGAGATGGGGATCTATGACGATCGAGGTGGTGTTCAGCCGCCGAAGTCCTTTGCGGTGGAAATCCTTCAAGACGGTCGCTGGCAGCGTGTGGAACGAGAAATGCATCGACCGATGAAGCCGATCGGAAGCCAATGGAACGAAGCGCGATTCGATCCGGTCCGAGCGGACCGAGTTCGAATCGTGTTTGAACACAACTTGCCAGCCAAGAGTGGCGTTACCGAGGTGATGATTTGGGAGCGTTAGGCACGATCCACTCGACGTTGGGATCTTTGCGAGGCGCCGTTACTTCGGTGAGTGCATTGGCAGGGATACTGAACTCGCTCACTGCCCGAGCTCCTGTGCCGATCTGGGCAAAGACAGTCACGTGCTTGACATCCTGTTGATCGGGTGGGAAACGAACGCTCCCATTGCGGGCCACGAATGCTTCGAGCGGCAGGGTGATCGATTCTCCTGCCGGTATCCCCTTCGGCTCTTGAGCATAAAACTGCTTATTTATCCCAATCGATAAATTTCGCCAAGATTCCTCCGTCGTATTGCGAACGCTGATGGCAGGGACGAGACGTTGAGGGTCTTGTGCCGATTTGGCAGTAATCCACATCACATCCATGCGAACCAAGGCATTGAGCGGAGGTTCCGGAATTTTCTCCATCCACAATGCCAATCCCAAGCCGAAACTGACCGGAATCAAGATGCACAATGCGATGAAGCAGGTGAGGGAGAGTCGATTGAAGGTTATGCCATGGACCATGTACGACCTGTTGGATCGGATGCGGGAATGCTCTACTATTGGCAAACCGACGATTTTGTCAAACCTCATTGGACGCTAGGGTAGTCAAGGCAGTGAACCCAACGCTCAAAAAATCCTTGCAGTCACTGGAGAATCTGCTCTGCGTTGAGCCCTTCGCAGTCTCGGTGAATTCAGCCGTCCGATCGCAGACGCTCCTGGATGTGATTCGTCAGTCGGAGCGCTCGGAATCTCTTCGCGAAGCGTTGCTGCAGGCTCAATCGATTGTATCGGCTCCCGCTTGTCCGATCGTTGCGGTGTTGGGGATGTTGAATGCGGGGAAAAGTTCGCTCGTCGCAACGTTTCTTGGCCCTTCGGAGTCGGACAAATCGCCTTCAGAAAATCCCATTCGTCATATCGATCAACGTCGAAGAGTGTTAATCGGCTCTGCGAACAACGAGGGGACACACCGATTCGTATTGTGGTTACCCGATTCGTGGCGTACCCAAACGGAAGTGTGGGGATTTGTTACTCGGCAACTTGAGTCGGTGTTCGCTTCTGGGTGCGAGATGTTGTCTGACGATCCGGTCGAAGCGGCGAAGCAATACAACGATATGGCCCCTCGCATGATTCGAGATGCGAGTGGCAAAACCATT
>JBILVV010000385.1:0-4850 GCA_044370255.1 Pirellula sp.
GAACCTTTTGCACAGCCCGCATCGCGACGAGTTGCAACCAATGAGGCAGCATCTGTTTCCAACCGCCGACCAGACGATTGGGAAAGCCGCAACGTCGTTGCGAGGAGGAACATCCTGCTGGTGACTCTCGTCGCCGCAAGCGGACTGCTTCTTGCCGGGATTGCCTTTTACGTCTTCGTCCGTTCCTTCGGGAAGCCAGCAGAACGCATCGTCAACAATCCTGCCATTATCGAAAAACCGGATGAGGAAAAACCAGCGGAAAAGGGGGAAGTCAATCCACCGATCGAAACCTTACCCCCCAATCCAATACCGGAAACTCAGCAGACGGCCGATCAGAAGATGGAGGGAACGCCCGAAACGAAACTGCCACTCAATCTAGTCCCAGATACGGATCTTCAAGGCGAAACCAAAGGCAACGCAAACGAAAACAACGCAAACGAAAAGAAGGCAAACAACGATAACGCAAACCCGAACACGCCCCCTGAAACTGCTCAAACTGCCGTCGAGGACAAACTTCCCACCATCTTCGAGGATTTCCAACGCATGTTCGATGCGCCGAGTCGCGGCACTTGGGATGACATCGGCAAATCCGATCGCACGATCGAGAGCGATATTGCACTCGAAAATCGCGAGATCCTTTTTCGTGAAGAATACTACCCCGACCCCATTCCCGTAACCGATTGGGCCGAGCGATCCCGACGCAAGTTGGCCTCTGTAAAAACGCAACCGATGCCTCTACTTCGGTGCATCCAATGGTTCAGCAAAGTCTCCAATGCCGGCATCTCTGCCGATTGGCTCGAAATGCGGCTCACCGGCGTTGACCTTGCCGAACCCATTTCCATCGAAGGCCAAGATGCTTCCATCGGCGAACTTCTGGACCAGATCTGCCAACCGCGAGGCTTGGAGGTACAGATTGATGACGCTGGTTTTCCCCGTGTCCGACCGACACAAGATCGATTGACCGCTTTGCTTGCCGCCGATGGGATTCTCAATACCGACAAATGGACCAATGAAATTCCCGTACAAAATCGAGACACGTGGGTTCCTTTGCTGATCCAAATACTCGACCTGACAGAGTGTCGTTACACTCAAGGTCACGTAGAATGGACCGAGGAGGCTTCCCTGTATGACCGCGCACGATTCGTGGCTGCATTACAGGGATTGAAGCAGGCAGCAGCCAATCCACCCGTCGAAGTCAAACTGCCCAACGACGCTTTTGATTTCGGACGCCCCGAGTCGTGGTGGAAAGTCCGTGAACATGCACAAGCAAAGATGCCCCTGGACCGAATCGTCTACGAAGAGCGACCGGTTATTGACATACTATCCATGGCATGCGAACAATCCGAGCTGCAGCTGGTGATTGATTGGCCCGCCGCTTGGTCCCACGGCTTGCATCCGTCACGTATGAGCCTGTCGATCTTGCGTGGTAGAACACTTGAGGAAATTGCAAATCGCTACCTCGAAGACTACGCGCTCGAGTTGGTTCCATTGGATTCGACAACGGTACTCCTAACCACCGACAGGGTACGGCGTTCGATAGAACAAGTCATCCCGATTCGGCTCGATCGCGGAATGAATATGGACGACATCAAGGGAGCGATCCGTTTCTTGGTACCGCGCGATATCGATCAGCGTTCTCGATTTCGCTCGGAGTTACTGCCGGGGAATGACCAACTCGCACTCTTGCGGATTTGCTTACCTGCCTTGATTCATCTTCGAGATTCTGAATTGCAAGGCGCGTTTGGCGTTCACTCGCCAAACAGAAAGATCGATCGAGAATAACTGCTGCCGTCCTCGTTCATCGTGGTCACGCTGGACATTTCCCCGAGCTTCTCCATTGTTCGCCAAGCATTCACGATATCCTCAGGGCTAAAGTCGATGGTGAAGTCAGTAGCAAAAACAGAAATGGGCCGCAGATCACCAAGCATCCCTTGCGACTGATCGGCACCATAGCGGATCCAGGGTGTTAACATCCTCACGACTGCTCCAAGATCGATCCATGCGGCTTTGGCCATATTCTTGGTCGCATCGAATTGACCGTGTCCGATCGTCGGTTCCTTCGCTGTCCGGATTGAAGCTGAGAGAAGATCCGAATACGACAGGAGCGACCATGCAGACGACACGTCCAAACGGGGCATCATCGCCTTGGGTGCGGGGCAATCGTCTGGGATAGGATAACCCAACGTGACGTAGTGGTCCTTATCGAATCGTTGAGGCTCGAGCATTGTCATGACGGCCGGGGACCAATCACCCCACGCATCGATCACCGAGCGGACGAGCTCTCCCCAACTGCGAAGCGATTGAATCCAAGCTTGCTGGTCGCGAATGCCGATGAGTAACGCAGCCTCAGGCATCGGAAGGGGTTCCGACGAACGAGGCAGGTTCGGATGCCATTGTTGACTTGTCAATCCGCCCGAACTGAGAATGAATGCATGCTCACCATTCATGTTGGGTAGCGATTGCTTCTGCCACAGTTCGGCCCCCTGAAAAAGAAAAGGCCAAGCTCGATCAGCGATCGCAGGGAGCTCACCCAACTGCGGAACAGGCAACTCTTCGCGCGGGATGGTTTTGAGGTCGTCCAGTCGTTGTTTGAGTCTCTGCACAATCGCGCGAGCGGCCTTAAAGTATTCAGGATGTTCGGCAAGCTGGACATCCAACACCAACAGCGGTTGATTTCCCCAATGCTTCATGCCGCATAGAGGTGTGTCGCCTCGGAATAGCGTATTGACTGTTCGATAGTGGGCGAGTACTTCCCAGCGATTCTCGCTGAGCAAACTGAGTTCCGTTGAACCTCGAGGCTGCGGAATCATCGCTTCGATGGTCGAATCGATCCATCCTGCATCGTCGATACAAGTCATCAGCCACTCACGATACTCCGAGTCATCCAAATCGTACGTCGTCGGCCTTACAAACGTATTCGCGAGCTTGCTGAAAAAGTCCTTGAGCCCCAGCTCAAACGTCGCTTTCGCAAGCCGATCTGAAATGTATCGAATACCGGTAATGTTCTGGTCCTGATGATCGCGCACCAGATGCATTTCGGGATGATGAAGCAGCGATGACTCGACGGCGACGGAGGGGAGAGGCTCAGTGGAACCTCCCAAGGCCGCGACAAATCGGCCATCGAGAATGCCAAAGGTGAGAACGAGCGATTTTTCGGATAGCACATCTCGAAGTCGGTCGCGAGATTCGGCATCAAAGATCTCGTTGGTCGGCACCGAGTCCCAGGGAATCGACGCGAAAGGGATCCGCCATTGCAACCTTGTTCCTCGTTGATCGTCTAATCGGACCAGAGACCGAAGCGCTTGCCGAGCCTCGGGTCGCATCCCCAGCCCCAATCGCAACAGCCCCTCCAGTTCGTCAACTTTCGAAAGAGCACGCTCCTTATCCGTGATCGAACCTGCGAGTGTCAGCGTCGGCAAATTCCAGTCAGGCCCCAACGTGTCAATCCACTCGTAAACCAACTCTGCTTTCTCGGCACTCGATATCGAAGGGTCGCTCAGCAGATGCGATTTGCGCAGCACGGTCGCCAAACGCTGCATGAAATCGGAAAGCGAGCCGTCTGCGGTCAAGAAAAAATCCTCGGAGACAACGTCTTGGAGAAAGCGAAGCGCATCCTGAGTGTTGCGATTCTCGAAGATGGAGCGAGCACGCGACATGTTGCCCCGCCGCTCTTTCCAAGCTTGCTGAAACTCGCGATCCAGTTCCCGCGACAAAGCGGAATCGCGAAACTCGCGGAGTGCGGGTGACTCCCAAAGCTCCAACCACGGATCGAGCATTCGAAAACCGCCGATGTAGAGATCAACATCGCTGGATACCTGTGCGACCGAACGCTTCTCCAATTGTCCAAAAGCTAGTGAGGTCAATAGCTGACCGGCAAAGATAAGCATTGCGAAAAAACTCAACCAGTGATGACGATTTGGCATGTTCGGAATTCGGCCCATGGTGTGTCTGCGATTGATCCATGTGTTATGTTGAGATGAATGCGTCAGTCGAGTCTCTAGCATACACTTACCCAACGCGGAATGTTATGGATCCCGTTAACGGCAACAGCACTTATCGCGAATCCTGGGAGTCGACCTGGGGCGATCGCATCGAGCGGTTTGTTGAGCAGCAGTTAGCCGATGCCGACTCAGGCCACGGGTTGGAGCATATCGTGCGTGTTGTTGAAAACGCATTCGGGCTAGCGAATGGGACCGACGCGGATCTCGCAGTCTTGCTTCCTGCGGCTTGGCTGCACGATTGTGTGATCGTGCCGAAGGACTCCCCCCTTCGCAATCAAGCCTCCCGGATGGCCGCCGCTCGAGCCCGCCAGTTCTTAACCGAGATCGCCTATCCCGAGGAGCGACTCGCCGCGATCGAGCACGCGATCGCCGCCCACAGTTTTTCTGCCCGTATCCCGTGTGAGTCACTCGAAGCCAGACTGCTCCAGGATGCGGATCGGCTCGAAGCGTTGGGGGCGATCGGATTGGCTCGATGCCTGATGACCGGAGGGGCTATGCGGCAACGGTTGTACGCTCCGGGTGAACCGTTTCCTATCGGCCGGCAACCCGACGACTCTCAGCAGTCGGTCGATCATTTTTTCTGCAAGTTACTAGGGCTGCACCGCACCATGCAGACCGAATCCGGGAGGGCCGAGGCGACTCGCAGAACCCGTTTTTTGGTCACTTTTTTGCGGCAGCTAGCAATCGAATTGGGAAACTCGGTTTCTCAAGTGGACCGTAGCATCGAGAGTGCCCTAGCGGATTCGCCGGATCTTGTGTACATAATGGAAATTCACGGGGTGTAGCGCAGTCTGGCTAGCGCATCTGGTTTGGGACCAGAGGGTCGTAGGTTCGAATCCTATCACCCCG
>JBILVV010000386.1:0-4836 GCA_044370255.1 Pirellula sp.
CGACGCCTCCGATGCGATGGCACTGGATGCATTGCAGTTCGGTTCGGCGGTAGATGATTTCTCCCTGGGCAGCGTTTCCGTCAGCAATCGCTTGCTTGAGCCAACGATCGCGAAGTTCATCGGTCAATTGCCAGCGATTCTCCTGAAGCTTGCCTGCGGCATCGATCGCTCCGAGCAGGTCTCCGGACGCGTTGAGTTTGCGGAGTTCCGACTTGATTTGGCGGGCCAGTCCTGGTTCGAGAGAGACATCTTTGAGAGCGCCGGCAAGCTTCGCTGCGCCATCGCGTCGCGACAACCATGATGGCGCGATCGCAATGAACGGTTGAGCTCGCTCCGGATCCGAAGACAATCTCTCGATTAGTAGTTTCGATGCACCGTCCAGATCGAGATCGACGAGCGAAGCGATGGCTGCCGAGGCAACCGTGGAGTTTTCATCTTGGCTCCATTCGCGAAGAAGTTTTCGTGTATTCTCATCCGAGTAATTGGCAATCGATCGAATGACCGCTTGTCGCAATCCCGTATTTGCACCGCGGTTGGCCGCCAATGATTCCAGCATGGATCTCGCTGCCGGAATCTGCCAGCGACCAAGAGCGTAGATGGCGGCCGCGCCGAACGACGAGCCATCGAAGTCTGCGTTGGGGGATGTCGATTCCGCGACCGCGGATGCTTCGCTCATGAGCGTTTTGATGGTCGCCTCGTCGAGCGGGATCGACTCTTTCCTGCGGTGCGTGACATCCGAAGTATTGCGCATCAGATTGCCGCGTTGTGTCGGCGTTGCTTTGGACAGCGGGCCGTCCTTGGCAATCACCCGTTGGATCAATTGTGCATGCTGAGGTCCCGAACCGAGTTCGGCGACTAATTGCGCGAGCTCCCATCGAGTAGCCGCTGCTTGAGCATCGTCTGCTGCACCAGGCGTGTCGAGCATTCCGATAACGGCATCGATCGTCGAGGGATCCTCGGCGGCGCGGAGTGCAAACGCGATGGACGTTGGCTGTTCGCCGAATCGAAACGTACCGCTACGGAATTCCGGCAACCAAGTTCCCTGCAGATCGCGAATGGTTTGCCACAGCGCAAAGTCTAGGAATCGATCCATCGGTTGACGCAATACCTCGCATGCGGTCGCAGCAGCTTCGCTACTTGGGAGTTCGGCCAACATGCGAACCGCCTCTAGCCGAACACGGGGATGTGGATCTTGGACCGCTCGTTTGCCCGCAGCGAGCCACAATCCGACTTGAGAAGGATCCAAGTCGCCGAGTTGTTCGGCACGTACCCACCGAATTTCGTTTGCCAATTGATGCACCGCAGCGGCGCGAATACGTCCGTCGGGATTCTCGAGAAGTGTTTTTCGGAAGGAGTCTTGGAAAACACCAAGACCCTCATAGAGCCAAAGAAGTTCGAGTTGTTCGAGGCCTCGATCTGGGGCTTTCATCGCGGCCGCAGCATACGAATCGATTTGGGTTCGGTTGTTTGCGTTGGCTTTCCATTGACGACGTAAGGCCTGGCCAGCAAACAGCCGCACCAAGTCGGCATCGTCTTGAAGCCGTTCCAAGTTCTTCGCCACCGAATCTTTGGCGGTGATGGGTTCATCGGCGGTTGGACGTTGATCTCGATGGGTGAGCCGCCAAATGCGACCATGCGTGCGATCGCGGCGAGGGTCGCGAAAATCGACTTCGCCGTGTTGAATGATTGGGTTGTACCAATCGGCAATGTAGAGTGCGCCGTCCAAGCCTTGCTTGGCATCGATGGGACGAAATGCGACGTGCGGCGTTTTGATCAATTCCGGCAACTGTACCGATTCATAGCCGGACTTATCATCGGTCACACGAAACCGACAGACTCGATGCGCTCGAAAATCGTTCGCAACCATAGTGCCACGTATCGATTCGGGCCAATGGGAGCCCGACAAGATTTCTAATCCGCAATGTTTCGGGCTTCCCGGGTTGAGGCCCGATACGAGTCTGCGTGCGCCGACCGCTGTCACAAAGACGCTTCCCGGAAACGCATAATTGATTCCTTCACCGTAGGCACCGTCGGTCGCGAACATTTGACCGTAACGATCGAAGTGAACACCCCATGGATTCACGAACCCACGGACCACCACTTCCAGTCGCTTGGTATCGGGGTGAAATCGCCAGATACCGCCACCGTTTAGCCGCTGAACTCCCCAGGGTGTTTCGATGTGCGAATGAATGTAGATCGATTGATTCATGTAGATCCAACCATCATGTCCCCATCGCAAAGAGTGGAGCAAGTGGTGGGTATCTTCGGTCCCGAAACCGCTGAGTACGACCGTCCGTTCGTCTGCGACCAAGTTGCCATCGGTGTCTTTGAGATAGATGAGTTGATCGCTGTTGACGACGTAAGCACTTGCAAAGTCACTGTCATTCGCGGGCAATACGCCTGTAGGGATCAGCAATCCGTCGGCGAATACGATCGTTCGGTCGGCCCGTCCGTCCTTGTCGGTGTCTTCGAGGATCAGGATTTTGTCGTTGGAGGGTTCTCCCGGTTTGATTTGAGGATAGGTTTCGCTCGACGCGATCCATAACCGACGCTGATTATCCCAATTCATATGAATTGGCTTCGCCATCGGTGGATCGCCCGCGAACAACTCGACCTTCCAGCCGTCGTCTATTTGAAACGTGGCCCGTTCCTGTTCGGGGTCCGGTATGGGAATATCCTTGAGTTCACGCTGCGCACTCGCCCAGGGAGCCGTGAGTGCCACGATCAGAATCCACGTGTACCATTGAGCAAAACGCATCGATGAGCCTCGAACCCATTCAAGGTTTCTTGGGGAAGGAAAACGACTTTCCAAAGATTGTAATCGATCTGTCGAAACAGTCCGACAGGATCCGCTATAATCGAGGTACTCGTCAGCGGTATTTTTTGGAACGCGAGTTTGAGAGCCGAGGATATGGCAGAGCGATACTATTGCGGGTTTGATCTTGGGGGGACGAAGATGCTTTGCGTCCTCCTCGACCAGAAATTCAAGGTGATTTGTCGCAAGAAGAAGAAGTCCAAGGGAGTCGAGGGAGCGCAGGCTGGCCTAATTCGTATCGTCGATCTGATTCGAGAGACGATCGCTGCTGCGAATCTCCCTTTGGAAGGTTTAGCGGCGATAGGAATCGGATGCCCAGGCCCGGTCGATATGGAACGGGGGATCGTTCATTTAGCGGTGAACTTGAAATGGAAGAACGTTCCGCTTGGTAGCCTTCTGCAGGATGCTTTCCAATGCCCTGTCTCGGTGTTGAACGATGTCGATGCGGGTGTCTTCGGCGAGTATTCTGCCGGTGCTGCCGTGGGTGCCCATAGCGTCGCTGGTGTTTTTCCAGGAACAGGGATCGGCGGCGGATTCGTTTACGATGGCAAGATCCTTCGAGGCAAACGCCATACGGGTATGGAGATCGGTCATACGCGCGTGGCGACAACCGATCACTCCAGCGGTGCTCGCATGACCGGGACTCTTGAAAGCGAGGCAAGCCGTTTGGCCATCGCTGCAAGCTGCGCAAAGTTGGCGATCCGAGGCGAAGCGCCAGCACTGCTCAAAGACGTCGGTACCGACATTGCCGAGATACGAAGCAAAGCACTCGCCGCTTCGGTCAAGGCGGGTGATGAAGCAGTCGAACAGGTGATTCGAAAAGCGGCTCGCACTGTCGGTTACGCGTGTGTGAATTTGATCCACCTGCTGACTCCCGAAGTCATCGTACTGGGTGGCGGTTTGGTGGAGGCTCTTTCGGATCTGTATCTGGAGGAGGTCGAGGAGACCGTAGCTAATAACGTACTCGAATGCTACGCCGACACCTTCGAGATCAAACTTGCGAAGCTAGGGGATGACGCGGGAGCCATGGGGGCCGCAATTTGGGCTGCTCAACAATTGAAGGATGCACCAGCAGAGACACCCTCCACCAACGAAGTAGCTGCCGTTGATGTGTTGGCTACCAACGAAGCATGACAGAGATCAAGCACTTCGAAGACATCACGATTCCCCGTCGGCTTTGGCTGACCAGTTGCATCGTGGCCAGCGGAGCTATGATCTCGGGGCTTCAGGCAGAGGCCTTAGCCGATGCTCTCGTCGAACAAGACCCCAGTCCCGAGCCAAAGCCAGACGCCATTACAGCGGAGATGATTCGAGCTGCTTCGTGGATCGCTCGTGTGCCTCTCACGAACGAACACTGCGAACAGCTCAGCAAGGAGTTATCGAACAAGCTTGTGGCGATCACACTGCTCAGAACCAAGCCCATCGATGAAAACACACCGATGGCGGCTGTCTTTACTCCATGGTTCTTCGCTTCGCAAACCCCCGAGGAGAATCTCGAATGGTCTGCCGCGAAACCTGAACCTAATGCCTCGAGCCGTCACCTTGATCCGGAGAGCGTGAAGTTACCCGAGAAACAGGATCTCGAGTCGGTCGCCTTTTGGAGTGTCCGCGAACTTGCGGTCGGTCTTCGCAAGGGATTGTTTACCAGTCGCCAACTGACCGAGATGTATCTCGAGCGATTGAAGCGATACGATCCCCAACTGCATTGCGTCGTGACTCTGAACCCAGATAGCTTGAAACAAGCCGATGCGATGGATGCCGAGTTGAAGAGGGGAAAAGATCGTGGGCCGCTCCATGGCATCCCCTGGGGAGCGAAGGATATTATCGCAATACCCGGAATGCCAACGACCTGGGGTGCCATCGACTATCAAAGTAGGGAACGCGGTCCGCAAGCGACGGTTGCAAACAAGATGGATCGTGCGGGAGCGGTCTTGCTCGGGAAACTATCGGTCGGAACGCTCGCATGGGGCGATCAGTGGTTTCGTGATCTGACTCGCAACCCATGGAACCCTGAGCAGGGC
>JBILVV010000062.1:0-16371 GCA_044370255.1 Pirellula sp.
GACCCGTCTCCAAACACGAAGTGGGCTCCGGAACCATGGAATGCATAAAACTCGGAATCGTTCGTGCAGTTGAGGAAGCAGTTGCCGACAATGGTGGTGTTCCCCGAACTGGTCGTGTTGTTCTGTAGGCCGTCCGCTCGCGATCCATCCACACTGAAGCCGCCGTTGATGTCCGCCCATCCCCAACCGTCAGCTACGACATTCGTTCCAAAGGCACTGCCTGTTCTCGGGTTCGTGACTTTCCGTCCGCTGACGTACATCGAGGGTCGTCCCGCACCTTCACCGATCACCATGGTATTCGACAGTCCGTCACGAATTGTCGCAAGCTTGACTCCGTCAGGACCTCGGCCCATGGCTCCCATGACCTCACGAGTGTTGATACTGGGAAGACCCGCAGCCACGAAAGCCGCATTTCGAACCGCGTTGATCGAACCGTAGTCTGCGTATCCCCAGACAGGTGTATCGGACCTTGTTCCGTTGGAGATCGCTGAGTAAAGAGTCGAAGGAGGAACATCCCGAGGCGATGGAGCGGACGGACAAATCATGATCGGGATCTGGGTGGTGGTCACCACATCATTGACGGGGTTAAACCACGGCAGATTGAAGTTATAGCGAGAAAAACTTGGTCCCTGCTCGATCATCGGCAGGATCATCGCTGGCCACGAAACTTGGAATGTTGGGTTGCTAAGTGAAATCCGGCTTGGCGGCAATCGCTTGTAGGCGCTTTCGTAGTTGTGCAAGGCGAGACCGAGTTGTCGCGCGTTGCTGCTGCAACTCATGCGTCGAGCTGCTTCTCGTGCAGCTTGAACGGCAGGCAGCAGCAAACCAACAAGGATACCGATGATGGCGATAACAACCAACAATTCGACCAACGTGAATCCCCTGTTGGAATTCAGGTTGCTGGTGCGCTTCATGAGAATCTCTCCAAAATGAATGGTTTTTAACCAACCCCGTCAACCATCTCCGAATCAATGGCCGTTGCGCAGTACCCACGACTGCATCCGATTGGTCTGTCACATCGAACGCGCTTATCGTAGGAAGCGGAATCCAAAGAGCCGTGAAGCAGACATTAAGACATCATGAAGATCTGATTAAGACAATTTTGGCTTGTTAACAGGGGATGAATTCCCAGAGAAGCCATGGCGATTTTCTGGAATCGCGAGATTTATTGCTTTTTGGCAAGGGAGAAAGGATTTATCGGTCTATGTAAACCTGGGTGCTCTCTTCTTTGATGACAGGGACGGGGCGAAGAGCGCTCTGCACAGACGCGCGGAACACGTGCGTTCCTTCGCGACCATGCCGAACGCGAATTTTGGCGACGGCTCGTTCTTTGGATGGGAGCGAGGGGTAAGGTTCAAAGATGACCGTTCGTCCTTGGACTCGGTATTTCACCAGCGACTCTACCTGTTCCACCGCACTGCCGTCCGGAATCTCGACCGACAAGACCACGTTCTGATCCGGGCGTGTACCAATGTTTGCGAGATTCACGGTGTAAGTGGTCACGCCATTGGTTTCGATCGGATCATGGTCGTCATCGATATCGAAAGTCAGCTCACTTTGCCCCTCAACCTGCACATCTCGCTCGATGCTTTCGACACCAAGCCCTTCGGCATCGGATGTCATACGAACCACCGACTTGCCTTCTTCAACGGGAAGGACCATGAACTCTGTCTTGGCGCGCGTTCCGGCAGCTAGTTCGGCGAGATTCCAAGCGATCGCATGCTGATCGGGAAGGTAGGTGCCTTCGTTGTTGGCGCTGCTAAAATGGAGGCCGCGCGGCAGGTAAGCGACGATATACAGGTCTCTTGCGACCGCTGTTCCGGAATTCTCGATCACCGCTTCAAAGGGAGCCGGTCTCTCTAGATATCGGATCCGAGGTCCGTTGAGTTGTAGATGCAGCTTCGGTGCTCGAATTTCGATCGGCTGGGACGATTCGCTGATCGCGGCGTTGCTAGCCATAGCTCGGACTACATTGGCAACTTTCGCTGCCTCCACGGCCGTTAACTCGATTTCGTAACGTTCCGATTCGCCGGGAGCTAAATCACCCACCTGCAGTCCGAGAGATCGTGCACCGCTCGCATGACGAAACGCTGAAGGAACACGCTCCTCGAGTTCGACGTTTTTCGCAGTCCCTGTTCCGACATTGGAGATCTCGATTCCAACGGTGATGGTATCCCCTCCAAGAATTTCCGCGGGGGCCCATTGTTTAAGCGATAGCTTAGGTAGGGTACTCATGGTTCGGACCGATGCCTGAGCAGCGAATTTGACGCTGGCTACCGAACCGATTTCACCTTCGGTTTCAGGAATCAATTCCATGTTGATCGTCGTCTCTTGTCCCGCAGCCAGTTCACCGAGTTTCCATACAAGGCTATTGCTGGAAGCAATTTCGGCTTGAGGAAGACTGCGGACAAGCTTCGCTCCCTTGGGTACCGTATCGAATACTTCGACATCAAAGGCTGTGGCGTTGCCAACATTTCTTACGATCGCGGTGAACGTCGCAGGAATTCCCACTTGCACCTCCGAAGGAGCACGCTTGATGATTTCCAAGCTTGGGTTTTGAGATCCATCAAACTGCCGGGATCCAGGCGAACCGCTCGACATGGACCAGTTACCTCGCGAAGTCGTGGATGGATAATCCCCAAACTCCGTTGAACCAGGTCCCATCGCTCTTCGATCATCGACGCGTCTGGGTGCTGACACTGTGGGTTGCATGGAGTCTGGTGAGGAAAGGCTCGATGACAGTCCCGAAGGAGGCGCGATAGCGGTTGGTAGCCCGGCGGTTGGTAAGCTTGAGGATGCAGGATTTGATGCTGGCAGATCCAAAGATGCACTCTCTGGTCGCGGAGCTCCGAAGGTTGCGATCGCAGGTGGCGAAGCAACCCCAACCTGCGAATTGATAGTTGTGCTTGTGCTGGGTTGCGCCGCAAATGGCTTAGGTTCCGAGATAGGTGGAACAAGCGTTGCTGGAGAGACCGTTGCTGGAGAGACCGGTGCTGGAGCTAGCGGCGGAGCAACAAGAGCGGGGGGGGCCAGCGGTGTTGTTCTGGTCGTCGTTGTACTGGTCGTCTCCTCCGGGATTGCCGAGTCGGATGGCGTCAAGAGCTTGGCGTTTGGAATATTGCTTTCAGGCCGTTTTGTCAGAATCCTCGATGCATTGAATCGCGGTGGTTCGGTCAGCGATCTTGTCGGCGGAAATGAAGGAGGCTCGTCGAAAACGACTGGAACGGTATGGGAAGCCAGACTCGCTCCATAGTCTTTCGATTTACCCTGAACGCTAGGCAAGGCGATCGAAGCGTCATCCTCTAAAGCAGCTTTCTGGACCGCGATGGGCGCAACCACTTGCTCTGCATACGGGGGTATCGAATCGACGGTCAGCGTATGACCGATGCGAGCATCTCGCTGAGCAAGGGATAAAGCGAAGATCAACAGTAGGCCTGCGAAGAGCGCAGCTGCAGCGACGAAAACGTATCGCGACATCGGCTATGACCCCTCTCTCCCGGAATGTATCGAAACCCTCATGGAGGGAATAGCATATTGCCAGATCCGATCGAAAGACCAAAAAACAGCGCCTCGAGACGGCAACTGCGGAACCGACTTGCTGCTAGTGGAGCCTACGTCGAAGGGCTACCAACAGTTCGTTCTCTACTTCCAGACCACGTGTTGCAGAACGAACGGTCTCTTGCGCTAACTGCTTCAGGAAGTAGGTGCGGACCTCTCCTCGCAATCGAACTTTCTCCCCTTGCTGAACCACATCCACAGAGTGCAAATCGGCAAACGGACTGTCGTCAAGCAGTTTCTTAGCCTGGCAGACGACATCCTGGAGACCTGGTCGAATCATAAACAATTCCTTTTGCTGATTCCGGTTAACAACCCTCGAGAGTTCGCATCCTTTATCTGCTCAATAGGAACAGGCTAACGAATCGAAATCCGACTTGTCAAGCATTTGAAGAAAATCCCTACAATCGGCAAAGGCGTTATGCATGCATTAAACCATTGACTGAACCGAACAGGCTTGGCCAGAAACACCTGGGCTGGTCGCCGAGTCGGATTATTCGCCCTAGGTTTTGGGGATATGCGGTGTCGTTAGGTCTCAGTTTGATAATTGATAGCTATGGACTTCTTGCTCGATGTGGACTTGGATTGGCTATGCCTGGGCGCCGAATTCGCCGCGGGTTTGCTAATTCTTTCCCTGGCCTGGCGTCCAGATCGCATGTCTGCGAAGGCATTAGCGACGCAGGTTGCATCACCAGTGGATTGGGAACCTTTGCAGGTCGCTCACGCTCGGGCTGTGACCGGTACCGGGAGATCTCTTGCTCTCCGCAAGAATCCAACGGACGAGCAGAGACTCAGGGATCTGTATGCAACATTGCCGATTCCGTCTCGCGACCGCTTGACTGGAACTTTGAATGCCAATGGCATGGATCGATTGATTCGCGAATGGAGTTGCGAATCGGAAATGTCAAGCTATCCAAGTTGCTATGCGATGATTTCGCTTTCAAGCATCGAGCAGATGATGGAGCAGCAAGGCGCGGCTTGCATCGAGCATGCTGTGAAAGCAGTGTCGGAAATTCTCTCCGATTCGCTCGCAGGTTCCGCGTCTATATCTCGGTACCAACCGCACAGTTTTCTTTTGCACTGCATCGGCAAATCTCTACCGGAATGCCGCGAGTCGCTCTCTTCAATTTGTGAACAAATAGGTGCACCGGAGTTTTTTTCGTTTCATGAAGAGTCGATTTCTCTGAGATGCGATACGAGTTTCTGGCCTTGCAATCGCAGTGTGGAGCCTGACGAACTGTTGCAGTTGTTGTCGGAGTTCGGCGAGGAGAGTCCTGCTGCTCAGGAAGAAGCTCCTGAAGAGGTTGCGGCTCCCGAACCGGAGGTTGCCCCCGAGCCAGAGAAGCCATTTTCGATAGATGCTCTAGCTCAGTTTCCGTGCCCGTGGGACGACCCTCCCGACGAACCGTCTGTGCCGATAGAAACCAAAGTCCCCGAACCTGTCAGTGACGAAAGCAAACCCAGCGTAGTCGACTCGCAGGGACCTGCCGAAGCCGCGTCTCCTGAAACGCTCGAAGGATTTGCGAGCACCGATCAAATCGATGAGCTTCTCGCTCAGTTGAATACGGACTTTATCCCTGAGCCGGTGATGGATGAGCCACTTGAGGAGGAGCCAATCCAACCGATCCAGAGTGAGTTCGACGAATCGACTTCTATTTTCGGACCTGAGGATGACGACTCCGACATGTCGAGAGTTGCTCAAGCACCCGAGAACTTGGAAGACTCATTGAGCGGCAAGGCGCCTCCTCCGCCAAAGCTGGAAATGCCTGATCCGGTGACCGAGCTACCCAATTCTCGATCGATCTACACCGATGACATCGAGGAATCGATTCTCAAGGATGATTTGGCTTCTCTCTTTGCCGCCGTTCGTTCTTCGGCGGTTGGAGATTTCGGTTACGACGGCAAACAAGGGTCCAAATCGGGGCCCGACAAACCGAGCCCACCGCAATGAGATGATTTATGCGGTTTGCCTTGCGCAAGATCTAATTCTGTCTGTTTATACGTCGATTTCTGGGGATCTCGGCTGTTTCAGGGGCTGAAAAGTTGACACTAGCCCCTGGCCTGTCGTACTCTGGAATAGGAATCGCGGATTTGTTTCCCCAGCCGAATTGCCGAATGTTCTGCAATTCTGAAGGGGAGTTGCGCAAGACGGTGAAATGAGTTATGACCCAATTTCGAAGCTACATTTCGGTCCTTTCTCTCATAACATTTTTGGCGATCACTATTGCCCACCTCCCTGCGTACAGTCAGGAAGCGGAGTCGAAATACCGAACTCCTGCGTTGGATCCGGCTGGGGATAAGCGAAAGAAAGAGAAAGACGAACTTCTGAATCCCGAAAAGCTGGATCTCGCAGCGATCGAGGCGTATTACAAAGAAAACCTTCTACCTCGCCTGTTGCAAGCGAATGCAACGTCCATGAACGATGCTCGCGGAGAGTTGTTCAACGACATCGAAATGATGGAACGCAAAAGCCGCGGCAACCTCAAGATTCTCGAAGACTACAACAAGATGTTGGCTCGCATTTTGCTCGATGTCATCAACGGCAAAGACAAAGACGGCAAGTCAGCCCACCCATCATCGAGAGTTCTGGCTGCGGTAATCGCAGGTCGACTGAATCGTCAACCCGCGAGCAGTCAAAGTGGCGGCTTGCCCGATCCTGAGGGAACCAAGATCCTTCTGCGAGTATTCGTCCCCACGGAAAATGATGGGATGATCGCCTCGGCGCTCACTCAGCTGCCGCGGCATTGGGTTTGGCAGGGCATGGACGCGGCTACGATGGAATTAGCTCGCAAGAAGTTTGTGTCGAATTTGGAGGCTTTTTTAGCTGCTCAGAAGCCTGCTGCTCGCGGCGAGGAAGAAGAAGCTTATCTGCGAGAGTTGATGATCGAAAACTTGACGATCATCGCTAACGGCGAGTCGGATTCAGCGAAGGCCGCGAAGCCTGTTTTGTTATCGCTTCTCAAGCCCGCCCTTCAAAAACACAAGTCCGAGTCGGAATGGCTTGTCGAAACCGCAGTGTACAGCTTCGGCCAAATCGCGAAACCGGATCTACCAGCAGATGAGTTGGTCGAGTTCGAAACCAACACCATCAAGTTTCTTCAAGCGAGCTTGCGATCTTGGAATCGTCGATGCGCCCAAACCACTGCGGCAGCTTCTGGAAATTACCCTGGTGGTATGGGAGGACCGCCGGGAGGTGCCCCAGGAGGCTTAGGACCACCGGGAGGCATGTCGGGAGGTGACGAACCGGAGAGTGGAGGAGCCCCGAACCGTCCAGGTGCGCCCTCGCCTCCCAAGCAAAAGAACGCCTTCGACGAACAACCCAAAGAAGTACGCGT
This sequence comes from Pirellula sp., assembly GCA_044370255.1. Lineage (GTDB taxonomy): Bacteria > Planctomycetota > Planctomycetia > Pirellulales > Pirellulaceae > JBKCUI01. The sequence goes on from JBILVV010000062.1 coordinate 6,891, forward strand.
GGCTCGCCGCATCCTTCATCAGCGCCTTGAAAAGATTCATCATGGACTAAACGGCTATGGCAAAGCCAATCCCAAACCGCCGACTAAGGGGCTTTTGGTCTCTGCGGGGGAAGACCGCCAAGAAAAACTAAAAACCGTGATTGACGCTATCGAAGCAGTACAAAAGGCTTTGAACGACGAGAAGGTCAAGGACTTGAATTCACTGGTCAATTCGACACGCCTCTCGATCACTGAGTTACAAACCGCCTGCGAGGCAATCGTTGGCAGCGATGGTCAGGTTGACTTGCCAGTCGTCGGAGACAATACGAATTCCGACCCCGAGGGAGGAGCCGACGATTCTGGCGCATCAGATCGAGGTTCCGACAGTGGGTTCGGTGACAAGTAAAACCATCCTCTGCTGGCGATCGCCATGTCCTCCTCGGTGCAAAATGATTCGATACCTTCGTTAGACACCGAGCGTACGGAGATTCGGGAGGGTGATGTATTTGCCCTCCCGACAACTCTCGGTCCAGAGGTCTCTTCTCAACTCCGGCCTAACGAAACGGTCCACGAACTAGTTGGTCAAAACCTCGATCATTACCGAATCGAATCGCTGGTCGGTATCGGTGGCATGGGGGCAGTCTTTCGCGGAAGAGACCTGCGACTCGATCGCGTTGTAGCGATCAAAGTAGTTCCCATGTCGCAGCGCCGCGCGGAATCGTTACGACGCTTCCGCATGGAAGCCCAAAGCGCTGCCAAACTCGACCATCCGAACATCGCTCAAGTCTTCTACGTCGGCGAGACCGAGCGATGGAGCTACATCGTCTTCGAGTTCATCGAAGGGATGAACCTGCGACAGCTGGTGCTCGAGCGTGGACCGCTGAGTGTCGACGACGCAACGCGATTTACCTGCCAAGTGGCCGAGGCACTGCAGCACGCCTGCGAACGAGGCGTGGTCCATCGCGATATCAAGCCCTCAAATATCTTGATCGGCCTCGATGGCCGCGCCAAGATCGTCGATATGGGACTTGCCAGAACCACCGAGTTGGATCGATCCACCGGGGACCTCACCGCCAGCGGTGTCACGCTAGGAACATTCGATTACATTTCTCCGGAACAAGCTCACGATCCTCGCGATGCCGATGTGCGAAGCGATATCTACTCGCTCGGTTGCACCCTGTACTTCCTTCTCACCGCCCAACCACCATTCCCAGACGGGACGGCGCTTCAGAAACTACTGATGCACGGCACCAAGCTCCCGGAGGATCCTCGGTGCTTTCGAAACGATGTTTCCGATGCGCTCATCGCCATCTTGCGCAAGATGATGGCCAAGCGGCCGCGAGATCGATATCAGGAACCGATCGACTTGGTCAACGACCTTCGAACCCTCGCCGCAATGGACTCGCTCGACTGGAAACATGAATTTGCCGACGACTCGGCTCACACGCCGTCTGCTGGAAGGAGTTGGTGGGAGTTCTTTCTACCAGCTGTGATCTGCGTATGCGGGATCGGCCTAGTGACGTTGTGGCTGTACAACGAAAACCAGCGCAGTGGCGTCTACGTTATACCTCGCGTCGAAGTCAATGAAGTGGCCTCGTTGGAAACCAACACTTCATCGGTTGCTGAGGCTAGCGCAAAGGGCCAAAATACACCCCGCGATTCAGCGATCGGCACGGGTGATGAAGACGGGGAATCGGTTTCCGATGCCTCATCACGCGAGCCTTCTGTTGCGACTGCCATCGTCCTTGCTGATCCGAACACCCAAGCCTCTGGCATTCCTAAGCCATTCGAAATGGTGCGATCTCTCGAAGAAGCGATTCTTCGATGGGAATCCAATGAGGCGATGGAACGAATCATACTTGCAACATCGAACATCAAACTTCAAAAGCCGATCGCCATCGCCCGTTCGAGCAAGGGACGCACCCTTCGATTGGAAGGGACCGACTCCCTGCGACCGACAATCGTGCTGAGCGATAATTCGAATCGAATCGCCACCGAACCGTTGTCGAGTTGGTTCGGTCTCGATGGTGCTTCCGTGGAGCTTCGAGGCGTGGATATCGATATAGTGAACACCTCTCTCGATAGCTCGGCCCCTGCTCTGTTTCAGATTGCCGCGGGTGCTCGTCTACGATTGATCGATTCGACGATCACACTTCGATCGAACACCAACGGCAGACTCCCTGCCATCTTCTGTTTCCGAAATCCGACGGCATCCTCGGCGGCAAGCTCAAGCATTGAACTGCAGCAATCCGCCATTCGCGGTCAGGCAGATCTGATTCGGATCGAGTCCAATGATCGCATCGAAATCGAGATGGAGGAGGTTTGGGCGGCTATGTCGGGCTCGATCATCGATATCGAAGGTAGCAAGACGCTCAACCGATCCCCACGCATCCGAGCCACATTGAACCATGTGACGTCGATCGCGCTCAACCCATGGGTACGCATCCGCATGGGAACCGCCAATCCTTATCCGGTCCCCTTCGTCAGAGTTGCCAATGAATCGATTTTTGCTGGCTCGCAAACCCTCGTCGAATGGGATGCTTCGAACGTCGCGGACTGGCCGTTTTCGGAACAAGCCAACCGCGTAGAAGATCTCGGCCGATGGATCGACCTGCGCGGTATGGACAACGTCTACGATGTGCCGACCATTATGCGACTCCTGCAGGTGATCATGTCGATGTCGAGCGAAGAAGTTTCTATCGATAGCGATTCCAATCTGCTGCGCAACGAGCGAGGTACCGAACTTCTCTCGGCCTGGCAGGCGAACACCGGCTGGGAAGCTTCTCGCATGCACACGGTCCTTCCCAAGACGACAACTCACTCGCATGCCGGACTCAATCCCGGTTGCAACCCCTCTCAACTTCCGTCCTTTCCGGCTCGGTTAGTGCCGTAGCCAGCAAAAACTTCTTTTTTTCGGAGCCAGCGCCCTCGCTCATTTGGGAATCGGCCTGATCGACAGTCGCACCGGAATCCATTACGATCACTTCGATCGCTTTGAGTTGTGCAGTGAAGCTGTTTTGCATCCCATTTAGACTGAGCTAAGGGTGTCGGGTATGACCGGATTTTTCGTTGGATTGCTTGCCGTTGGGGCTTTCGTTGTTCTTTTCCTTCTCTACCTCGTTGGCTTGTACAACAACCTGGTGGCATTGAAGAATCGATTCCAAAACGCCTTCGCTCAAATCGATGTCCAGCTCAAGCGCCGCTACGACTTAATTCCAAACCTCGTAGAAACAGCCAAGGGCTACATGTCCCATGAAAAGGAGACCCTCGAAGCGGTGATCCAAGCTCGCAACACCGCCATGGCAGCTGGGCAACGAGCAGCGTCCAACCCGGGCGACCCAACCGCGATCTCGAATCTTTCTACGGCAGAAGTGGCCTTGGCAGGCTCGCTCAATCGCTTCATCGGTTTGGCAGAAGCGTATCCTGACTTGAAGGCTAATCAAAATATGCTTGCTCTCCAAGAAGAACTGACCAGCACCGAAAACAAGATCTCTTTCGCGAGGCAAGCTTTCAACGATGCCGTCATGCACTACAACACTGCATGCGAATCGTTTCCAAGCAATCTCGTGGCAGGCTTTGGCAACTTCCAAAGGGCGGCCTTGTGGGAACTGACCGACACCGCTCAGCGCGAACCTGTGCAAGTCAAGTTCTAGGCACCACCCAACGGATTCATTACCGTGGACTTTTTCGCGCACCAATCACGCGCTCGACGCAATACCGTATGGCTGATCATCTACTTCACGATCACCATCCTGGCCATCGTTACCCTGGTTTACCTGGCCGTGGCAGGCGTTGCGCATTCGATCACCCGAGGTGATGAACAGCCGATCGATTTTTATACGTTTCATCCTCGTATCCTAATGGGAGTGATCGGCTCCGTTCTCGCTGTCATCCTCGGAGGCTCCCTCTACAAAACAATCCAACTCGGCGGCGATGGCAATCGCGTCGCGGTTGAACTCGGAGGGCGCAAGGTTCAACCCAACAGTCGCGATCTCGACGAACGGGTCCTATTGAACATCGTTGAGGAGATGGCGATCGCCTCGGGCACACCCGTCCCTCCCGTATATATCCTCGAAGAGGAAGGGATCAATGCCTTCGCCGCCGGGACCTCTCCTCAAAATGCGGTGATCGGTGTTACCCGCGGTTGCCTGAAAACACTCTCGCGAGACGAACTCCAAGGGGTGATCGCACACGAATTCAGCCACATTCTCAATGGCGACATGAAGATGAATCTTCGCTTGATCGGATTGCTGTTCGGCATTCTGCTGATCGCGATGATCGGGTATGTCATCTTCCGAATCCTCGTGGAGATCCCTATTCGTTCCTCGTCTCGCAACAGCGATGATGCCAAGGGAATCATCGCCGTCGTGGTCGCGCTATTCGTTACCAGCATGGTCCTGATAGCGATCGGCTACATCGGGGTGTTTTTCGCCAGCTTGATTCAATCCGCGGTTTCCAGGCAACGAGAATTCCTTGCCGATGCTTCCGCTGTCCAGTTCACACGCAATCCCTCCGGCATCGCAGACGCTCTCAAACGCATCGGCGGATGGAAACAGAAATCCCGTTTGAAGTCGGTATACGCCAAAGAAGCCAGCCACATGTTCTTCGGTCAAGGAGTCGCGTCCCTCTGGTTTGCCACCCACCCACCTTTGGAGACGCGAATTCGCCGGATCGAACCTACGTTCACTGGTACCTTCACGAGTACCACTACCACTGCGCACAGCGAAGCCGATATCCGAGATCCAAATACGCTCAAGCTCCGTCGGCAAAATCCTGCTTCATCGCACGTCGCTGCTCTCGCAGGTGTGCAGCAATTTGAGGCGAAACCCTCTAATGCTATTAGCCACGTCGGCAATCCGGTTGAAGAACATATCGATCATGCGCAGCATTTGGTCCGTGAAATGCAACCGCTCCTGGTGAGCGAAGTTCACGATCCGATGGGAGCCGTCGCGGTTGTTTATGCCCTCTTGCTCGCACCCCCTTCCTCGGAAACACGCGCTACCCAACTCAATATCATCCATCAATATCACGGGTCACCGGTGCGCGATGAAGTGTTGCGCATCGTGGATATGGCGGATAATCTCGAAGTCGAACAACGACTCCCCTTGGCTTGCATGGCACTTCCGGCGCTGGATCAATTGTCGGACTCGCAAGTCGGGACTCTTCGGACCGCTGTTCGCAGCTTGATTGAAGCCGACAACCGTTGGACCATCTTCGAGTACGCACTGCAGCGTTTCATCGCACGGCGACTGATCCTCCGCTCCGATGCACCAAAACCTGTCTCCCAACCATCGCAGGAACAGCAAGTAGCGGCGTTTCAAACCGTCCTCTCCACCCTAGCACACCTCGGCGGCAACGCGCATGCCGATTCGGCATATGAAGCCGGTTGGAAATCCTGGAGCAAAGGACCGCGATTTATCCCATTGCTCAGCAAGGATCAGTGCACGCTGTCCCGCCTGGATAAATCTCTCGATCTGCTTCATGTGACGCATCCCACCGCAAAACGGGCCATGCTGACCGCATTCTCGGAATGCATCGCTTTCGATCAACGGGCTACCATCAATGAAGTCGAACTCTTGCGGGTCATCTCCGACGCTCTAGGGTGTCCCATGCCTCCGGTTCTTCCAAATGTCTGAGAGACTTGCACATCCTGCCATTGAGTTCGCTTTGCCGAGGATGACCCTATCAAGTTGAGGTATTTGCTAGGTAGCGGTCCACCGCCCTACATGGGTAAACTGGATGAGTAAACTAGGTGGGTAACGTGTAGCCGCCGAATCGCCTTCCTGCAACCAGCGAATCCATCGTCCATTATGTTTTCCTATCGTCCTCTCATCCCCGTTTTGATCTTCCCCGTGTGGATGCTGTTCTTTCTCTTGCCTGCGTATCCTCTCTCCGCTGATTCTCCAAAAGCGGACGCTCCCGTTGCCGAAGCTCCTGGAGTTCGATTGGAGATGATCGTCGAAGCCCCGCAGATCGCGACACCCACCGGAATCGATGTCGATGCTGATGGACGCATCTACGCCATCGCATGTCACACCCACTTTCGCCCTGCTAGCTACGTGGGGCCCGAATTCGACGAGGTCCTCGTCTTCGATGCCGATGGCTCCAATCGCAGAGTGTTCTACAATCGGACTCGGACGACGATGCAAGTTTTGTTGGGCCCCGACCACTGGGTATATCTCGCGCAGCGCGATCGCATTCTCCGCGTGCGCGATACCGATAGCGATGGAGTCGCCGACATGGAAGAGAACATTGCGACCTTGGACACCATCGCGGACTATCCGCACAATGGTCTCAGTGGCCTAGCATGGCATCCCGATGGCGACCTCGTTTTCTCATTGGGGGAGAACTTCGGCAAGGATTGGACTCTCACCGCGCGCGATGAGTCAAAGGTTCTGGGGCGGGGTGAAGGAGGAGTATTCCGATGTTCGCCAGATGGCAAATCGCTCAGGCGCATAGCCCGTGGATTCTGGAATCCATTCGGAATGTATGTGCGCGATGACGGAGTGATCCTCGCAGCCGATAACGACCCCGGGGATCGGCCGCCATGCCGCCTGTTGCATGTGGTCGAGGGAGCGGACTACGGTTTTCAGTACGTCTACGGTAGCGCTCCGGTCCATCCCTTCGTTGCATGGAACGGTGAACTGCGCGGAACCCTCGGGATGGTCACCGCGTGTGGCGAAGGCCCCTGCGCTGTCGTCGAACTCGGCGGTGGAGTAATGATCCCCTCCTGGTCCGATCGAACCATCGATTACTACCCGCTTCATTGGAAAGGTGCAAGCCTTGTATCGGAACGCCAACGATTGATCCGAGGCCATCAAGCGTTTCGACCCGTCGGTATGGCTCGCGGTCCCAACGGAGACTTCTATATCGCCGATTGGGGATCGGAATCCTACGAAGTGAATGGCATGGGTCGCATTTGGAAAATGACTATCGACCCAAAAACAGCAACTTGGATTCAGACAAAACGAACTGAGCCAACCGCACTCGCGATACATGCCAACGATCTGCGCGATGGAAAAGTCCAGATTCCTACGAACAAACTCTTCGAACAGATTCGAGGTACCGATCGTTATTTATCCGATGCGGCCTTATCCGCTCTTGGCGGAATCGTGCGAAATTGGTCACCCGAGCGGTTTCAAGAACTCTCAAGTGAGGAACGTGTATGGGCTCTCGTTTCCCTTCGTCGCGATCACCTAAACGATCGGCGCTGGGTCGATTTGTTCTGGAGCGATCCCGATCCGGAAATCCGTTTCGAATGCCTGCGATGGATTTCCGATGCGGTGTTCACCCAGTACCTTCCACAAGTCGAAGCGATGCTCGAACAATCGGATCTGTCCTATCGACTCTTTGAAGCGGTGGTTGCGACATCGAACACCCTTCGTGGGAAACCAAGCGCCGGGATCACCGATGCCGAACCATGGATAGCTCGTGTTTTGGATCCGAAGGTCAGCCCGGGAGTCAAGCGATATGCCCTGCGATTGATTCCTCCGAATCATCCTAAACTGACGGACGAGATTTTGGTCGGCATGCTCGACAACCCAGGTGCGGAGGGTCCGATAGGTCCCGATCTCGCTCTGGAAATCGTTCGCACAATCTCGGTGAAAAAGTTTGAAACAACACCGAGTATCCTGCTTGAAATTGCAAACAATGCGCAGCGCGCGGAGAACATTCGGGCCGAAGCGTTGGCCGGCCTGATCGGTCGATCGACATCGGAACAACGACAAGCGATCGAATCCTTGGCGCGCGACGAGGCACCGCAAGTGCGAGCCGAAGCATCGCGAGTGCTTCTCGGTCGTACGAACTTGCATCCGGTCAAATGGGAGAATACCTCCCAACTTTTGGAAGCGATCGATCGATTGCCGGGTGTTGCCAGCGCGGACGCTGGACGGCGAGTCTTCTTTCACACAGGCTCGATCGCGTGCAGTCAGTGCCATCGGTACGATGGTCGCGGTGGAGTCGTAGGGCCCGATCTTACGCTCGTCGCTCGTCAGGGGACGCGCGAGCAACTCCTTCAGTCAATCATAGAACCTAACCGCGATGTCGCTCCTCAATACTACGCGACGCTTCTCGAATTGGAGGAGGGTGGTACATTTACCGGCATCCTGCTCCGTTCCGCAGGCTATGAGATATATCGCGACACACTCGGCGAAGAAGTAAGATTCCAAAAAACGCAAATCGCCGCTCGCAAACAATTGACCAGTTCCTTGATGCCTCATGGACTAGCCGACCAGATGACCTTGGAGGAAATGCGAGATCTGCTCCAGTTCCTGACCACCGATACGACCCTTCCGAACACGTCGGAGACAGGCCGTTGAGAGACGAAGCCATCTACCGCGATCGATTTGTTGTTTCTGATCCGTCGATCATTTATCTCGATGGAAACTCTCTCGGGCGACTTCCCCAACGGACCGCGGAACTAGTGCCACAGATCCTGCAGCAGCAATGGGGATCCGAACTGATCGGCTCGTGGAACAAGCATTGGCTCGCATTGTCCACTCGCATTGGAGACAAGATCGGAACGATCATCGGCGCGCCAGCGGGAACCACCATCGTGTGCGACTCGACATCGGTGAACTTATACAAACTGGCGAAGGGATTGCTCCATCGCGATCGATCCCGACAAGTGATCCTTACCGATCGATCCAATTTCCCAACGAACCAATACATTCTGCAGGGGCTCGCAGTGGATGCATTTCAAGATGGTGAACTGCGACGAATCTGCCTTGATCATGTACCTCCGGAGTATGCAATCGATCGTCTTGCCGATGCGTTGAGCGATGATGTCGGCTTGGTATCCCTCTCGCATGTTCACTACAAGAGCGGCATGGCCCTGGATCTGGCTCGCATCACGCGGTTGGTCCAGGATCGAGGGGCCGCGATGCTGTGGGATGTCAGCCATTCCGTCGGTGCCATTCCCATCGATATCGAAAAAAGCGGTGCCTATGGCGCGGTGGGTTGCACGTACAAGTATCTCAACGGGGGGCCAGGTGCACCGGCGTTTCTTTATATCCGTTCCGATTTACAAGATGTCGTGTGCAATCCGATTCAAGGATGGTTCGGTGCCGCTCGCCCATTTGATTTCGGTGAGGACTACTCTCCAGCGACGGGAGTGCAACGATTCCTAGTCGGAACACCACCGATCCTGTCGATGGCCGCGATCGAGCCGGGGGTGGATCTGGTTCTCGAAGCTGGGATCTCTTGGTTGCGATCCCGATCGCTCGGTATGACGGAGTATCTCATCGAGAAATATGATGCTCGTTTGCTTCCAAGGGGTTACCGATTGCAAACTCCGCGCGATCCAATCTATCGTGGATCGCATGTTTCGCTGCAACATGAACATGCTTGGCCAATCACGCAGGCCCTAATTCATGAGCACAGGGTGATTCCCGACTTTCGTCAACCCGATACCATCCGCTTCGGAATCACACCCCTATACACCACATACGACGAACTCGACCGGGCAGTTGATGCGTTGGTCAACGTACTGGAGCAGCGTCAA
>JBILVV010000455.1:0-3823 GCA_044370255.1 Pirellula sp.
GAGAGCTTGGCCTGAAGGGAGACCTAGAGATTATCCCCTGCGAAGGATACAGTCGAACTCTGTGGCTAGACCATACCACCGTCCCTTGGGTAATCCCCAGCCCGAATATGCCCTCGTTGGACACCGCGATCGTATATCCAGGCCAGTGTCTGCTGGAAGGGACAAATCTTTCGGAAGGTCGAGGTACAACACGACCTTTCGAGATTTTTGGTGCCCCTTGGCTCAGTGCTGACCGAACCACAGATGTGCTGAATGATCTCGACTTGCCCGGAGTCAGATTCAGGCCTGTGAATTTCAGGCCCACATTTCAGAAATGGCAAGGACAAATTTGCGGCGGCGCGCAGTTGCATGTGTTGGATCGCGAATTGTTCTGCCCCGTTCGGTCCGGCTTGGCGATCTTGCGACAGTTGCGAGATCTGGATCCATCTCATTTTGCATGGCGCACGGAAATATACGAATTCGTAAATGACCGCCTCGCTATAGATCTTCTTTTCGGCAGCGATCGAGAAAGACTCGCCATCGAGCAACGAGTTCCCTGGTTTGAAATTGCAGGTGATTGGAAAGCAGAGGAAGAGGATTTTTTGGCGACTCGACAACCCTATCTTATCTACACGGAGTGACCCCTTGGAGAATGCTGGATTTTCTTACTCATTGCATTTCGTAGACTTCACAGTCATTCTCGTGTACTTGGCTGCAAGCACTCTCGTGGGTGCATTGTTCCGCAAAGGACAAAGGGATATCCAAACCTATTTCGTCGGTGACCGCGAGGTGTCATGGCTCCTGGTGCTCGTATCGATCGTGGCAACGGAGACCAGCACAGTCACGTTTCTCAGCGTTCCTGGGATGGCGTTCAATCCCAAGGGAGGAGACCTCACCTTTCTTCAATTGGCAATTGGGTATCTGTTAGGTCGAGTATTGATCGCCGTGATTTTGCTCCCCGGCTATTTTCAGGGTCAGTTTATCAGTGCCTATGAAGTCCTCAGGAAAAAGTTCGATGCCCGCGTGCAACGCTCTGCATCGCTTCTATTCATTTTCACAAGAACGATCGCCGATGGACTGCGGCTCTATTTGACCGCACTGCTTTTACAGCAATTCACGCAATGGAGTATGCCGGCTTCCATTCTCACGATGGGTATCATCACCGTGGTATACACCTACATGGGGGGCATGCAGGCTGTATTATGGACGGATTGCGTGCAGTTCCTGATCTATACTCTCGGCGCGATCCTTGCTGGATCGCTGTTGCTGAGTTCCATCCCTGATGGCTGGAGTGGATTCATCGAAGCCGGCAACTCTGCTGGAAAATTCAGACTGATCAATCTCTCTACCGATCCTTCGGTCTCATACACACTGTGGGCTGGAGTCATAGGAGGTGCATTTTTCAGCATGGCAAGCCATGGCGCGGATCAGATCATGGTGCAAAGATACCTGTGCGCTCGCAGTTTGAACCATGCCCGGGCCGCCTTGGTAGCCAGCGGCGTTGTCGTGCTTCTCCAATTCCTGCTCTTTCTCTTGATTGGTGTAGGACTTTACGTGTATTCCCAAACTGGTGCTTGGCAACTGCCTGACGATATTCGTAATGATCAAGTGTTCGGACGGTTTATTGTGGAAAAACTTCCGGTGGGATTGGTTGGCTTGGTAATCGCATCCGTGCTAGCCGCTGCCATGTCGACCCTCTCTAGCTCCCTAAATTCCAGCGCGAGCGCGGCGATCGCCGACTTTTATAAACCGCTGACACCCAGCAAAAGCGAAATCGACTATCTCCGCGCCTCCAGGTTGCTAACGCTCGTCTTTGGAGTCTGCCAAATCGCTGTGGCACTGAGCGCTTGGCAAATCGATAGTCCTCGCAGTGTGATCGATCAAGTCCTAGCGATTGCAGGACTCACCACCGGTTTGGTACTCGGATTGTTTCTCTTAGGGATTCTGAGACAGCCTATTTCCTCTTCGGCCGCATTGTTCGGGATGTTATTCGGATTTTGTACCGTGATGGCCGCATATATCCCCGGAGTCATGGACAAGCCCATGGTCGCCTGGCCATGGTATGCACCCATCGGGACCGTTTCTACCGTAATGATAACGTTGATCATCAATCATTCGCTCAGGCTGAAACAAGAAAAGCGATCTTCCTCGCCCGAGTGAGATCCTCAATCCACGGGTGCAAAGAACACTTATTGCGTGCCACCCACCTATTTGACGTGCCCTTCCCTTTTTGCTATCTTGGTCGGCCGAGGAGAACCCGTTATGCCTAGACCCTTGCGTTCCGAACTGTTTGATCCCAACGAAGTCTGTATCGTCCACTGCATCCAACGCTGTGTCCGACGCGCGTTCTTGGCAGGCCAGGACCCTGTCTCAGGTAAGAATTACGAAGGCCGCCGCGAATGGATCCGGGCCCGCATGGAATGCCTGGCCTCGGTCTTCGGGATCGATGTGTTGACCTATGCTATTCTCTCCAATCACATGCATGTGATCTTGCGGACCCGTCCTGATGTCGTGGCCCAGTGGTCGGATGAAGAGGTCGCCCGGCGTTGGCTGAGCCTGTTCCCAGGCCAGCGGCTCGACGAATTCCTGGGCCAACCCACTAGGAGCAGCATTGATGCCCTGGTCCACGATCAAGCCCGGATGACCGAGGTTCGGGAGCGATTGAGTAATCCTTCTTGGTTCATGCGTGCGCTAGCCGAACCGATTGCTCGATTGGCCAACCAGGAAGATGAATGCACAGGCCGGTTCTGGGAAGGGAGGTTCAAGGCCCAGGCTATCAAGGACGAAGCGGGTTTGTTGGCCTGCAGTATGTATGTCGATTTGAATCCGATTCGTGCCGCCATGGCGATGACGCTCAAGGAATCGCTCCACACGTCGGCTTATGACCGGATCGCGGGCTTGGAAGGAGAGAAACTCCCTTCGGCGGCGTCGGATCCGGTGGTGATTGAGACCGAGGAAGCGGGCCGGATCCGCCGGACTTCGACCCCGGACCAGTTGCGTAAGCGTCGGTCGGAATCGCGTCGGATGCGTCATGGGAAAGCGATCTTGCGCGATGCGTGGCTGTCTCCGTTGACGCTCGACGAGCAAGGCAAACCAGGCCCGCAGGTGAGTTCGACGCCGGTGCGAGCCAGCGACAAGGGATTTTTGTCGATGTCGCTCAAAGATTACTTGGCTCTGCTCGTCTGGACTGGGAGCAATCGACCGAGCGTTGGGAAACCGCAGGCGACACCGCAAGTGGAGTCGATCTTGAAGCGGTTGGGGATCGATGGCTCGTTGTGGGTGGACTTGGTGTGGAAGTTCAAAAAGTACTATCAGGGAAGTGCTGCTGGGATGCCAGACACGTTGGCGCGTGACGCGGCAGCGCATCAGCACCGCTGGCGTCGAGGCCAACGGGCGGTGCGAAGGATCTTTGCCGCAACTTGATTGCGGCTTATATGGGGCAGCACCTACGGCCAAGCGAGATAGATCGGTCCAATCCTCCGCAGTGAGGAAACGACCGCATGGATTGCGCTGCGCGGGGTGCGGCGCATGATGGGAGAATCCTTTCCACTCTTCGATTTTCAGCCCCACGTCGTTCTGTCAAAGTATTGAGCCCCGTATCGGTCTAGCGGGTTGTTTATTCTTATCGTCGCGTGGCCCCGGTTGGTCTGTGCAATGTAAGTGGGTGGCACGTAACGACACGTAATGACAGCAAGTTATGGCAATTTATTGAGAAGTGAACGACTGGCTTTGCGGAAAGATCGGGCTCTGAACAAACTCGAGGCACACGACAAACTGGGGGGCGGGAAGCCCCCGTCGTCTTACTCGGGGACAGGGACCAGCGAGACGGCAACCTTGCCCTGCG
>JBILVV010000109.1:0-12495 GCA_044370255.1 Pirellula sp.
GCGAGAGACGGCCCACAGCGTCTGAGACGATGTAAACGAAGGATTCGTACGTTCCGAAACTCGGCGTAAGAATGATTTCATTGGTCTCCGGATCGATCTCGATCATCGTCCCGAATGGGGTGGTGACCGACAACTCGTTCACATCCGGATATTGCGAGATCCCCACCAACCGGAGCGTTGAACCCGATGGACTGGAATCGTTGTCCAAAACATTCAGCCGAACAGGTTCCGTTGGAGAGTTGAACACAAAGAAATTTGGCAGCGCGATCGGTGCCGCGGCGAGTTTCGGTACTATGACCGAGATCCCGCTCGAACTCGACTGGGTCGAGACCCCGAGGGCCCCGTAGAGGAAGGCGTGTACGCTGACATGGATCCCGTCCGGAGCAGAGAATCCGAGGGCTGGAATGAACCGGAGACTAGCCAGGATCCCGTTGACTTCGGCCAAGGTGCCATAGATCCAAGCGGCCCCGTTCAACTGCGGAAAGAACCGGTTCTCGAGTGTTGCGTCACTTGCAAAGGTCCCCGCAATAGCAATTCCGAAGGGGGCTGCGTTCGGTTGAAAATTAACCAGCACTCCCACCATTCCGTTTTCATCTCCAACGTACTCCAGCGAGATGAGGGCGTTACCATCGGCGTCCTGGAAGCCGATCGCCTCTCCCGGCACCGTTCCTTGCGCTTGTTCCGCCGATACATTTACCTTGAACGAGGTATCACCCGTCGACTCCAAACTATAACCTACTCGGACGATTGCAGAAACACGGTTCCCCGAGGCATCCTCGACAGTATAGAGGAACCCATCGACAGATCGGAACTGATCTCCCGGCGTGTATCGGACCACCATCTTGCCTGATCCGTCGCTCGCTTCGACAATCTCGACGGTTCCCACGTTCCCAAATTGAACGTCGACCAATTTCAAACCATCTCCAATATCGTTTGCTAAGACATCGATCTCGCTGACTGGAAATTCAGTCGCGTTGGCCGGCAAGTTCCGCTCGAAATAATCATCTTCGGCGATCAATGGCATTTTCGCTTCGTCCGATCCCGAATTCAGTTGGTTGATAATCATCAGGACGTCCATCGGACTCACCACGTTGTCTCCGTTGACATCGACGAATCCCTCGAACATCGGAGAAGATACACGCGCGGGCGCTATCGACGTCGGTTTGCTGTTGATGTAATTGATGACGCCTAAAACATCGAGTGGATCGACCGAGCCGTTGCCGTTGGTATCCAACGGAGAATCCGCGTTCTGCATCAGGTCGTGGTCGTTAACGACCATCTCCAAAGAGCCACGACGATCGCGAATATCCCACTCCATTCCATCCATCTCGAAGGTGAAGACAGGGGAACGCCCAGCGTCGCTCGCCACCATCTTTCCGGTAAGCGTTGCTTCGGCGACGGTTGCCAGATCGATACCCATTCGGTCTTCGACGAAGTCGGCGACCCGTCGGGCAGTCGCGATTCGCGCTGCGTCGGATGATTCTGTGTTTCGCAGTTCCCCGCTTGCCAGCCCAAACGAGAAAAGCTCCATATCGGTGGCAAAGATGCGTCGCGACTCCAACGCCTCAAAGAGTGCGAGTCGTTTCAATCTGGCATCCCGCGTTTTGGCAACCGACCGATTGATTCCAAGAATACTGAAGAACCTGGAGAGTGAACGACGTCCGAACATGGCGAAACCTTTCAATTTTTGGTGCGAATTTGTTTCCTTGATCCCTAATATTCAAGGAGGGATTCAGAATCGCTTAGTCACACACCGACTTGTAGTGTAGGTAAGAGTCAATCGTCTCTTTAAAGCGGGCATTTCGAGCGGAAACCGAGCCTAGTCGGTTTCTACGGGGCATTCTTGTTTTGCAGGATATTCGCGACGAGCCTTGGGACGTAGCTATCATAGCGCTCGTCGGGAGATGGGCCCTCGGTCTTTCGTTTCGCGATCAGTGGCCTCAAGGATGAGGCCCGATCACCGAGCGATTCGATCGCCGAAAGTGCGGCCATGGCAGTCAACACTCCATGCCTCTCTGAATCCGCTAGCGATCCGAGAACCTGCAACACATTCTCGCGAGTAGCCTCCGACCCGAAGCTACCCAAAGCCTGAGCTGCGACGATCCGCACATCGATAGACGAGTCATCGAGAGCTGCCTGGAGGGCTTGTTCGTTTCGCGAAACCGTTGAATTGCCTCGAATCAGCAGTCCAAGCGCCGACCAATAACGAACCACACTGTTGCTCTCCTGCAGCAAATCCAGAAACTCCGGTGGAGCGGACACGAAAGAGTTAGAACTGACCTGGGCGGCTTCGAGAATGCGTGCAAGAGGATACATGCCTTCATCGTGCGCAAATTCATACGGGGAACTTCCCTGGGAACGCATCAGCATCTCTTGTTCGGGCATAAAGCAAACATCTCGAATCGCGAGGATATGTTCGCGCAATGCATCCTGAAAGCGCTTCAAGATGAATCGATGCTCGGGAGAGTTGGCAAGATTAACTACTTCATCTGGATCCGACCTCAGATCGTAAAGTTCCTCCACTGACTTTGGTACTCTCCAGAACACGGATTGCGCCTCGGTGGTCTTGCCGGCCCGGAACAACTCATTCCAGACACGCGTGGTCGGAGTCTCGAATTGGTAGGAGACGTGCTGCGCCTGGGACACGTGTGGGAAATAATTGCGAAGATAGACGAAGCGACCATCGGTCACGCTTCGGACGAGGTCCATTCGTTCATCCATTCTGCCTCGCTCGCCAAACAAAAATGGTTGAGAATCTGACTGAAATGGGCCTGCGAACGGATGTCCCTGCATCCATTGAGGTGGTTGGATGCCTGCCAAACTGAGAACAGTCGGTGCCAAGTCCACGAAGCTGATCAGACGATCCGATGTCCCACCAGCGTTATATTCCTTGGGAGCGAGGTGCTGCCATTTGGGCGGGAAGTAAACCACCATCGGAACATGCAAACCCGAGTTGCACGGCCATCGTTTACTGCGAGGCATGCCGCTTCCATGATCTGCGAAATAAAAAACGATCGTGTCGTCGGCAAGCCCTGATTTCTCAAGTTCCGCAAGATGCTGGCCTGCATCTGCATCCGCTTGGCTGACTTGATCGTAGTACTGCGCCCAATCCTGACGAACCTCGGGGGTGTCTGGGTGATAGCTTGGAACGCGGACTTTCGCTGGATCGGTAATTGCTTGATGAGGTCGTTTGCGAATTTGGCTTTCATGGCTCTTGGTTGAATTGAAGACTGCGAAAAAAGGTTGATCCTTGTTTCGATTTCGCCAATGCGCCTTGTTGGAGGATTCGTCCCAAACCTTGCCTATGAAGCGAACGTTGTAGTCGGTCTTGTTGTTGTTGGAACAATAGTAGCCCGCACCCCGTAGGATTTGAGGCAGCGCGCGGATGTGCTCGGGGAGAGACACCAACGACCGCATATGCAATCCACCGCTACTCGACGGATAGAGGCCTGTGATGATTGCGGTTCGAGCAGGTGCGCAGACCGGTGCTACGGACCAAGCGGTTCGAAATACCATTCCTTTGTTTGCTAAACCATCCACATGCGGGGTTCGCGCGAGCGGGTCCCCGTAGCACCCCATGGCGGGCCCATGATCTTCGCTGGTCAACCAAAGAACATTGGGACGGTCTTCGCAACTCGCAATCTGCGTCTTCGCCAATAAAGCCACGAGAGCTAGCAAGCATACCGTTACTCTGAGTGCAATCATTTATTCGATTACTTTCATAGCCGAAGTTGAATAAGATTGAATCGCATCTCGCGTTGAGACAGGCAGGTCGGATTTCCCTAGCAGGTGCCGGATCGGTTCTCGTAGTTCCCAGCGGGACCAGGAATGGAGATCATGGACCATGAGAACGTTGGTACAAAGTTTTGCCGGCTTTAATCGTTTCTACGACTTGAATATCGCGAATCGCTTCGCTTTGAATCTTCAGCGGATTCGCATCGAGAATCACCAAGTCGGCGAGCTTTCCACTTTCAAGCGTTCCCTTAGTCGACTCCTCAAAGTACTCGTAGGCTGCATCAGCCGTTAATGCTAAAAGGCCTTCGTAGTGAGTGACCCTTTCCGACGAACCCAGAACTTGCCCACTACGTGTGATTTGATTCACTGAAGTCCAATTGAGCCCGACGAACTTCAATCCGTTGTGATACTTTCGCCAGGGAAAATCCTTATTGCCAACGACTTCGCGCGTCATCAGAAACGCTGGAGTTGCAACCACATCGATCGTGAAGACACCCTTTTCCGCAGCCGTGGTGATACCGAAACTAGCGTAATGTTCAACCGCGCGTCGTTCGACATACTCAGGCGTGCTGCCGCGCATAGTGAGTATGTCACCACCCGAGTAAACGACGTCCGCTTCTTGCGAATGACTCGATGTCATTCCGATGAAACTCAACAGAGTGGCGAGCAGTACCGTTCGTAACAATTCGGATTCAACCTATTTGTCTGGCGCTAGATAAGAAATTGGTTTCGCAGGCTTGAATTCCTTGTTGATGATCCCCTGCAGCTGCCATCCGGCTTCTCCCTCGAGCGGGACGCTTCGGACTCCTGAACCCGGTGCGAAATCAATCTGCTTGAGATCGACGGCAACAACCGAAGGGCTGAGGGCCGACTCAAAGTAGTAAACCTTGCGTGTGTGATCCAGCACCGTTCGCCAGTACGTCGGTGCAAGATTTGGATGATTGGGATCGATCGTACCCCAGGGAACAGATACGTTTCGCATCACACTGAAAACGCCTGCGACTTGCTGGCGGGCTTGATCGGTATCCGGCAGTTTCGAAAGATAATACGAAGCGCGGACGAAACGATCCTCCGAGGCATGAGAACCCGGCAAGAACTTGCTCCCATCTTGGCGAGACCAGTAGCTGTTCAATGTCAACTGTTGGTCGTAGGTGGGGCTATTGGTCATCACTTGGTATTGACGACCATGATGAATCACCAGTTTACCGTTGAGATATTCGAGAATCGCGGAGTCACCGCTCGGGTCGCTCAGTGACAAGTGAACAGTCGGATGGCCGGCTCCACCGGGACCAAAGCCAACGGGAACCAAATAGACAGGTTCGGTCTTCATGACTTCAACAGCTTCGCTGACGGTACTGAAGTTGGAGAGTACGTATTGCAACCAGGCTGTCCAGGAAATCTTCGGCTTGCCGTTGGCCGGTTCGGGGCCGAAGTCGGTCTCTGCCAGATAGAGCATATTTCCGCCGAGCCCTTTCTCGTTCATCCCATCAAAGACACCATTGATCGGGCCGCCGGGATTTGCCGCGCCTGCGGCGACCACCACTCCATATTTGCTCATCCAACTGTGACCGCTTGGAAGCCCTTCGTTCTTCTCGCCCCGCGGGATCACATAGAAGTGAGTATTAAAGTCGTATGGCCAGTCCATCGTGCGTCCGGTGATCACCGAACCGTCTCGACCGATCCATGTTGCGCGCGAGCAGGCGTTGGCGGTGGGCCCTGGCATTGGCGCAAGGAGACTGATAGTTAGGAGCAAGACAATAAGCTTTTTGCTTCTCTGGATCGTCACAAGCATGAGAAATCCCAATATCCTTTTCTATTTCAATACAAGGCAAGGAGAATCTGTGAATCACGGTCACACGGGACATTAATCTAGCGAAAACGGTTTTTATTTCCACTGAGGTGATGCATCTCGTTCCGCTTGCGGGTGGCAATCCCGAACCGACCTCTTACTGCGGTAACACCTCACCATTAGCGGCGATAGCGAACAGACTGAACCGCCTGACGTCGGCTTTCGATTGCATCCCCGATTTCGGCAGCCAGTGCGGGAGAGTTTTTCAGGAGATCACCGATCGAGTGATTGTCGAAAACGAGCACCGTCAGGTCCTCGACGGCATGAATTCCGACTTGTTCGTTGGTACTCCCGATGGCGACTTGATCGCCAAAGCATTCGCCCGGTCCCATTTCCCCGATGTCCACCATCTTGCCGCTTGTATCTGCGGAACTCAACGATGCCTTGCCCTTAACTATCAAAGCGAAACCGTGAAACGGCTTACCGGGCGATTGAATCGATTCTCCTGCGGCAAATTCAACGACATTGGGTGTTTTTCCTTCGCCTCGATCGATGGCTGGTCGAAACCTCGAGTGTTCTCGCAACCATTGGGATGGAGAGGGTGGCATTGGTCCTGGATTCTCTCCTGGAGAATACTCCATCTGGATGGGATAGGGGATGGTCAGCCCTTCTCGCCGGGAAACATACCAAAGGCGCGTCATGATCGCATCGCGTGTCATCGACAATTCTTCCTGCCGTGCCACGGAAAAAATCAAACGGTAGATCACTGAAAAGTCGGCATAGTTAACCGTGCGGACCAAAGGTGGCGGATCACTCAGCACTCCGGGTGTTGTGCGAAGCAATTCCATCATCACTTTCTTGACTCGATTGGGAGGATCATCATACGAAAAGCCCATTTCCACCACCTCCGTCCGGACGGGGGTCGGTCGGGAGAGGTTGCTGAAGGCATCCTTATAGAGCGACACGTTCGGAACAATTCGCAGTTCGCGTGTGGGTGTCTCGATATGAACAGAACGCCAATTGATCTCGATTACTTTTCCGGTTGTACCATCGGCTACCACCCAATCGCCGACATTAAGCGGTCGCTCAAACAAAAGCATCAATCCGGAGACGATATTGCCCAGGGGTTCTTGGAGAGCGAGTCCGATCACAACGGAACCAACCCCAAGCGCTGTAAGCGCGTTGGTCAGTTCATACCCCCAGACTTTTGAATAGATGAACATCGCTCCGACAGCGACTAGTAACGCTCGCGACAGATCTCGAAACAACTTGGGGACTCGCGATCGCCAAGAATCCGGCTCACCAATGCCGAAGACCAAATCGTTGACAACGCCGAGCAGCGCGTACAGAAGAACAACTAAGAATACAGTCTGGATAACACGAACCGTTGTACTGTCGTCCGCCAAACCCAAGACGGAACGAGAGAAGATGAGGACAGCGAGGGTTGGAATAACTAGGTTGCGAATCGTTCGGAGTGTCTTGCCGACAGGTTGCCCCCGGCGTTCGCAAAACGCGATAGCTTCATTGAGCATCAGGAGCACTAACGGAAAGCCGATGGCAAGTCCGAGCGCGGGCCAGAAATTCGAGGCTGCTTGTTCGAAAAGATCGTTCATGTTACCGGTTCCCAAATTCGATGCCTACGCGGTCACTTGCCAAGCTTCCACGGCATCTTTACCCGGCAGTTCGATATTCACTGGACCGCGAAACTCAAATTGATCACCCAATCGCTCTCGCATGGCGCGAGTGACCCGAATCGCAGCGTCGGAACCTGTAGCGAGCCGTTTGGCGATCGTCACGGTGTCACCCCACAAGTCGTAAAGAAACTTGCGGCGACCAATAACGCCGCCGGCGACGGGGCCTGCATTGATGCCAACGCTGAGGGTCAAGTCCGCCGTCTGTTCACGATTGAAGATTGAGATGATATTGACCAATTCCTGAGCGAATTGAATCACTCTTCGCCCATGGTCAGGGCGATTCACGGACAGGCCACACGCTGCCAGGTACGTGCCTCCTATAGTCTTCACCTTTTCAATACCGAAACGCTCGGCTGCCTCATCAAATGCCGACACAAGATCGCCCAGTATCGTCAGAGCTTTCGATTCACCCACCTCGCGTCCGAGTTCTTCCATTCCCTGGATCTCTGCGAACAGAACCGAGACGTCCGTGAATTGGCGGCTGGCCCTCTCGTCCCCTTCCTGTCGTTGTGCGACCGCAGATGCTGGCAAGATATTCAGAAGCAGTTCCTGATTTTCTCGGACCTGCGTTTCCAGTTTTTCGGTCTGGGCGCGGATGCTGTCCGACATTTGGTTGAACACCCGTCCCAACTCGCCGAATTCGTCTCGGGATTGCACATTGACCTTCACATCGGTTTCGCCAGCTCCGATGCGACGTGCCCCCTCCGTCAACAAACGGAGTGGGCGAGTTAACAAACCGGAAAAAATCAACGCCAATACAGTAACTCCCAACGCGATTCCACTGGCCAGTGTCAGGATGTCTCGGCCTAGTGCGCGAATCGGTTTCTCTGCTTCGCTCTTGTCGATCTCTGCAAGCACTCCCCAGCGGAGCGAATCGAGTTCCAGTGGCCCATAGGCACTTAAAACAGGTTGCTGTCGATAATCGAGGGTCTCCACCAAGCCCGATCGACCTCGCAAAGCTTCCGTCACACTTTCTGAATCAACAGGGAGCGAACAGATCACATTACCCTTGGTCCGGATATCCTTGATGACACGTTCGCTGACACCGTTTTTCGCCAGAAGAGCATGAAACTCCTCCGGAGATTTTTCCGGATCCGCCAAAAAACGAGAACGGCTTCGCATGGTTTTGTCGGGACCGACCAAGTAGACCTCTCCCGTCTCACCTAGTCCTTCTTGCTTCCATTGAAAGTTGCCCGTCAGCACCTTATTGAAATTGTCGATCGGGAATTGGAGCGCGAGAATTCCAATGCATTTTTGTCCATCGAAGATCGGACTCACGGCAAACCCCATCGGTCGACCGAGACTCGGTCGGTAGGGTTCGAAATCCGCGATCTTGAAGTCATCGCGGTCTTTGAAAGCTCGCATGTTACGAATCTTCTCAGCCATGAGCGTATTGGAGTACGGTCCATTCTCTAGGTTGGTTCCAAATTCGGTTGTCTTCTGATAGCTGTAGACGATGGAGAGAGTATCGATGTCGACCAGCATGATGTCTTCGAAGCCGAAGATCTTCACGGCCCGATCAAAAAGTCGGTGGTATTTCGCATGAGCCTGGCCATAACCGGATGGGTCCGAGGTCGATTGTTCGAGAGATTGTTTTTGGCCGTAGGGATGTGGGTTGGACGCGATGTAGTGGTACTGTAGATACCTGGAGGCATTTCCGGTCGGCAGGTATTGCTCGATCACCGGTTTGATATCAAGGTTCTTTTGAAGATTGGGTAGGTAGTCCGTGGAGTAAAACTGTCGAAGAACGCCCGACTGATCCTCGGTCAGCGAAATCGCGTCCAATTCGCGATACGCCTGCATGAATGCTTTGGTTCCTTCGACGGCGGCGAGACTATCCGAGATGGCAATCACCTCATCTCGCAATGCTTCGAGCATGGATTTCAGAGTTGTCGTCTTGGCAACCCTTATACCGGTCAACTGATTCTCAATTTGGCGACGTAATGATTCCTTGGCGGAAGAGTAGCCTACCCAGGCTACAATACCGATTGACAGTAGACTGACTGTCAGGAGAAGGAGGATCATCTTGGACTGGATGCTTAGCCGATTCAAACCGATCATACGGCGCAAGTTCTTAAGAGGTGAAAGAGATAAGTCGGTTATAGATTACCGGTTTTTTAAGACTTCCCGAGTATAGTCCGCAATTGCGGAGTCCTGGGGGCAAAGGCCCTCTTGGGGGGCCGAGTTGGGATGATTTTGGTTTCTAATGGATCGACGAGACCGGTTTTCCGCTACAATCTGTTTGTGATGAATGCCCGCCGCCCACCGGACGGTATCGTAGTTAGCTGAGCACGCTGCTCGATGATTCCGGTTCTGTGTGTCAGGTTAAGGACAACTCTTCTCGGAAGGCAATCATGAAACGCATGCGAAGAACTGCGAGACTCCCATTTCGTGCTAGGCTGCAGATTGAACTCTTGGAATCACGAAGGTTGCTAGCTTCGGATCTGTCCAATCCGATTCTGATCGAGGGGCGAGAAGCCGTTCGCAATGAATTCTTGGTTCAGTATGCACCTCAGGCACTGGGCTCTCAAAGGAACGCTGCAGCCCTTGCCGCTTCGGTGACGGTTGCAGAAACCATCCATACCAAGGCGATGCAATCCAACGGGATGGGGGTTCTGGAGCGAGTCACTCTCAATCCAGGTGTCGACATGCAAACAGCTATGCAAGGTCTCAAAAGGAACCCCAATGTCCTCTATGTGGAGCCGAACTACATCTATCGACCTTCGGTTGTGAGTAACGACACTCAATACACCAATGGCAGCCTATGGGGCATGTATAGCAATGACTCCCCTGTTGCAGTAGGTCCTGCAGGAACCACCAATCAATTTGGGAGCCAAGCTGAAAAAGCTTGGAATGACAACATCACGGGGAACTCCAACGTGGTTATTGGAGTCATCGACGAGGGAATCCAAGTCCCCCACCCAGACCTAGTGGATAATATGTGGCTCAACCCGTTCGAAGTCGCTGGAGATGGTATAGACAATGACGGAAACGGATATATCGATGATACCCGCGGCTGGGACTTTGTCGCAAACGACAACAGCGTGTATGACGGTACTGGCGACGATCATGGGACGCACGTCGCAGGCACGATAGGAGCAACAGGAGGAAATGGGACAGGAGTTGTCGGAGTGAATTGGGATGTCACGATGATCTCCCTGAAATTCCTAGGTACCAACGGCGGTTCGACATCGAATGCGGTGAGGGCCCTGGACTATGCGACCGATCTCAAGAATCGGCATGGGATCAATATCGTTGCGACCAGTAACTCTTGGGGAGGTGGCGGATATTCCCAGTCGCTACACGACGCAATCATACGAAGTGCGAAAAACAACATCTTGTTTGTAGCGGCAGCCGGAAATGGCGGTAGTGACGGTATCGGCGACTCCAACGATTCGGTAGCAAACTACCCTTCCAATTACAACACAACGGTAGGAACTTCGACTCAGACCGCTGCCAGTTACGACTCGGTCATCGCAGTCGCCTCGATTACCAACTCGGGCGCGATATCAGGCTTCTCGAACTTTGGTGCTACGACCGTGGACATTGGAGCACCAGGTTCCGGTATTTGGTCGACACTCCCTTCGAATACTTACGGTTCATATAGCGGTACCTCGATGGCAACTCCTCATGTCGCGGGTGCTGTAGCCCTGTATGCCTCGACCAAGCCGGCCGGTACCAGCGCCGCTTCTATACGGCAAGCGATACTGCAAAGCGCTACGCCAACTTCATCTCTCGCGGGCAAGACGGTGACCGGTGGCCGGCTGAATGTCTACGAAGCCGTCCGTAACCGCAATGCGATTACCGTTTCCGCTCCCAGCCCCACGGCTACGACTACCGAAGCGGACGGAACGGTCACCTTTACGGTCGTCTTAGACGCAGCACCAACTGCAGATGTGACTATTCCCATCAGTTCAAGCGATATTACCGAAGGAATTGTCAGTGTCAATTCTCTGACATTCACAGCCAGCACTTGGAATGTTGCACAAACCGTGACGGTCACGGGAGTTGATGACCAAGTGGACGACGGCAATGTCAATTACGGTATTATCGTGGGTGTCGCGACTTCTTCAGATACAGCCTACCACGGTATCGACCCTGCTGACGTGGCGCTCAGTAACCAGGATAACGACACCGCAGGTGTCACCGTGTCATCGCCAACGGGTAAGACCACAAACGAAGCGGGAGGCAGTGTCTCGTTTGATGTCCGATTGAATTCCGAGCCTACGGCGAATGTTACCATCGCGATCAGTTCCAGCGACACAACCGAGGGCTCCGTGAGCTTGGCTTCGCTCCTTTTTACGGAAGCGAACTGGAGTGTTGCTCAGACGGTGACCGTCACCGGTGTGGACGATAAGATCTTCGATGGTGATGTCGTCTACACGGTGATCTTGGGAGCCGCTAGTTCAACAGATGGTCTGTATAACGGTCTAAATCCATTAGATATTTCTCTCACCAACATCGATGATGATCCTCCTCCTCCGACGAAGTTCTATGTAGTGAACGATGCGTCGACGAATCGGACTTACGAATACGATGCAGGAGGAGGTGCCATCGAGAATTATCCCCTCGGTTCTACTAATTCGACTCCTAAAGGAGTAGCGGCGAACGTCGCTGGCGATCGGGTGTGGGTCGTCGATAACAATCGAACGGTTTTCATTTACAATACGAGCGGTGCATTACTTGGGTCATGGAGCGCTGGCAGTATGCCCTCGAATGCTGTTGTGGAAGGCATCACTACCGATGGGACAAACATATGGATCGTGGATAGTCGATCCGATCGGATTTACTACTATGCGAATGCGGCAAGCCGGACCTCGGGCTCTCAAACTGCGACAAGTAACTTCCTGCTCAATAGCCAAAATGTTAATCCCAAGGATCTTGTCACGGACGGAACCTACCTTTGGGTAGTCAATGATGCCTCGAGCGATCGCGTATTTCGATATACACTTGCCGGCGGACTTTTGAACTCTTGGGCCATTGATACCGCGAATAAGCTTCCCACAGGAATCACACTCGATCCATCCAACGGCTCCCAAGATATTTGGATCGTCGATAGTGGAACCGATCGGGTGTACCGATATGCCAATGCTCGAGCACTGACGGCTCCGACCCTGACAAGCTTTTTCCAGCTCGCCGCCGGCAACACCAACCCACAAGGGATCGCAGATCCGCCAGCGGGTGAATCGTCGGGACAATTTGAGATCTTCGTCAATGATAAAATGAACCTGAACGTGGATTCGGTTCAGCAGGCACCGCCACCTTTGGCAACCCGAA
>JBILVV010000387.1:0-4792 GCA_044370255.1 Pirellula sp.
CAAGCCATCGAGGTTTTTGGCAAGGCAGCTATCGATGTCGAGGTAAACGCCTCCATGCTTCAGCATGAATGCATACCGAAAGAAATCCCCTTTCGCGGCGCCGATGTTGATCCGTCGATAGAGTCGGTAGACTTCGTCATCAAAAGAGTCGCGGATAAATGCATCGACCGCAACGTCGTCGAAGTACAAGTACTTGTATTGCGGGTTTTTTCTTCTCGCTCTAGCGATTTGCCAGCGAGTCAGGAACGGGAGTTTCTTGGTCTTGAATGTTTGAACAATGACTTTAGGGATCGTCATGCCTGCTCCTCAACAATGCGTCCAGAGCCAGTTTGGTCGCAGCTAGGCGGGTGGCGAACAAGGGTTGCGGGTTGAAAAACGAACGAGTTGTCCTACCACGTTTCGATCTTCAAAATCAAGGCGGATCGACCTGGTTTACAGCTTTTCTGAAGATGCGTGCGGCGATTGCTAAACAGGCGGTTTGGCCGATTGTGATGGGGCATGATTCTGGTACAATTTTGCCAGTGAATTCCTTAGGGAAACCGACCGTATTTCACCCCCCTCACCCAGCATCGAGAGCACGTGTCCAACGAGCCACCTAGCGACGATATCGACCCCAATGATCCTGCCAGCGTCCCCCCAGCCGACGACGGCGGAGGCCAGGGGGAGCGGATGATCCAAGAGCCCATCGAGGATGAGCTCCGGGATAGCTACCTGACCTACGCCATGAGCGTCATCGTCAGTCGCGCCCTGCCGGATGTACGGGATGGCCTAAAGCCCAGCCAACGTCGCATCCTGGTAGCAATGAACGACCTGAGCCTCACTCCCGGAGCCGCTCGCGTAAAGTGTGCGAAAATCGCTGGCGATACCTCAGGAAACTACCACCCGCACGGCGAAGCCATCATCTACCCCACCCTCGTTCGCATGGCCCAGGAATGGAACATGCGCCATGTGCTGATCGATAAACAAGGGAACTTCGGCTCCATCGCTGGCTTGCCCGCCGCCGCCATGCGATACACGGAAGCCCGGCTCGCCCCCCCCGCAGCCATGATGCTTGAAGACCTCAAGCTCGATACGGTCGACTTCATTCCGACGTATGACGAGCGGCGAACCGAACCCGTCGTTCTCCCCTCGAAGTTCCCCAACCTGCTGGTCAACGGAGCCCAGGGGATCGCCGTCGGCATGGCGACCAGCATTCCACCTCATAATTTACGCGAGGTGTGCAATGCGATCATCAAGGTGATCGATGACCCGGAAGTCTCCATCCCGGAACTCTGCGAGATTATTCCAGGACCCGACTTCCCAACCGGTGGAATGATCTGCGGACGGTATGGCATCCGACAAGCCTACGCGACCGGCAGGTCCACGATTGTTCTGCGCGCTCACGTCGATGTCGAAGAGCAAGGACGCAAATCCAGGCTCGTGGTCCGAGACATCCCTTTCCAACAAGCTCGCGATCGAGTCGTAGAAAAAATCGCCGAACTCGTCCGCAGCGAAAAGATCAAGGGAATCTCCGCGATTCGAGACGAGAGCGATCTCAAGGAACCCGTTCGGCTGATCATCGAGATCAAACAGAATTCCGATCCCCACATCGTCCTCAATCAACTCTACCAATTCTCGTCGCTACAAGAGTCGTTTTCGTTGATCCTGTTGGCCTTGGTCGACGGCAAGCCTCGTGAACTCAACATCAAAGAACTGCTGCAGGAGTTCATCCGCCATCGAGTCGTAGTCATTCGTCGACGCACCCAGCATCTGCTCGGAGCCGCCCGCCGTCGCAAGCATGTGATCGAAGGTTTGCTCCTAGCACTCGCAGATATCGACCGAATCATTGCGATCATCCGATCGAGTCGAACGCAGGCCGAAGCAAAAGAACGCTTGATGGGAGTGGAATGCCCGGCATCGATGATGCAGCGGGCGCTCGGCGATACCGGATTCGCCGACTTCCAACTCGAACGGGGCGCTTCCGATACCTACCGACTGACCAGCGTCCAAACCGATTCCATTCTGAAGATGACCCTCGGTCAATTGGCAGGCCTCGAACAGGAAAAACTCGCCAACGAACACGCTGAGATTCTCAACGAAATTTTAGAGTACCGCCGCATCCTCTCCGATCCAGCCAATATCTACGCCATCATCCGAGAAGACCTAGTCGATATCGCAAAACGATATGGAAACGATCGGGTCACCGAGATCACCGACGAGGAACTCGGCAACTACAACATGGAAGACCTCATCACCGAGGAAAACATGGTGGTGACGATCTCGCATCAGGGCTACATCAAGCGGCTCCCCGCTTCGATCTACAAAGCCCAACGCCGCGGTGGCAAAGGGATCACCGGCCTTCGAAGCGAAGAAGAAGATCCGGTCGAACACCTGTTCGTGGCCAGTACCCATGCCTACCTGCTGTTCTTCACTAACCAAGGAAAGGTTTACTGGCAGAAGGTCTGGGAGATTCCCCAGATGAGCCGCGAAAGCCGCGGACGGGCTATCGTCAATCTTCTCAACCTGACCCCCGAAGAAAAGATTCTCGATTGCGTACCCGTTCGAGACTTCAACCTGCCCGGTCACTTCCTGATGATGGCGACCAGGAAAGGTATCGTCAAAAAGACGGAACTCGAGGCCTACAGCCGTCCCAAGAAAGGTGGCATCATCGCTATCAAACTCCGAGAAGATGACGAGCTCGTCGATGTGGTTATCACCAAACCCAACGACCAAATCGTGCTGTCGACCGCCAATGGCATGGCTATTCGTTTCTCCGAGCGGGACGCTCGCTCTATGGGACGAAACACATCGGGAGTAAAGGGGATCTCGCTGAAGAAAAGCGATACCCTCGTCGGCATGGTGGTCGCCGATCCAACCGCAACGCTGCTCACAGTTTGCCAAAACGGCTATGGCAAGCGAACTACCTTCGGGCCTGGTGAGCAACTTGCCGTTCGTGACGATCTTCCGGACGATGAAACGCTCGAGGATGCGATTCCCGCCGAAGAGGAAACACCAGACGATACCAGTGAAGCGGACGATGTCAGCTCCGCGAATCGTTATCGAACCCAGCGTCGAGGCGGGAAGGGGATCATCGATATCAAGACGACCAAGAGGAACGGCCCCGTCATCGGGATCGTTCCAGTGATCGATGGCGACGAACTGATCATGATGACCTCGCGAGGCAAGATCCAGCGTATCGCGGCCAAGGATATCAATGTCATCGGACGCAATACGCAAGGCGTGAGGATCATGAACGTCGATGACGGAGATACGCTGGCTGCAATCGTGCGAGTTCCCGCAGACGACATCGATGAGTCTGCAGCTAGCCAAGAGCTGACAGCAACTCCGCCACCAGCCCTACCTGCCGCCGATGACGAACAGCCGAGCGATGAGCTCTAGCGAGAATCCGTCCGGGGCTCTCGGCGAGAACCAGGCACTTACCACCCCTGGGGTAATGACCAACGATCTCTTGGTCCTGATATGCACCTACAACGAACGGGAGAATCTTCCCGTTCTCTTGGAGCAAATCTTTCGCGTTATGCCAGCAGCCGACATTCTGGTGGTGGACGATGGCTCCCCCGATGGGACTGGGCAATGGGTTCTCGAACAACAGTCATCCGATCCACGGCTTCATTGCGTCATTCGATCTGGCAAACAGGGACTCGGCACCGCGATCCGACTCGGCATGAAACAAGCAATCGAAAAGGGATACCTGTGGCTCATCAACCTCGATGGTGACTTGAGCCATGATCCCACTGCCATCGCCGCAATGCTGCCGCTTCGCAATCAATGCGATTTGGCTATCGGTTCCCGCTATATCGAAGGGGGTGGGATGCAAGGCTGCTCGTGGCGACGAGTTTTTGTAAGTCGCTGTGCCAATATTCTCGCGAGGATAATCGTAGGTTGGAAGATTCAAGACTGCAGCAGCGCCTACCGAATGTATCGAGTCGATTTGTTGCGACGGATTCCCTTGGACTCCATTCAGGCAAAAGGCTACGGGTTCCTTGAAGAGGTCCTCGCCCTCATCTTGCGAGCCGATGGCCGTGTGGTCGAGACTCCGATTGTCTATACCGAGCGACTTCAAGGGAAATCAAAGTTGTCGGTCCGCGAAGCATTCTCGACATTATTCGCTCTTCTGCGGATCGGTAAAACCTATCGCGGCAAACGAACCTAAACGTTAGTCAGTTCGGGCATGTTGGGGATGGCTGGCAACGTGGACTGAAGCCACGCTCCTACAGCTAACAATGTGGCTTCGGAAAAATACTTTGAGGTGAGGACCACGGTCTTGGGTTTCGCTCTTGCTTCATCGTTTCCGAATGCAACCACTAAACTCGGATGCCCCGTGAGATTCATGCGAGCCAAGTCTCCATCGCCAATCAACACATCGACCGATCGTAGACGGGCTTCTGTTGCGCGGATCAAGTCCACTCTTACACGCATTGAATCGACATAGTCCATGGCAGAGCAAAACGATGCCTCGCGAAAGGTGGGTCCCCATTTTCCAACCTGATCATCGGATTTCACCGAGGCAAACAGTTGGCTGTGCATTGCACCTGCTTCGATAGCGATTGCGTCGACCAAGACGCCCATGCGAGGCTCTGCCTCGAACTCCAATTCAACCATCGTGGCTCCTGCAGCTTCAAAAGCTTCCGCAGCGTCTTTCTCACTTCCCCGTAAACGTTTGGGTACACCGATCCTAAGCTTCGTAACGTCGATAGGGCTGTGCGACCATGTGAAGGGCCGCTCCACTACCGTGGGGTCGAGGCCATCCATCCCAAGGAGTTGCTGAAAAATCAATCCGCAATCATCAACG
>JBILVV010000388.1:0-4790 GCA_044370255.1 Pirellula sp.
TCGGTTGCTTCGCACCGAAGAGTGAGGGCCAATGTTAGCCGAAGTGCGCAAGCACTCGGGTCGGAACTGAAGCAAACGTGGCCATGTCGTACACGCTTCCACCCGGCTGCTCGCGCATCAAGGCTAGCAATATGCTGAATCATCGGATCCGATTAGCCACGATTTCTGGCTCACATCCGCCGTGACGCTTCGCAAGCTCGGAAAAACCCTCAAAGCAATCCCGCGAGTTTCCAAAATTGCATCCTCCCAAACCGCGTCAGCCCCACCAATGGGGCGGGAATTCCCCTCAACAGGCGGGTAGCGAAAGGATTGCCTCAGCAAATTTTTAGAATTCTTAACGACTACCTTGGAAATATTGTTGCGAGACCACTTTCCAACCCGTTAAAACTGGAGAACCGTCCGAGGACCGCGCGGACATTTAGCCATTGCCGTTCCTTCGCTGTCGTTCTTTTTCTCCTTCTTCTATTCCATAGCCTCTGGAGTTCGAACATGTACTCTTCTTTCCTTCGTATTCGGTTGAGTAGACACTCACCGAAATTCCCACGCTCGACGCCCCGAGGGTTCACGTTGGTCGAACTTTTGGTCGTTATTGCTATCATCGGCGTACTCGTTGGGTTGCTCCTACCCGCTGTACAGGCTGCTCGCGAAGCGGCCCGACGCGCCGATTGTCAGAACCGTATGCGCCAAATCGTATTGGCCGCACACAACTACGAGTCCGCATACAGGCGGTTTCCTGGCTATGCTGGCGAGCATGCTCCGTTGGCGGTGAATTGGCCCGGAGGTTTCGTGCGAACCGACAAACGCGGTGTACCTTGGATGGTTCAAGTTATGCCGTACATGGAACAGCAACAACTCAGTGTCAACCTAACCCGTCTCTGCGACACAGTGCCCGCTGCTGTTCCGATCGCAGTGGCAGATCGTCCGTTCATTGAAGCGACTGTACAAACGTTTTATTGCCCCAGCCGTCGTGATGCGAAATCATACCCTTTGCTGGCACCCTTCAAGGATAAGTATGGTGAATACGGCGCGCGAACAGACTACGCCATGTGCGGAGGTGCGTCACTGAAAGTCGATCCAAATTCCGCGGGAATTGATCTCAAGCAACCGGGCATCTGGTCGCTCGGGATGAAAACCGCAATGAAGGAAGTGACGGACGGGACGAGCAACTCCCTGTTCCTCGGCGAGAAGGCTATGAGCTCGATTCGGTACAGGACCGGTTCCGACTACGGTGATCGCGCACCTATTGCAGGTCTTCCCGAGTACGGCGGCGTAACCAACTCCTATGTCCGTTTCATCGCCCGCGGAAGCCACAAGGATATCCCTGACAGTTGCACTTCGTGTCATGACTTCGGCAGCGCCCACGCACCGGGTTGGAATGGCGTCATGACCGATGGTTCCGTACGAACGATCAGCTACAACGCTGACATGGATTACCTCGCCGCAATCGCCTCGATCGCAGGTGCAGAAGTTGTTAAGGGCGACGACTGATTAGCCACATCGCTTCCAGTTTTTGATCCCAAAAAAGCTGCCCCTACATGGGCAGCTTTTTGTTTGGCATCGTCGAAATCGCGCTATCGAGTCATGTAAACTCACGAGCTCGCCTCGCACATCAACGAGCCGCAGCTTCCAGCAGCCATCTTCGCGATAGTACAGTAATCGCTTGCTCATCGTACAGCGGCAACGTCGGCAAATGATGCGCTGCCAATCTCGCAGCACTCTCCATGTACTCCTCCGAGAATTGATTGACGATCACGGTCACGGCATAGCCGCGGCGACGCAACATCGACAACGACAACCCGCATGCTTCGTCAACCTGTTGCACGATTGCCAGAACCGACAGCATCCTCGGCAGTCGGCTCTCGGTCTCTGAAATCAGTTGCGGCAATGTCAATCCATCGGTCCGTTCGAGCCGAGCGAGCAAGCGATGCATTTCGGCGAAATGCTCTGGTCCTCGATTGGCTTGCAAAACCACAGGGCGCAACCGTTCGCTTCTAGCCCGCATGTCGATATTCTTCACCGCCTCGCTATGGTCGGCATACGTTCCTTGCGACGAGACTGCCCGCACGCGATCCGCCGCATCGCGGCCGTTGCTAATCAATCCAAAAGGTTGCCCCATCATGTAGAGCATATGAGCGATCGATGCCGCAGCCGTCACTGCCAGATCCGAACGCACCGGTTCGTTATGCTTTGGATTCGATGCCTCATGCAAATCGACCAGCAACATCGCTCCCTGCAAACAGGTCGGCTGAAAGATCCGAGTGTGCAGTACTCCGGTGCGCGCGGTTGCTCTCCAATGGACGCGATTGATAGGATCACCCGCTTGATATTGCCGGATGCCAGCCATCAGCGTGGGATCCTCCATACCTCGATCCTGAACACGCATCTCCCCCATCGGCCGACGACTCGCGATCTCGAGCCCTTCCATCGGTACGATACGCGGCAGCACGGATATATAGCGAGGTTGGTTCACGACCCGATAACTGCGATGCAGACCGAGCAAGTCGCCGGTTTCGAGGATCGTCGGTCCCATTTGAAAGTATCCGCGACGTTTGCTCCGAATCGTATACGTCAAAAGTCCATTCTGCCGCGATGCAAAGGACTGCAATCGAATCGCCTTCCCTAACAGTTCAAGTGCAACTGGCGGCGCCTTGATCGCAACGCGAGGCAATCGATCCTCGATGATCATCCATGGGATCCAGTAGCTGCTGGCATTCTTGATCTGCAGGCCCACTGTGAACGACTCGCTGACCTGGATCTCGGACGGATGTTCTTGGCGCTCTACGGATACCGATTCGGCCCACCGTTTGGAGAGATGTCGCGAAACTTCGACCGCGATCAGAAACGTACTGGCCCCCAGCGAAAACAAACTCGTGCCGGTCAGCATCCCAAAGATCAACAGCACCGCGACAATCGGTATGATGGCCATCGCTCACCGCGCCGGTTCGTCCAAGGTAGGAACCGCGATCTCCGCGACGATCGCATCGAGGATTTGTTCGGAGGTCTGTCGGCGCAGACGGCTTTCAGGTCTCAGGATCAGCCGATGCGCCAGCACCGGTCCGACGATCCGTTTGACGTCATCGGGTTGCACAAACGCGCGGCCTCGAATGGCCGCCATCGCTTGCGATGCGCGAAACAGTGCGATGGTAGCTCGCGGTCCACCACCGAGCGATAGATCGGAATGTCCGCGCGTTTCATGCACGATTTGCAATATGTAATGCCGCACCTTGGGATCGACATAAACCCGTTTGACCATCTCCTGCGTATCGAGCATCTCCTCAATCGTCACCACAGCTCCGAGACTCTGGATCGGGTGCTCGGTCTCCAGCAACTGGATCATCCGCAGTTCCTCTTCCATCGAAGGATACCCCAACGTGAACTTCATGAAGAAGCGGTCGAGCTGGGCCTCGGGGAGCGGGAACGTCCCTTCATGATCGATGGGGTTCTGGGTTGCGATGACCAGAAACGGAGGTGGCAACACGTGCGTCTTGCCATCGACCGTAACATTCGCTTCGGCCATCGCCTCGAGCAATGCCGATTGGGCTCGCGGTGTCGTGCGATTGATTTCGTCGGCCAACAAGATGTTCGCAAACACCGGTCCCGGCCGAAACTCGAACTCGCTCGTCTTTTGATTGAAGATCGAGGTACCGGTAATGTCGCCCGGCAGTAAGTCGGGAGTGCACTGCACCCGTTTGAATCGTCCGCCGACACTTGCCGCCAGTGCGCGTGCCAACATCGTTTTAGCAACCCCCGGCACATCCTCGAGCAGAATGTGACCACCGGAGAACCACGAAACCAACGACAAGATCAGCTGCTTGCGTTTGCCGACGATGCAGCGTTCGACATTCGTAATGATCTTCTTCGAGGTTTCGTGGACAGCCGTGCTCATGGCGCGCGGTTCAACAGTGCATAGGTGCCGCTCTTGCCGGCCACCGCGATATCGATCCTGCCATCGCCGTCGAGGTCACCGGTCGCGATCTGCAGACCGATCCCTACATGCCCTCGCTCGATCGGTGACTTGGTGAATTTTCCATCGACGTACGAGTATGCGTTAATCTCTGGCATATCTTGCCCACCCGGATCACCGCCGTTGTGTGCATAGTAACGCTTGCCGGTGATGAGTTCGTCCCGGCCATCGCCATCGAGATCCGCCATCGCTAACGCATGCGGTTGCGAGAAGGATTTGTCGATGACCTTTTCTTCGTATTGGATAGCACCATCCGCGCCGAGCCCTGTTTGACGCCACCAGTACAAGCCGTAGTTGTGTCCTTGGCCGACGATCACATCGTTCTTGCCATCTCGATCCAGATCGACCACCAGCATCGGAATGCTCCCTTGGATGTTCCAGTTCGCATGGAACGTCCAATCGGTCTCCCAACACTTCTCGGGTTGTTCGTACCAACCATGGCCGCACAAGACATCGGGTCGACCATCACCGTTGATATCGCCAACTCCCATGCCGTGTTGGTTGCCCGCCTTTCCGATCACATGTTTCTCGAGACTGTACGATGCAGCCTTGCCGTCTCGGTTGCCGTTGTCGACCAATCGCCATACCGTCATCGGGTTCTTTGCGTTCCAGCTATTGACGACCCAATCGAGGATCCCGTCGCGGTCGACATCGACCATCAAGTGCGCCTCGTTCTCGGATGCTTGCGTATCGCCCCAACCGTGTTTGGTCCAAGTATGCCCTAGCCGCAGACCTTCTGGTCCGGGATTCTCATACCAGGCCAGTGCCGTTGGAATAAAGGAACCTGCGACGACATCGAGTCGACCATCGCGATTGACATCGAGCA
>JBILVV010000063.1:0-16312 GCA_044370255.1 Pirellula sp.
TAAGAGAAGTCATCCGTCTCGCCGTAGATGGCCCCGCCCTTGACGCCCCCACCCGCCATCCACATGGTAAAACAACGGGGATGATGATCGCGGCCGTAGTTGTCTTTGCTTAAGCCGCCTTGCGAATAAATCGTTCGCCCGAACTCGCCCCCCCAAATAATCAGGGTCGAATCGAGCAGCCCGCGTTGCTTGAGATCGTTGATCAATCCATACGTGGGTCGATCGACGTCTCTGCATTGCGAGGGAAGCCGCGTAGAGACGTTGCCATGATGGTCCCAATTGTTGAGATAGATTTGCACAAAGCGGACATCGCGTTCGACCATGCGCCGTGCCAGGAGCACTGAGTTGGCGAACGATCCCGGTTTGGTCACTTCGGGACCATAAAGATCGATGGTGCTCTGCGGTTCGTCGGAGATATTGGTTAACGCAGGGACGCTCGCTTGCATGCGGAAGGCGAGTTCGAACTGCTGAATGCGCGTGTGGATTTCGGGGTCGCCGACGGCGCGAAAGTTCATTTCGTTGAGGCTCTTCAGGCCATCGAGTGTCTTGCGGCGAAGATCAGGAGAAACCCCATTGGGGTTGTTGATGTAGAGGATGGGATCTCCTGCGGAGCGGAAGCTGCAACCAGCATGTTCGCCGGGCAAGCATCCTGACGACCATAGCCTTGCGGAGATAGCTTGGATCTGTTCCGTATTGGTGGGCTGCGCGACCAATACGACAAACGTAGGAAGGCTGCTGTTCATCGATCCAAGGCCATACGAGAGCCATGAGCCGATGCATGGACGACCGGTCACCATGTTGCCGGTCTGCATCAGGGTGATCGCAGGCTCATGATTGATGGCTTCGGTGTGCATCGAACGAATGAAGCACATGTCGTCGACGACTTTGGCGGTCTCTGGGAGCAGTTCCGAGAGCCACATGCCGGATTGCCCGTGTTGCGCAAACTTGTATTTCGATGGAGCGATGGGAAAGCGAGCTTGGCCGCTGGTCATGGTCGTGAGTCGCTGACCGTTGCGGACCGACTCGGGAAGATCCTTGTCGTACCAATCGTTCATCTGCGGCTTGTAATCGAACAAGTCCATTTGCGAAGGGCCACCGACCATATGCAGATAAATCACCCGCTTGGCTTTGGGTGGGAAGTGCGGCAGAGTGCCCAAACCACTGGTAGGGATATCGTCGGCGGCGTGGGCCAGAGGGACACCGAGCGCCGCGAGGGCTGCGGCGCCGAGCGCATTGCCTCCCTTGCGAAAGAACTGACGCCGCGTTTCGGCGCGAACATATTCCTCGAATAGCGGATGGATCGATGGATCGCGCATTGGGAATCGACTCATTTGGTCAGTACCTCATCCAGGTTCATCAACATGTTCACGGTCATCGTCCATGCAGCCAGTTCGGCAGGATCGAGTTGATCGGACGAACGGGTGGCTCCCATAGCTAAGAGCTCTTTTGCGGCATCGACGTTGCCTCGAAAGCCTGCGAGCAGTTCGTTCAAGCTCGCCTGCACCACGCCGAGTTCTTCGCCACGGAATGGTCGCCCCAACAGCTTGAGTGCGATCGATTGCATACGAGCTACCGGATCATTGGCATCGGGATGTTGAACGAGTGTTTTCTCAGCGAGGATACGCGCCGCTTCAACAAACTGGACGTCGTTCAGAGTCGTCAGCGCCTGAAGGGGCGTGTTGGTCCGTTCCCGTTTGATGATGCATACCTCGCGAGCGGTGGCGTTGAAGACTTCCATGTTGGGTGGTGGGGCGGCTCGTTTGAGGAATGTGTAAAGGCTGCGGCGATAGAGGCCTTCGCCCGTATCCTGAACATACTTGCGAGTATTGCTCTCCGGCATCGCGACCGCTTCCCATACGCCCGAGGGTTGATAGGGTTTGACGCTGGGGCCGCCGATCTTGCTGACCAGCAGGCCGCTCGCGGCCAATGCATGATCGCGAATCATCTCGGCATCCATTCGGAACCGCGGTCCGCGAGCAAGATACTTGTTCGATGGATCGAGGGCGAGCTTCTCTTGGGATACACTCGCCGATTGTCGATAGGTGGAACTGGTGACCATCATGCGGAAGAAGTTCTTGATGTTCCATCCATCTTCTCGAAAGGAAACAGCGAGATAATCAAGCAATTCCGGATGGGTAGGTAAGAGACCGGTGGTTCCGAAGTCCCCCGCCGAGGCGACCAAACCGGCGCCGAAGATCTCTTGCCAAAATCGGTTGACGTTGACGCGTGCCGTGAGCGGATGATCCTCTCGCAAGAGCCACTGTGCGAGCCCGCGTCGATTCTTGGGTAGCTCGGGAGGCATAGGGGGAAGGATCTTGGGGGTGTCAGGTTGGACCTCGTCGGCGCGTTTGTCGTATTCGCCGCGCATCAAGATATAGGCTTTCGGGGTATCGGGGTTCTCATTCATCACATGAGCAACCGTCCCCCGTTGGAGGATCTGTTTCTTCTCTTCGGCGAGGGCATCGCGCTGGGCGACCAGTCGCTGGTATTCTGTGTCATGGGTGCCGAGATACCATTGATACAACTCTTCGGTCTCTTCCGGATTGCGTTCTCGTTTGCCGATTAAGTATTGAAGTCGCGGCAGCTTTGCGATGCCTTGGAGTTCGTCCCCGGTCAAGAGTCGGCGATAGATACGAATGTCCTGCACTTTGGCATCGGTCGCAGGGGATTGAACTTGGCGACGTCCGATACGCAAGGGAACGGAGGTGCGAATGGTGTCGGCCAGGTTGTTGCTGACAATATTCTTCGCCTGTTCGGCACCATCGATGAAGATCTTGACTCCTTCGGCTTTGCCAGAGCCATCGTAGGAGATCGTAACATGTTGCCACCGGGAAGCGGTCAGTCGAGCACGCGAGAGAACCTTGATGGCGTTTCCAGGCCATTTTGAAACGAGGTGCGTTCCAATCGATCCATTCTCCATCCAAATGTCCCAACCGCGAGCATCTTCCTCTTCATTCATTCGGGCGACCAGCGATCCACCCTGGTTGTCGTTTCCCGGTTTCACCCAGAGCGCGACACTGAAGGCTTGATCCTTTTCCAGATCTCCTGCAGGAAGTGCGGGAAAGAGGTCTGCCGTGATTTGCCATGCAGCGTCACTGAGATGACCTGGGGCTAGGACTGCATCGCGCTCAAGAGGAATCTGTTGATACTGACCCGATTGGATGAAAGAGATCATCTTCGGGTCGCTCGATCGAAGCGGAATGTGCGTTTCAATCGCGTCCTGGGCAGGGGATGATTGGAAGAGGATTTCTTGTCGCTTGATCGCATCGGCGATAAAGGCGTCGAAGCCGGGTTTTGCTTGCACTCGTCGGTTATCGACTTCTTGCTGAGATTGGCCGATCAAGCCATCGAGAGCAAAGAACCGTTCGCGATCGGCTTCCAAGGGGACAGCGATCACTGGGGGAGGATCCTTGATGTTTCCGTCCATCACCCGTTGGGTCGTATTGTTGAAGAAGGCGGAGAACTGATAGAACTCTCGCTGGGTGATCGGATCGAACTTGTGATCGTGGCAGACAGCGCATCCGACGGTCAACCCCAACCACACTTGCCCTGTCGTTTCGACACGATCGCGAGCGTAGAGGACGCGATATTCCTCTTCGATGACACCACCTTCGTTTGTCGTGATATTGCAGCGATGGAAACCACTGGCGATCCGCTGGTCGAGTGTGGCGTTAGGGAGCATGTCCCCTGCGAGTTGCTCGATCGTGAACTGATCGAAGGGGAGGTTGCGATTGAATGCCTTGATCACCCATTCGCGATAGGACCACATTTCGCGGTAGTTGTCGAAGTGGATGCCATGAGTATCGGCATAGCGCGCATAGTCGAGCCAATAGCGGCCGCGATGCTCGCCCCATTCTTGTCGAGACAACAGTTCGTCCACGTAATTCTCGTAGCGCTCGGGAGACGGATCGGAGAGGACACGATCGATTTCCTGAGGAGTAGGTGGCAGACCGGTCAGGTCCAGACATACGCGTCGGATCAGGGATCGCAGGTCGGCTTCGGGAGATGGTTCCATGCCACGTCGCTCGAGTTCCGCGAGAATGAATCGATCGATGGGGTTACGAATCCAAGTTGGATTGCGGACCTGTGGCAGTTCCGGCTTGACCGGAGCGATGAAGGCCCAGTGGCCTTGGTACTCGGCCCCTTCGGCGATCCAAGTTTTGAGCAGATCCTTTTGTTGCTGCGTGAGAGACTTGTGCGATTCCGGTGGAGGCATGATCACCTCCGGATCGGTCGACGCGATACGTTGCAAAATCGCGCTGGCATCTGGTTGACCGGGAACGATCGCTCGTTTGTCGATTGCAGCTTCACGCACATCGAGCCGCAGATCGGCAGCGCGTTTGTTGACATCGGGTCCATGACAAGCGAAACAGTTTTCGCTCAGGATCGGTCGGATATCGCGGTTGTATTGGACCATGCCGCCCGCGAGGACAAAGGCGCAATGACACGCGAGCAGATTTAAGAACACGGTAGCGACGAGGGCTATACGCTTCATCGTTTCAGGACTCCGAGGACGGAGATCAATCTTGGAAAGAGAAAACTCGCAGTTGGGAACCAGTCGTTACCCGTTGACGAATGATTTTTGGCAACGCGTGGCTTGGATAACGGGATTGTGTAACCGAGACGTGGTGGGTGGGCTGTAAGGCTGGGGCCGATACAGATCTGCCTCGGCAGACACATTATTCTTCACCAAAACCCTATTGTTGCAATCCTTTTCCCTCGGATTCGGGGGCTTGGGAAGTTGGCTCCCCCGATTTTTGACTTCGAGGGCGCCAGCGGCCGACCACCATGTGGAGGCTGGCGGTTTCCACTGCGTCATCGAGGCACCTCTCCAGTTGCGGGGCGCGATCGACAAATGCTACGAATTTTCGCGGGGTGTCCACTCCCCAGGTAGAGAACTCATCCTGCCATAGTTTCTCTTCCTGAAAACCATCCGCTGCGCCTCTGTTCCATCCGTAGCTCGGCATCGTAAGCCAAGTGAACATGGATCGGGAGCCCGAATCGGGTGCATCTGCAGGTAGAAAGAGTCCTTGGCTTTCATAGATCGATTTGAGCCATTTTATGGCTTCCTCGAGGTTGGTTTCCTGCCAGGCAATCGTTTGCCCCGGTGCTACGTTTTCGGCCCGGAACAATCGCCCAGCATCATCGCTGCATACCGTGGCGAGAAGCGTTAACTCGGAGATGTTCTTGGTGACCGGCATCCCGGATTCAGAGTCGATACGGCTTTCCATCCGCAAGAGATTCACATCTTTGACTGCGTGAGCGATGCTGACCTGTCTCTGCTGGCGCAGGGCAAGAATGCCGGAGTAGATTTGGTCTTGGTCTGTTTCGTCCTGATATTGAAAAGAAGAGTAAGACTGTCTGGTTCGCAGGGGAATGAACTCTGCATCGGCATCGATCCGAATTTTGCCATCGGGTAGAGTGCCAGCAAAGTAATTGTGGCGCGACCATATGGCGCCGTTGCCATCGGGGTCAAGGTAGGTGATCGAACGGATGCGAACGAGCGACCCCCATCCATCCTTCACCGCTGCATACACAAAGAGGGTCACAACACTGGCCAGCGACAAAACGGGGATTGCCAGGATGGTCCAAACTCGGCGTTGAATTCGTCTGCTCCAGATCAGGATCGACGGAGTTGCGACACCGACGATAAGCAATACCATGGCCAGAAATGTCCAGATCGGAGTCTTGCCGACTTCGGGAATCAACCAATTCCAATAATCGGAACCCATATCCCCGGAGAGACGAGCCAATCGGCTTCGCTCGCTGCTAGGCAACATGTGCAAATCCGCGCTTGGGGTTGTTTGTCCCAAGATCACGGTTCCCATTCCCGCTTGGTAGATTTGTTTTTTAGTAGTGCTGAGGGTCAGGCGCCGTTCCCAATTCGCAAAGATGAGGCCTTCGAGGTCGGGGGGGCCATTCGCTGCCAACACTTCCAAGCGACCGCCACACCATAAATATTTGGTCAGTATACTACGTCCCGCGTCATCCAATTTGCGAAAGTCATCGAGCGAGATACAGATATCATTGAAGTGAGCGAAAAGGAGCCAAGACTTTGGCATCCTAGTAATATCGGCCACCCATTCTTTCTGGCTGAGTTGTCCCGTGGTAAAGCTGAGATTTGTTCCGTTGCTGGGTAGTTCATTGATGGGTGAATAGGGAATCGTCGACTCTTGAAATCGCTTAAATGCATCTCTCACATCGGCGCTCTCGCTTGCGACCGATTCGGTCGAGTGCAATCGCAACCTCATGGGCAACCCATCGGAGTTTGTCCAGGGCATGTTCGCTTGTCCGCTCAGGCAATCGAAGGTGCGACCGTTCCATTGTCCGTCGATGTAAATCCAGTTGGTGTTATTCGTTCCGAATCGAGCGATCATTTCAGATTCCGAGATGGTGGTACCAGCGCGGACTGGAATGTTGATGATGACATTGTCCTGATCCGAACTATACCATCCGCACTTCATGCGAACGGTGACGGTCCCGTCGTTAGGAAAAGTACGGCCAAGGGCTGGTCTGACTTCGAACTGGACCAAGCTGTAGGACGGTACACCCATCGGTGGTCTGGGTAGTCGCATCGACAGTCGTACAGGACATGAAGACGGTACGGGAATCCCAACACCGAGCGGGTACTCGGTTTGAGGATTCGTCCAATCGAGGGTGAATACTGACTGCGCAAAAACTTGGTGTACACCTAGGAACGGGTGCACACCGAAAAACCAGAACGCGCACAACGCACCCACATAGATTCGTGCGGTGGACCGATACCGACGGAACGACTTGATGACTCGCAATCCCTTCATACTGATCATGGTAGCCGAAAACAATCTCGGGGGGCAAACAAGAGCGAGAGAGTCTTCGAAATCAGCCTTCACGCGAATCGGTTTTTCGAGAGGATGCCCTCGGCTTGGCTCGCGGTTCCTCCTCATCGGTCTCAAAATCTTGCGATCCTGTTGTGTTTTCAGTGGAAGATCGAAGGCTCACATCCCGAAAGGCCCGTTCCACTGCCGCAGGACTGGTATTGGGAGAACGTGCATCGGAGGTGCTTGCAGAACTGCTGTTGGACGATTCGCTGGAGACCGCGTCGGTGTGCCGTCGGCCGTAAAAGCGATCGCTGATACGACGTCCGAAAGTTGGTCCGGCATCGATGGGGGTGATCAGAAATACGATCCCGAGTCCAAATGCGAGTCCAGCTGCGGTGCAGACGACAGCCAACGTTGTTTTGCCTGGGCCGATTGGTTTGTCGCTGACGATCGGTGCATCCAGGCGGGTCAACAGGCTCGTCGACTTGGAGGAATCGCGAGCCGCGGTCGCTTCGGCCAATTCCTTCTCGGCGTTTTCGAGGATGGTGTTTCGCGACTTCACATCGCTCGCCAAATTCGCATAGATGGCGCGGCTGTCCGCGAGCCGTGATAATCGACCCTCGAGCATCGATTTCTGCGATTCAAGTCGTTCTCGTTTTTTCTCGATTACGGAAATGTCCGCTTCAATGCTTTCGGTCGAAGCTCGCAGCTCGCGAGAAAATCTCTGGATGATGGTGTTCTGAGCAGAGGTCGAGGCGATCACCAGGGGATGTTCCTCGGTAAATTTACCCGAGAGTTGCGAAGCGCTGATCTGCGCATCGACGAGACCCTCTCGAAATCGCTTGAGTCCCGGTTGGTTGTTGAGCATCGTACCGGGCGCGATGACGAATGATGCGGGATCTCCGATGGCTTTGCGAAGCAAATCGCGATCGGACTGCAGTTGCTGGAGATTTTGCTCAGTCTGTCTCAATTCGTTCTTGATCTGATCGTATTCCAAGCGAGCCGATGATGCACCGGCGATCATGTCGGTCATGCCTCGAAGATCGCTGAGGTCGGTACCGGCCTCCCGTTCCATTTCATGCAATCGGTCGGTCGCCTCCGTGACTTCTGCCTTGGCGGCATCCCGAGCATACATAAGTTCCGCAATCACACTATCGGCTCGAGCCGTTCGGACTTGCTGAAGCCGACTCTCGAGGGCATCGCACAACGCTTTATTGAGATCGATCGATCGACTTTGGGTACTGCTTTTGATGTCGATGTAGA
Source organism: Pirellula sp. (assembly GCA_044370255.1). GTDB lineage: Bacteria > Planctomycetota > Planctomycetia > Pirellulales > Pirellulaceae > JBKCUI01. The sequence goes on from JBILVV010000063.1 coordinate 8,064, forward strand.
TCACTTCGGTGACACCGAATTCCGTTCCTTTGGGAGCGTGAATGGAGAGGGATGACTTGGCGAACTCTTCGATCTGACGGATGGATGGAAACGCTTCTGCGGTTTCCCAGGGCAAAGAAAACAGCGATGGCTCAGGACCGATTTTTCCGAGCGCTTCGCGTACGACTTGGTGACTCTTGGCCATCTCCAATATGGTTTCCTGAGCTGCCTTCATTTCGGCTTGGCTTTGGAAACGTCCCAATCGCATCACTGCACCGTTCGCTTCGTCGCGCACGAGGATCGCTTGCGATGCAAGGAACTGATCCTGCTTGAGGAACAGGATGTAAAGGATACCGAGAGTGCCGAATAACGCGGTTGTACCAAGCCAAAGAGGAGCCCAAATCAAAATACCCCGAAGGATGTTTCGAAAGATCGGATTCGCGATGACGGAACTCATATTCGGTATTCTTGCAAGGCATGATGTGAGATTGCACAGCGCACTCCAACATTCGACTATGGCATGAAGTGAACCGGTCGCATCGAGTGGGGCATGGAGTTGCGTACGTTTTTAGGAATCGAGTCCGGTTGGCGCGGTGAAGGATGCTCGAGACGATGCCGATGGAATTCCTCAAGTTTCCGCAAATCGAGTAAGATGTCCTACATGCAAGTCGATTTTCCCAACGATGATTCGGTTGAATCCATCAATCGTCGCGCCTATGACGCGATGGCCCAGCGCGATCATTTCCTCACCGTTCCAGTATCCCCTGCGGAACTGGCCAACCCGTTGGCAACGCTGGATGCTCGCGGCTGGTTGGGACCGAGCATTCGCGGGTGGCGCGTCCTGTGTTTGGCCGCCGGAGGTGGCCGTCAGGGACCGCTGTACACGGCCGCCGGAGCCGACGTCACGGTCCTGGATATCAGCCCCGCAATGCTCGAGCGCGATCGCGAGGCGGCAAAGCGTTTCGGAATGAAGCTCCGGATCGTCGAAGGGACCATGCGCGACTTGAGTATGTTTCGCGAGAGCGAATTCGATCTCGTGGCTCATCCGGTGAGCACATGTTATGTTCGCGATCCCATCGAAGTGTTTTCTCAAGTGGCAAGGGTACTGCGTTCGGGTGGTCTGTATATCTCGCAACATAAGCAGCCCGTGAATCTTCAAGCATCCTTGCAGTCTCGAGATGGAAGCTATGCGATCGAAACAGAAATTGGAGCTGCCGCGAAAAGCGTTAGCGCGGGAGAGACCAGTTGGTTGCGAGAACCCAATACGGTCGAGTACGCCCACAGCTTCGAAGTACTGCTCGGAGGGATCTGCCGCTCGGGGATGGTGATCGAAGACCTCTCTGAACCTGACCACACTCGGCCAGACGGGACTCCAGGAAGCATGGGGCATCGAAGCCGGTTCGTGCCCCCCTATATTCGAGTCAAAGCCCGTCGGGCAGGAGAGAGCGAGTCTCCGAAACTGGTCTTGGCTTTTTAATCGCGGGAATTGTTTTCGTTCCAGATACCAAGGAGGAACCGGTGAGCCATGGCACGAGCACACCTTTGCCGATATGCTTGAGACTCCGTAGCCATCGCAATTCCTACCTCTTTGCCTTACCTGCATCGTATGTCTTCGAATCTATCTTCATCAGCCAATGCTTCCCCGAGTTCGCGAGCGATCTGGCTGATCTGCATCATGGCCGCTATCGGCTTCGCGTTCGACATCTATGAACTCTTGATGCTACCCCTGATTATCAAGCCAGCGATTGCAGCCTTGAGCAGTGGCGAAGTCAAGGCGCTGATCGACGGCGGCATAGATGCCGCAAAGGCCAACGAGCTATGGCTTCCAGGGGGTGATAACTATATTTTTTGGGCTCGAATGCTCTTCTTTGTCCCCGCTCTCGCCGGGGGGGTATTCGGTTTGCTCGGAGGCTACCTAACAGACCTCCTCGGTCGACGACGGGTGCTCACGGGAAGTATTCTGCTGTACGCATTCTCGGCGATGGCTGCAGGGTTCAGTACGAGCCTCAGTCAACTTCTCTTCTTTCGATGCTTGGTCTTCGTCGGCGTTTGTGTGGAGTTCGTCGCAGCGGTCGCTTGGTTGGCGGAGCTCTTCGATGAACCCAAGCAACGAGAGAAAGTACTCGGGTACACGCAAGCCTTTTCCTCGGTCGGCGGCTTGATGGTCGGCGGTGCGAATATCATCGCCGCTTGGCTGGCACAGAACCAGCAAGTTCCCGCGATCTACGGTCAACATGAAGCATGGCGGTATACACTGATTTCGGGTGTGATCCCTGCTTTGCCATTGATCTTCATACGCCCGTTTCTGCCTGAGTCACCGAAGTGGCAGCAGAAGAAACTCGCGGGGCAACTCAAGCGTCCCAGTATCCTGCAACTCTTCTCGCCGGGCCTGGTCGCCACGACGGTCATCACCACCCTCATGTTCGCCGCTAGCTACGGGATCGCGTTTGGAGCGATTCAACAATTGCCTCAAATTTTGAATGGTCATGTTTCGGTGGTCAAGGAAGCGAATGCTCAAGCGGCCGCGCAGGCATCGAAACTGGAGGCCAAGGACGGCAAGCCGGTGCCGCCGGGTAAGTTGAAGGGGATGGCTGCGAATTTTCGAGATGAAGCGGTCGCCAAGGTGACGATCTGGCAGGAGATTGGCGGATTGGTAGGCCGATTTGCATTGGCTGCTTTGGCATTGATCATCGTCAGTCGTCGCAACCTGCTTCGCATCTTCCAGATCCCGGCGCTGATCTTTGTTCCCCTTCTTTTCTATTGGATCAGTACAGCGATCAAGCAGGAGGATTCCCTTTTTTGGATTCAGTTGGGGGTCTTCGCTGCAGGGTTCTTGGTGGTTGCTCAGTTTAGTTTCTGGGGGAACTACATACCGCGTGTGTTCCCGCTTCATTTGCGGGGTACGGGAGAGAGTTTCGCTGCGAACATCGGAGGTCGAATCCTCGGCACCGCGGCAGCTTGGTTGACCCTAACGTTCTCTGCAGCAAAGCCACCTGATCCGGGCAAGATGGCGATGGTGGGAGCGATCGTTGCGGGGGGGTATGCACTGATCGGAACGATCCTCTGTTTCTTCCTACCTGAACCCCAGGAAACCATGGCGGACGAATGAACGCCTCATCCCGACGTGGGTACTGATGACCACCAGCGCCTTTGCCAGTTTGCTTCTCGCATCGATCGAAAACGCGAGCACTCTTGAAAGGTTACTCATCGAGCCTCTTGATTGGGCTCGAAGCCATTGGCATATCCAACACATGGTCTTGTTATCGGCGACCAAGGGGTCGTGGAAGCGAGTGTTGCAAGTGGGAAGGCCTGCAGCCGTCGGTCCCGATTCCTTGCATGCGAGTGAGAGCCTAGACGCACGGTTGGTTCGTCATATCGCACCCTGGGTTTACTTTCCGGTCCCGTCCAAGACTCACAGCGACTTGGTTCTGTGTTGCCACGGTGTTGCATCGCCAGCGATCTCTGAGACGTTGATGGAACCGATTCAGTTGATGGGGCAGGCAGTCGATGCATGGTCCCGTCAGAATCACAAGACTCGCGAGTTGGTGCGACTCACTCAGATCCTCGATGTCGCAGCCAATTGGCATTCTCATCAAAACTTGGAGCAACTCCTGGAAGAGATGGCAAAGGCTGCGACTCAGCTGCTCCGATGCGATCGATCGAGCATCTTTTTATGGGATAAAAATGCCCGCGAGTTGGTGGGTCATCCGGCACTCGGGATGTCGGGCAAGCCTCTTCGTGTTGCCGACGACAAAGGAGTAGCGGGCAAAGTGCTCAAGAGTCAGCAGCCTCGTCGGTGGGATCGCTCCGATCCGCACGATGAAGTGGATCGACGCGTCGATACACGCAGCGGCTATCGAACCGATTCGCTGCTCGCTGTGCCGATGAACGATGCGCGCGGCAAGCCCATGGGGGTGTTCGAAGTCATCAATCATGTCGATGGCCGATTCGATCCACAGGATGAGCGTGACTTAATCGAATTGGCCCGTCATGCATCGGCCGCTCTCGCCAATACGCAAACGATGCAACGGTTGGTTGAGACGCGAGATCGGTTGACGGCTGACGCTCTGCAGCAGATTCAATTGATCGGAGATTCCCCAGAGATAAAGACTCTCAAATCGACCATCGCGCGCGTGGGAGACACCGATTTAGCCGTGCTGATTCTGGGTGAGAATGGTACCGGTAAAGAAGTCGTATCCCGGCAAATCCATTATCAAAGCAAACGGCGATACGAACCCTTCATCGCGGTAAACTGCGCTGCAATCACCGAAACCCTCCTCGAAAGTGAACTGTTCGGGCACGAGAAGGGTGCGTTCACCGATGCGCACGAAACGCGAACTGGAAAATTTGAGTTAGCGTCCGGCGGCACGCTGTTTCTCGATGAGATCGGCGACATGAGCTTAGCAGGCCAAGCGAAACTGCTGCGCGTTCTCGAAGAAAAGGTAGTCGTACGCGTGGGAGGTTCATCGCCGATTCCGGTCAACGTGCGAGTCATCGCAGCTACGAATCAAAACCTAGTCGATTTGGTACGGCTGAAAAAGTTTCGTGAAGATCTCTACTTTAGGTTGACTGTTGTAGCGATTCAGTTGCCACCCTTGAGGCAGCGAGGAAATGATGTGTTGGAATTGGCCGATTTCTTCTTGACCACATTCTGCGGCAAGATCGGTCGATCCAAGCCTGTTCTTTCCGCTTCTGCGAAACGTCGGCTACTGTCGCATGATTGGCCGGGCAATGTACGCGAACTGCGAAACGTGATCGAACGCATCGCATATCTGACCACTGAGGAAACGATTGAGGAATCGCATATCGATTTCGTTCGATCACCTCGCAGTGATCAGTCACCATCGTCGGAGACGATCGATCTGTCACAAACGCTTGCCGATGCCACCGCGGATTTTCAAATCCGCTACATCGAACAACAGATCAAGGCAGCACAGCGAAACATCACACAGGCTGCCGAGCGCATGGGTCTGCAACGCTCCAACCTCTATCGAAAGATGAAGCAACTCGGAATGAAGTCTCCCGAGGGGGAGTCGTGATACGAAAGCAACCTGCGTCCTTGGGTTTTGCTTGCCACTAATCTTTCGAAACGCTTTCGACCGACTCCTCCGGCACGCTCTCGATCACCTTCTCTTGCACGATCGTGTAGTTCTCGGTTGTTGCGCTATCCGGTCGTTCCCATCCGCCCCCGACGGCCTTGTATGTGCGGATCATATTGAATGCGACCTGACCGTGGCTGCTCGCCAGCGACTCTTCGGATAACAGCAATTGACGCTGCGACTCAAGGACAGCTTGAAAGTTCACCAATCCGGTTCGGTATTGCTCGAGCGAGAAGTCGACCGCTTGCTTGCCAGCGATCGCTGCCCGACTCAAGGAGAAGGCGCGATCCCGTTCTTCATTGAGAGCTACCATGGAACCCATGACCTCTTCGGTTGCTGCTAATACGGTTTCTCGATATTTGGCGACCGATTGCTTGAATTTAGCATCTTGCGCGTCGATCTTGTTCCGCACTCGTCCCATGCTCAAGATATTCCACCGCAGTGAAGGGCCAACGGTATGAGTCAGGCTGTCACCGCGGAAGAGTGTATCAATGTTTCGGGAATCGACCGTGATGATGCCGGTCAAGCTGAGTTGCGGATACAAATCTGCCTTGGCAACCCCGATGCGTTCGCATTCACGGATCATGTCTTGTTCGGCCTTGCGAATATCGGGACGGCGACGGAGCAAGTCCTGGGGAACGCCGAAACTCAAGTCGATCGGAACTTCGGGAATAGAACCCGATCCCAACTGCTCGAGCCCTTGGAGGGTTGGCATGCTTCCTTGAAGCACACAAAGCCGCAACGCGGCCTGCTGCAACTGCTGACGAAATAGCGGAACAGACGATTGAGTCGTGTAGAATTCCGCCATCCCTTGCGCGACATCCAGGTGGGTGACCAACCCTGCCTTCTGTTTGGCTTCTGCCAGTTTCACCGACTCGGACTGGATTTCCATGTTCCGTTCAGCGATCGCTAAACGCGTTTGGAGGACCCGAGCCTCCACAAATGTTTTCGCAGTTTCCGCACATAAAGACACAATCAAGTCGTGATAGGCCTCCGTGATCGCCTGCCTGTCCGCGACAGCCGCATTGCTCAGACGCTTGAGTTTGCCCCAAAAATCTAGTTCCCAAGAGGCGTCGAAACCCATGGAATTCAGCTGAAAGGCATTGCTTTGAGGAATGAATGCATTACCTGTCTTGCTGAATAATCGGTACTGGGAGGATCCGGTCGCAAAAACATCCGGTCGCCTCAGCGCAGCGGTCGCACGTTCGATTGCCCTAGCTTCCTCGATGCGGTGAAGGGCTTCTTGGAGCGACAAGTTCGCCGAAACCACCCGTTCGATCATCAAGTCGAGTTCGGGCGCGTTGAGTTGCTGCCACCAGCACCGCAGAACCTGCTGCTGTTCCATCGAAATGCTCTGGGCCTCGATTTCCCAGTCGGCGGGGAGTGGAACAGAGGGTCGACGGTAATCGGGGCCGACGCGGCACCCCAGGGTTGCCATGAGAGCCAGGCCGAACCAGATCGCCAAGTACGTAGGGATTGCACGAGAACGCACTGCGCTCTGCTTCCTGGTACTCGGTTTTTCTTCCAATAGTTGCAGCATCTGGCCAATCCCGGCAGGCACTTGTGCGATGCGCTCTAACAGCGCAAGAGTATTCACCTATCGCACCCGATCGTCCGTTCCATCGGCATTCCGGTTGTAACGGCTCAACCAGTATCAACGCCTGTATCACCGGTATCGCATAAACGTGATCGTCCTATACCAAACAGGCAGGCTGTAACGGTTAATCCGACGGTGAGGTTTTGCGCATTTGCGAGGGCTTTGTCTTCCCAATCCCCCGAGTCGATGGTTGCCTGAATTCCCCGCAAAGTCCATCCAACCTGCCGGGGTGTCACTCCTTACTTCATCTTCCCAGGCCGGGCGAAGGTTAAGGATTCTCTTTGTGGGGTATTTTTCCCAGGTGTCGAAGTCTCTTCCAATCGATGTCGTCATTTTGAGGTCGACAAGCCGTGAGCCAGTTCAAAACCCCAAACAATCGTCCCTCCCTGCGAATCCAGGATCTGGAGCGAAGAATCCTTCTCTCCGCTTCCTGCATCGACACATCGGTCTTGGACCAGACGGTTCACGCCAACCAGGCGGATACTGGCTTCCATGAACAGGCCATCGAGTCCACATTTCAGCAGATTGAAACACTGCTGATGGATGATGGGACGTTGGCCTTGGCGGTAGACGATGTGCACATGCCTTCCTCGCTGTCTCAGGAGTACTCAGCGTCTCAGGATTATGTAGGGAGCGATGATTCCTTTCAGGAGGCTGACTTAGGATTCTTTGAGCTGTCCGGATCGGACTTCGACTTGGTCGCCCGGCATGAGTTGGTCTTGGTAGGGGACAATCTGCCGGATACCAACATGATCTTGGCAGGGATCCGCCAGGATCCTAATACGCAATATGAAGTGTATGTAGTGGATCGTTCTTCATCGGGCTGGGAGCAACTCCACGACTACTTAGTTGATCGCGGAATACAGTTTGACGCGATCCACTTCGTTACCCACGGCACGGCCGCTGGTTTTCAGTTTGGTTCGGACTGGGTGAACGCAGACACCATATCGTCGCAATCAACGCAGATCGCTCAAATCTCTGATTATCTCACCGAGGATGCAGATCTCATTCTGTATGGTTGCTCTCTCGCGGAAACCGACTACGGACGAGGCATTGTCGATCAACTGGCGTTCCATACTTCGAGCGATGTTGCCGCGAGCGATGATGCGACCGGCCATGTCACGCTGGGGGGCGATTGGGATCTGGAGTATCGCGTCGGTAACATCGAAACCTCGGTCACCTTTTCGGATGATTTCCAGAACGACTGGAACCACACGATGGTGACCTACACATTGATCGATAATTTCGGAACGGCGGCCTACACGAACAACAATGGGACCAATAACTTCACAGGGAGTTGGACCGAAAGCGATGCTGGGGGTGCCGGGGCCGGAACCGGTGATCAACTGATCACCGGCGGCCAGCTGCGCATCCAGCCCGCAAATAACACGAATTGGATCTATCGAGACGCCAACCTTTCCGGCGCACATGCAGCAACCGTATCGTTCTTCTACAACAGCACGTTAGACGACAATCCTGCCAATTCCTCGATCTCGTTCCAAGTATCTTCCAACGGCGGCACAAACTACACCACGCTCTACACTTTCGATCGAACCACCAATACAACCTCCGGA
>JBILVV010000389.1:0-4782 GCA_044370255.1 Pirellula sp.
TATGCCTTTGCGGTCAAAAGCCGCGAGCAAGCGACCCTCACTCGCCATATGAATGGGCAGAAAGGGGAGATACATCAGCACCCACAGCATCCCCAAAGCCCCAACCAACCCGATCAATCCCAGGGGTCCGTTGTCGGGAGCCGCATTGTTCGGGGTGGTCAGCGAAAAGATCATGAGAATCGCAGGAATAGCCAGCCAGGCGACCGCCACGAGCGTCCCCAAAAAGCCGAGCTTCATGAGACGAAACAAATGCAGCGACGCGACCCAGTCCCAAAGTCGATCTTCCGCTTCTCTCCAAGTTTGCAAACGAAAGATGGTCTTCACAAATCGGATCGGGGCTGGCCATAGAAAGTGCCACCACCTGCCGCCGCGAAAGAGCGCCCACGCGGACCAAATCACCCACAGCACTGCCAGGACCTGGGCTCCGAACCGCAAGCCCTGAGCTCGACCGGAACCCGGCTCGATCAATTCCGCACTGTATGCAAAGTCGGCGACGAGCCAAACAGGGAGCCATGTCAGCCCGATCCAAATCGCAGAGGAGACAATCGTTCCGGCGATCGCAGTTCCGGGAAAGCAGCGGCTTGCGGGCATTCCGCGGGCAATTCGCCCCGAGGATTCCAGCATGTAACCCAGGCTGGCAAACTGCAGAATGGGGATGGTGGCAGCCACCGCTAGGACGATCACCAGCGACAGCCCATTCCAGCAACCCCCTAAATAGGCGCGAAATCCGTAAATAATGCGAGAAATCACATGCATTGACTCCCGTGGGGGCAGTATTCCTGTGCAAGTAGCAACACTTCGTCGCATCATCCAAATTCGCCCGCTTTCCGAAGTTCTGGAATTGTAACTTGGAAAAGGGGTAAAAAGTCCAGAGGGAACGAGTACCGATTTTGCGGTTGGTCGCGTTTGCAACCCCTCCGGCCGCAACTAGTATATAGAGCGACTGTACTGTTCCCTGTCTTTTTGGAATTGAACTCATGCAACTTCGATTTTCCCCACTGGCTTTGCTACTTGTTGGGTTCGCAGCGACAATGGCAGCGCGTGCTCAGGATCCGCTCGACGATGTGTACGGCCACGCCGTTCACGCTTACTACCGAGGCGACGTAGCCCGCGCTCAGGAATTGCTCGATCAAGCAATAGCCGCTGGCAGCAAGGATCCACGTGCTTATTACTATCGCGGACTCTGTCTTTCTGCTTTGGGTGGTGACACCTCTGCGGGCACGGCCGATTTTCAGACTGCGGCAGATCTCGAGATCAACGGCCAGAAAGTCGTGAACGTTGGCAAGGCACTGGAACGGGTGCAAGGGGCTGCTCGTTGCACGATCGAATCGGTTCGACGCAGTGCACGCCTGGCATCGCGAGACAAGTATCTCCAAATGCAGCGTGCTCGATACGAGGAATCGCGAAGAACTCCTGCCGTCGCACCTCGCGATTCGGATGTACCGCCGACCCCCGTACCCGCAGCGAATGATCCATTTGCTCCAGGTCTAGATCTCAACAAGGGGACTCCGACCCCGATGCCGGAATCGAACAAGCCTACTGCTCCTGCGACCAACGATCCGTTTGGCGATGCGCCCGGAGATTCGAACAAGGGTGAGCCCCCTGCATCGGATGATCCGTTCGGTGGTAGTTCGGCACCACCCGCATCGGACGATCCGTTCGGTGGCAACTAGAGCCGCGTAGTCTTCAGCTAACAACGCTCAGATACCCTACAAGATCCATCGGTCATTCCGATGGATCTTTGCTTTGATAGGCAATGATACGGTAAGAGTCATCCATGGAGACTTCCATCGTCCATGTGTTTCGGTTGGGATAATCGATCAGGAGTTGCGGTAGCAGGGACTCGTCCCAACGCGCCCAAACGATTCGCGCATTTACGGGATCCGCGCCGTTGAAGACCCATTCGTGATGGAAGTCATGGCCGGGCGCATAACGAACGATGACCAGATGATTGCCTGCGCGTGCCAGCAAGTCTGCCTCAGCACTCGCTCGTTTCATAAACCATTGGCTTGGCGAGTTCGGATCCTGTGCCGCGGACACCACCATGCTACGAGTCGCCATCACCAATCCCAAGGCCTGCATTGCAACTAAGCCGAGCATGACCATCTTTTGCCTGCGAGAACTTTCGCCATGGATCTCTCGTTTGCTGCGTGCAAGAGTCATGAGTCCATAGTGCATCACCACGGCGCATAAGAGAATGGCTACCGGAATGAGTGGCGAAACATAAGTGGGAAAGAACCACGGGACACAGTTGATAATCGCTAGCGCGATCACCGCGGCCACGAGGATCACTCCGTACCTCGCACGCAAGCGAGGTGCGGCAACTACCGCAAAGGGAGCGGTCACCAAGATCCAACCCCAGTTTTTCATCATGTGCCAAACGCGGTTACTCATCAGTCTTGCGTACCCGGGCCAGGATGCAGAAGCGGTATAGGATCCCAGCGACCAGACGCGATGAAATTGAACCTGTTCCTGGAATCGATGCCCTAATGCTGGTTCGTGAGGTGTTTGCCAAATAAAAACCGGCGCGACCCCATATTGTTCTTCATGGAGTTGGTAAGGGAGCTTCAGCCACGAACCGGTCACCTGTTGATTGATGGTGCCCTGCAAAATGAAACCGAGTCCCAACACGGCTCCCGCAGGTGCGATCGATTTCCAAAACGAAGCGTGAAGCAATCGACCCTCTCGCACCCGACCGATGGCTAACCCCATCCCCAAGATCGATGAGAGGAGGGCAACTTCAAAGGGTCGAGAAAAAATTCCTAGCACTAATCCGCATGCCACAGCTACGGGGGCAGGCCATGCCCTATTCACGCTGGATCGGTTCATGCGAAGCATTCCACCGATCACGAACGCCATAGCCGCGATTGCTAACCATCCATTGGTGTACTCTTGGGACCATCCGGTTTGCCACATCGGATGCAGTGCAGCGAACATGCCAAACGTCCATGCCCATCGCTTGGGAAGAGCGGCGAGGAGCATCCAAGTTATCGAACAGCAAGCCAAGCCTGCGGCGAGCCACATGCCCGTGTGCCACTCGCCGAACAAAAGTTTCCCCATCGCGAGCATCGCGCCCATACCGATCGGGAATTTCGCGGCGTAAGTCGGCTCGACAATGACATGGAAGGTCTGCAACAGCTCATGCGAGGGCGGAGTCGGATTGCTGACTCGACCGTGCCAAAGCGTGTCGGCGACGAGCAGATTGCCGAAGTCGTCATGGAGATTGGGATAGGGGGGCACCCATAGGGAAACAAGTGCCGCCACGAAAAATGCAACCACTCCCGGCGACAAACACAGGATCCATCGGAACACCCTTGGATGGAGCAACGGATGCAGGAATGGATGTCGTTTCATGAGACGATTATCGCACACGGGCCATCCGCAGCACACTCATCAGGAAACTGCTCGCTATGCACTGCACTCCGAGAGCGATCAGGCCGCTACCTGGGATAACCCAACGCATGGTTCGAGCGTAATCCAAAGCTCCAAATCCAGATTCGGCCCATGACCATGCAATCCATCCGATGCATGCGATACCGATCCCGATCATAGCGCACGAGACAACGAGCAATCGTTCGAGTGGTAGTATGCGATTAAACAATGAGACCCAGCGGTTCTCCGGGAGGATCCCTTCTGAGATCGCAAAAGTCTTAGCCAATATGGCACACCACACCCACTGCGATGCCACAAGAACCGACAGAGTCCCGATGAGTAGCGTATGCACATCCAAGGCCGCGCCCGCGATCATCAACTGCGGCAATGCGAGCAAGCAAAGAGCCAAACCAAAGATCGCAAGTAGTGCGCCAGGGAGCAAGAAGGTCCAACGTGGGCTCAAGAGCAAGAAGAAGCGAAGCGTGCGCCAACCATCTCGAAAGGTGCGCAGATGAGACCTCGAGTTGACGCGGCCATCGGGATGAAGCGTGATAGGAACTTCACCAATCTTCGCTCCGAACAAAGTCCCTTTGATGATCATTTCGGTAGCGAACTCCATGCCGGTACACCGTTGATCGAGACTTTGCTGCCACTGTTTACGAAACCCGCGCATGCCGCAATAGACGTCATGGATGGGTGTCCGAAACATCGTACGAACCAAGAACGACAAGGCTGGGTTTCCAAGCCATCGATGCAGCGGTGGCATGGCTCGAGGAAGGACTCTGCCCCCACCACTGGGTAGTCGGCATCCCTGGACGAGATCCTTCCCTTGGGTCAATTGCCGATAGAAGGGTTCGATCTGTGTAAAGTCATAGCTGTCGTCCGCATCTCCCATCAGAACAAATCGACCTCGCGCCGCCTGAATTCCACCCATCAGCGCCGAACCGTATCCTCTTTGCGACACGGCGATGACCCTCGCTCCAGCCTGTTCCGCTAATTGTTGAGAACCATCGGAGCTGCCGTTGTCAGCTACGATTACTTCGCCTGGGATGCCGAGCGCTTCGATCGCGGTTCGTGCTTTGCGGACACATGATGCGACGGTATCCGCCTCATTCAGACAGGGGATCACGACCGACAATTCGAGATCGGAGGATTCGAGCTTGGTTGTGGCGAGTGGCTCGTTCGGCGGAACAGCGTACGGAGATCGGGAACCCGACAGCCATGCCTCGGCTCGGTTCAAGGAGGAATCGATTCGAGCTTCAAGCACCTCGTTCGAGAGGATTGCGATATCGATAGGTTCGGGATGGGAGGCGGCCAGCGAGGGCGTCTTCCCGGTCGGGATTCGCCTAGGGCGAGTGCGTTCCATGGGGTATTCCTGCGAGAAACGGGCTCAAGTGCTGCAGAAGCTTA
>JBILVV010000390.1:0-4759 GCA_044370255.1 Pirellula sp.
GAGTCAGCAGGGAGCGAAGCTCGATCACTGCTTGCTCAGCACCAGCGGCGCGATGGCTAACGAGAACTCGCTGAAGATTGCGTTTCATCATCGTGCTCCTGCATCGCGCGTGATTTGTATCGACAACTGTTTTGCTGGGCGAACCATTGCACTAGCGGCCTTGACCGATCGACCTGCCTATCGCACAGGGCTTCCCGCAGCGCTCGATGTCGATTACATCACTATGTTTCATCCTCGCGATCCCGAGGGGACAACGCGAAGCGCCATGGAAGGTCTGCATCGATTGCTCGATCGCTATCCAGGGCAACATGCATGCCTTTGGCTGGAATTGGTCGCTGGCGAAGGTGGCTACTATCCAGGGACCGCAGAGTACTTCAAAGGACTGTGCAGTCTCTGCCGCGAGCGCGGCGTGCTGATCATCTTCGACGAGGTTCAAACTTTTTCGCGATTGAGTCGACCGTTCGCATTCCAGCATTTCGGATTGGATGAATATGCCGATATCGTCACGCTGGGGAAAATCACTCAGGTGTGCGCGACCCTTTACGGAACGGGGCTCAAACCTAAGGGGCCGATCTTGTCGCAAACCTTCACCGCGTCAACAGCATCGATTCGATGCGGACTAGCTGTGCTCGATCATCTTCTGACTAAGCATTGTTGGGGAGACGATGGCTGGAACATGCGACGGCATCGCTATTTTCGAAAACGCCTCGAGGCGATTGCGGCGAAGTATCCCGGTCGACTCAGCGGCCCTCATGGCGAAGGGATGATGATCGCCTTCACGCCAGGAGACGGATCCGAAGAGACTGCCAAGAAGGTGCTGACTCGCTTGTACGACGAAGGCTTGATGGGATTTGTCGCAGGAAGCAATCCAACCCGACTTCGATTCCTCCCTCCACCCGGAGTCACGGAGGAATCGCATATCGATTTGGCATGCGATTGCATCGAACGAGTAATTAGGACCCTTTAGACGATGAGTACCCAAGTGGCAAAGCCTCACCAGGTCACGGTCGACGATTGCGTGGTGGATCTCAAGAATCGATACATTGCAGCCGCCCTCGCTTTGTTGTTTCCGGCAGCAGGTCACTTTTATCAGGGACGCAAGAACAAGGCGTATTTGTTCGCTGCATGCATCCTTGGGTTGTTCCTCATGGGGATGTTTATCGGCAAAGGGCGAGTTGTCTACTGTTCTTTCTCTGCCGACGATTTTCGGATCCAGTATCCCGCACAGGTTTTGGTTGGTTTGCCTGCCGCACCGAGTTTGCTTCAGGCATTTATCGGAAAACAGCCTCCCCAACGCAATCTCTTGAAAGGATTCATGGCACCGCCGGTCGATCGTGCGATGTTATCGAAATGGCATTTGGAGTCCTCTGCGGGTTTTGAACTGGGAACTCTGTACACGGCAGTTGCAGGCTTGCTCAATCTCCTGGTGATCATGGATGCATTCGCTGGCCCTATGCCAATGCCCCAGTCCAATCAACGTCGCAACAAGCAGCCATCTCCTTCTTGATTTTCCATGCAAATACTCTCTCTACTCCGCGAGCGATTCGCTGCGGTACTGAATGATCTGATCGATAACCCGCAACTCGTAGCGTCGTCGCTGGAACGGATTGTTCCTTCGCGCGAACCGCAGCTGGCCGATTATCAGGCCAATATCGCGATGCCGCTCGCTAAACCGCTCGGCAAGCCACCGCTAGAGATCGCAAAGTCGGTTGTTGATCGTCTCAAGCTCGATGATGTTTGCGAGACCGTTTCGATCGCAGGCGCGGGGTACATCAATCTCAAGCTCAGTCCGAAGTGGATGTCACGTCAATTGAATAACGCGACCTGCGACGATCGCATTGGAGTCGAGCGAACGACGGATCCAAAGACGTTTGTGGTCGATTACTCCTCGCCGAACGTAGCAAAGCCCATGCACGTCGGGCATATCCGATCCACAGTGATCGGTGCTGCGATCGCCAACACCCTGCGATTCCTCGGCCACCGAGTGATCACCGACAATCATCTCGGGGACTGGGGAACTCAGTTCGGCATGATCATCTACGGATACAAACATTTCCGAGACGAGTCTGCGTATCAACGACAACCGGTCGCGGAACTAAGCCGTTTGTATCGACACATTCAAGGAATGATCGCGTATCAAGAGGCCGTCGCCAATCTTCCAAAAATGGATGCCAATATCCAACAAGCTTCGCATCGTGTGGATTTAGCGAAGAAGAAGCTTGAGGAGACTCCGCAGGACAAGAAAGCTGCCAAGGAACTGCAGGCGGCTCAAAACAAACTCCAAGAGGCCCATGACGATTTGGCGGCAAAACGAGAGTTGATCGCTCAAACCGAATCGATTCCCAAACTGATCGCTGATGCCAATGCACACCCTGATCTTAACAACGCCGTCTTGGCCGAAACCGCCGCGCTCCATCGAGGTGAAAAGGAAAACTTGGCGTTGTGGAATGAGTTTATGCCTCGTTGCATGGATGAGATCCATGCTGTCTATGATCGGCTCGGGACTCGGTTCGACTACGAATACGGCGAGAGCTTCTACCACGATCTGCTCGCTTCGGTCATCGAGGAACTGTTTGCAAAGTCAATCGCGGTCCCCAGCAACGGCGCAATCTGCGTATTCCTCGATGGTTTTGATGCTCCCATGATCGTCCAAAAACAGGATGGGGCATATCTGTATGCGACGACCGATATCGCGACGGCGATGTTCCGCGAGCGAGAGTTCGAACCGGACGCATGCTTGTACGTCGTCGACCATCGCCAGAGCGAGCACTTCAATAAGCTGTTTGCGGTTCTCGAAAAGATGGGCTACCAACACACCCAGTTCAAACACATCAGCTTCGGAACCGTCCTCGGCAAGGATGGCAAACCTTTCAAGACGCGATCGGGAAGCACCGTCGGTTTGGAACCGCTGCTTGATGAAGCAGTCGAACGGGCTTGGGCCGTCGCATGCGACCCCAATCGCTTGCAAGTTGCAGGGATCGAAATGGACGAATCAGAAAAGCGGCAAGTCGCTGAGATCGTCGGTATCGGAGCCATCAAATACGCGGATCTGTCCCACAACCGCGAGAGCAACTACGTCTTCGATATGGACAAGATGGTTCAACTCGAGGGAAACACAGCCGCATACATTCAGTACTCCTATGCACGCACACGCAGCATCCTGCGCAAAGCGGAAACTCAGGGATGGTCTCGCGATAAATGGGAGACGGCGGTCATCGATCTGCAGGCTCCTGTAGAGATCGCTCTGGGGCTGCAATTGCTCCGTTTCGAGGAGACGCTCAAACATTCCATGCAGGACTATCTGCCGAATGTGATCACCGAGTATCTGTTTGACACGGCGAAATTATTCAGCAGTTTCTTTGACCAGTGCCCAGTCCTCAAGGCGGAGACCGAGGCAATCGGTCTGTCGCGATTGAAGTTAACACATCTCGTCGGCCAGACACTTAAAGTCGGGTTGGACTTGTTGGGGATTCAAGTCATTGAGCGAATGTGATCGCCCAAGAAGAGCGATCAACCGTCTGGATTGTCGAGCAGTTCCTGCAGCCGCGATCGAAGTTGCGGTGAGAATCGATCCAGCCAAGTTGCATCGATCAAGCCGATCGAAATCATGTCGAGAATATGCACCTGATCCTTTCTGCGGAAGGATGTCAGTTTCATCTTGACCAGCCGCTCGAACGGAAGAGTCCGTGCGTCTTCGATCCACTCGTACTGATCGATCTCTGGAACAGGTTCCGCGTATTCCTCACGCACCTTTTTCCCTGCAAAGAGCACATGCACCGCGTCTCGCGCTTTGGCATTCGGGCCATCGAGAAACATGGTGATCCCGGCTGCCCGTCGGAAAATAAAACCAGCCGCTTCCAATACCGGAATCGCTTTCTCTAAATCGGACTCGTTGAGGATGATATCGACATCCTGTGTGTTTCTGACAACCGACTCATCTACCTGCGACACCCAATGTTGAACCGCGTTGCCCCCGATAATGGCGTAGGGGATATCCGCAGCGTTCAGCGCTCGAGTGACTCGGCGCAATCGATCCTTGACTTTCTCCACAGCTCGCTCGATCCTATCCCAAAGTGCATCACCGGTGTATTTGATTTCAATCATCTGGTAACTCCTGCGATCAATTGTAACACGAAACCGATCGCATCGATCAAACTCGAGCAAGTCTTTTTCCCTCAGACAATCTAGGGTGTGGATTCGAACCGCACTTAAAGATCACGAGGCCGGTTCGAGTTGCTCGACCTTGCTCATGGTCACCAACGGATACACATGATGACGGTATCTACCATCATCGCCACGTACCAATACAACAGCAGCAGTCGAACTAACCGTGACGAACTCGCGGTTAGTGATATCCACGGTGTCACCGCTATTCATGGTGATTCGAATCGGTCCGAGACGGATCCAGTTATTGAGTTCTTCTCGATCGATGATGATCTCCTTAGGTCTAAAAGAAATGCGCAAATCTCCTTATTATCTTGTTGATTTTCTCCTGTTGATACGGGTCGGTCAATGCAATTGAGGATGCATTCTTTTCTGTTAAACCTGCTCCATCGCATGAATGCCAGCATCCTCCGTTTTGCTCTCCGTAAGGCTTTGTGTTTGCGATGAAAACACATTACTATGGACTAGTGGTTCAAATGAGCCTTCCGTGGCGACAACGGCCTGCGTTTGAACGACCCTTCCAAATACCCGATGCATCGAATATCCCGCACTCTCCATTCGAGTACCCGCATGAATCGCATTTCTTTTTTTTGGT
>JBILVV010000391.1:0-4749 GCA_044370255.1 Pirellula sp.
CAAAACCTTTCTCAATGAATCTTGTTACTTCTTCTCTGACGGCGGCGTCGAGAACCGGACAAAGAGGGTGAGAGCCACAATGACCACAGCGATCCCAGCGCCGATTTGCATCACTGCAACAGCGCCAGGTGCATCGGAAGCTTTCCCCACGAAGCCAACAGCCATTGCCACGACCACGACGCCGATGACCTTGTTCTCCAGGTCCGCGAGGCTACCGATTTCAAACCGCTTGAATAACGGATCCTCTTTATCTCCGACGAACAAGCTGTAAAGACCGACTGCAATCAGGTAACTGATCGCTCCGACGAGAAACATGTCGATCGCCTCAATCACGGTCAGCGTCAATTGCTTTGCCGTTCTCGCGGAATACTCTCCCTCTCGAACGAGTTCCCACTCCTTGACCAGCACCATTCCCAATCCGGAAATCACCACACTGAGTGTCAGAATGAGCGACCCCACGATCGGCAAAACCATGAGGTAGCGACTGATTTCCAAAAGTTTACGAAGCATGTGAGACACACATCCTATTCAAAACAAGGTTCGCTACGAAATTCAACTCACCACATACGCCAGTCACTTCGGCGCACCGACTTGTTCCATGTCTTCATCGTAGATACTAAGCGTGATCGGTTTGGTCTTAGCCTGATACACCATAAATAAGCGGGGTGGGGAAATTCCCCACCCCACTTTTTGAATTGCCTTGATCGCGACCCAAGCGTCTTACTTGGTCTGTCCTTCGGACATCAGCTTCATCACGTCTTCGACGTTGAACTTGGCTGGCTTCTGGCGCATCGGAAATTCTGCGAACGTTTGCAAGAATCTTCCTACCATGACCTGAGATGGTACAGCCACCCATGCTCGTTCGAGATACCAACGATTGTAGTTGTTGGAATCGGTATCGGCACGCTCGAAGGGATCGGACCGAAGGTTGAACAGCTTCGGAGCCCGCAGCATGACGAACGGCTCGGTCCAAACTTGCAACTGACGAGCACGCTGCTCGGCAAAGACCAGCTTCCATTGATCACGGCGCAGAGCGACCAATTGGCCGTCGTCGTTGAAATAGAAGAACTCTTTGCGAGGCCCTTCTTTGGCTTGCCCCGTCAAATAGGGGAGGAAGTTGTAACCATCCAAGTGGGCCTTAAAGGTGGTATCTCCAGCTTTGAAACCTTGCTTGAGCTTTTCCTTGACCTCTGGCTCACCCACGGCAGCCAGCAACGTTGGAACCCAGTCCTGGTGAGACATGATCTCGTTCGAAACGGTTCCGGCCTTGATCTTGCCCGGCCAACGAACAAAGCCTGGAACACGATAGGCACCTTCCCAGTTCGTGTTCTTTTCGCTGCGGAACCATGTGTTGCCCCCGTCCGGCCACTCGTTGAAGTGCGGGCCGTTGTCGCAGGTGTAGACCACGATGGTGTTGTCCGCGATCTTCAATTCGTCGAGCAGGTCCAAGAGTTGGCCAACGTGATTGTCGTGCTCCATCATGCCGTCAGCATAAAGTCCGAGTCCGGTGACACCCTGGCTTTCCTTCTTGAGGTGGGTGTAGAAGTGCATCCGCGACGAGCTCATCCAGGCCATCCAAGGCTTGCCGGCTTCATGGTTCTTGCGAATGAACTTCTTGGTGCGATCCAGAAACTCCTCGTCAGCGGTTTCCATCCGCTTGCGAGTCAGAGAGCCCGTGTCCTTGATCGTCTGCTTTCCAACCTTACCAAACCGAGGATCGACCGTCGGATCGTCCTTGTCCGAAGCCTTCGTGTCGAGCACGCCTCGGGGGCCGAACTGAGCGCGGAACGCTGGGTCCTTGGGATAGTCCTCGTTCTCTGGCTCTTCTTCCGCATTCAGGTGATACAGGTTGCCAAAGAATTCGTCGAATCCATGAACGGTCGGGAGGAACTCGTTGCGGTCACCCAGGTGATTCTTTCCAAACTGGCCCGATACGTAGCCGTACGGCTTAAGCAATTCGGCCAGGGTGGGGTCCTTGGGCGAAATACCGATGGTCGAGCCGGGCAAGCCGACCTTGGTCAACCCGGTGCGGACCGGATGGATCCCGGTGATGAATGCGGAACGACCCGCGGTGCAGCTTTGCTCTCCGTAGTAGTCGGTGAACAACATCCCTTCTTTGGCTATTCGATCGATGTTCGGTGTTTTGTAGCCGATCAGTCCCATGCTGTAGGCACTGATGTTGGCAATACCAACGTCGTCGCTCATGATGAGCAGGATGTTCGGTTTGGTGGATTGCGCGAGAGCCGGTTGCGTTCCCCATGCAAGCAGCGCCATTGCAACGATCGGTATCGCCCGAAAGAACAGTTTCATTAACACTTGCTACTCCTTGTTACAGCCATACGACCTTTGTTATCTCGAGCGCAACGCGAGGTCGCGATCGGTTTGCGCTTGTAGACACGCTGTTCTAATCACTTGCTGGTATAGCTTCAATGACAACCGAATACTTTGCGAGGATTTTCATAGAAACAATGCGATTGAACATGAGATGAATAAATGCCTTGAAAAATCTTTCAAGCTGCCGTTTTAGCATATCTTCTTTCCACATGCCTTTTTACCGAACCTCGCTGCGCTCGCATTTCAACCACCATATGAACCCGGGCGAAATCGCCATGTCTCTCGTCAAGCGACATGCCGCTAGCGCCGAGTTATCGCTTGAGCACGCCGAAACTCGGTCCTGAATACCAAGCGACTCTAACGATCATTGAAACTGAGCATGGCATCATTGACCCGAAATCGGGATTTGTGACCAAATTGTGTTGAAATCGCCGATGCCCGAATGCCGATCGAACCGTTGGTTGGATGGAACCACTGGTGTCGCGTAATCTTCTACCTTCGCTCTCGTTTGCAAGGATGCTCACGATGAAGTGGTTCACTCTGTATCGACCCCCGACCAACCGTCTTATCTCTCTCTTGCTCGCAGGATTGATTTTTCATCCAGCGTCCGCGCAAGACGACGGTCCCTTGATCGGGGACGACTACCTGACGGGAGACGTTCCAGAATGGTTGGAGGAAGTCGGATTTGATGATACTCATGGAGATGTTCCAGAAAGTTCTGAAGTCTCTGAGCCAGCGGCGGGAGCTAGCGAAGTCGGAGGGACTCGAACAGGAGCAAATGCCAAGCAAAAATGCAACTGCTTGCGCTGCCGCGACAAACTGACGGGCGATTGGCATGGGCTCCGAACGATCCTGAAGGAAGAGGGGATCGGTTATCGCGGCCGAGTGACCCAATTTTTCTTTGGCGTTGGCGGTGGAGTCAACCCGCCGGTGCCCGATCTGTTTTCGGATTTAGGAATTGCGGGGGGCGATACGTTTGAGTACACGGGAAATTCGCGCCACGACTTTTTGTTAGACATGGACAAATTCGGCGGATTACCGCACAGCAAGTTTTTAGTGACGATGGAAAACTTGTGGGGACGTTGGGGCAACGTGTCGTTCGAGACCGGTGCCTTGGCCCCTGCCGTGTTCAACTCGGTGATGCCGGTCGATCAGTCGGCCTCTGGCAGTTTGTACTGCACGAATTTTATGTTGCTGCAACCGCTTTCCGAGAACTTCATCGTGTCAGTCGGCAAGACGCGTACGATCGGTATCGCGGACAACAACAAGTTCGCGGGTGGAGATGGTAGCGACCAATTCCTCAACCAGTCATTCGTTGCGAATCCACTCATGGTTCCCATGATTCCACTGTCGACATTCGTCGTCGGTGCTGCGATGCCGCAGGATTGGGGGCACATCGGAGTCTCGGTGATGGATCCGACGGAACGAAGTACCGATTTTATGGAATTGGGATCGATCTACTCGCGCGGTGCGATCATTTTCAGCCAAGTGCAAGTCGACACCGATTTTTTTAGCATGCCGGGTGAACACCATGTGGGTGGCTTTTACAAGAACTCCGACCAAATTGATGTGACGTTTACACCTTTGCCACCGACCTACCCTTACGCACCCGCACCACCGAACTTCCAGTCTCGCTCGGAGTCTTACACACTCTTTTATGGATTCGATCAATACTTAGTTACTTATGGTGCCCCCGACGCTCGCGGCAACTCAGAAGGGTGGGGGGTCTTTGGAAGGGCCAGTATCGCGGATGATGCCCGGGGTAATCCGAACTGGGCCGCGTGGTTCGTCAGTCTTGGCATCGGGGGAAACAGCCCTCTCCCAAGCCGTCGTGGCAAAGGGGATCGATTCGGCGTCGGGTTCGGCTACACAGCCGCATCGTCGGAGTTCGGTGCGATCCCTCGAGCTTTGTTCGCTCCACGCGATGCTCAAAATATCGAAATGTACTACCGCTACCATATCACACCTGCCATTGAGTTCACGCCGGATGTCCAATGGATCAACGGCATGCTAGGTGGCTTGACCGGGGGTGATGGTGCGATCGTCGCAGGTATTCGACTGAACATGAAGATCTAGTTCGATGGTGCGTTACGCTCGGGCTCCACGCACCCTACCAGCTACGTACCCTACCAGCGGACACAGAGCAACTTCAAAGCAACAGCGCGATAAAGCGTCGATCGCATGACTCATCCCGATCCATCCGAAGAAATCGATTCCAAGAGCCTTCCGTACCATCGGCTTTGGCAACCCACGACGGCCCGATGGTTGGTCGTCGTATTCGGGCTGGCGCTGGTTTATGCCGTAGTCCGGTACCACATCGCAAGCGGTGTCGCGTGGAGCCAGTTTCCACTCTTTATCTTGAACAAGGCGGTTGCGATGGCGGGCACCGCGCTGGTCGCATGTTCGTACTTGATC
>JBILVV010000392.1:0-4739 GCA_044370255.1 Pirellula sp.
GTATCGGAAAGACGAGCCGATATCGGCTCGTTCCGGGCAATTCGCGCAAATCGTCGCTCGGTGGTTCCGCGAAACGCACCATGCCCCGGTCCTCGAGAATTGGGGATTGCTGTGGATGTGGCATTCCATGGTCCTGTTCATCGCTTGTGTTCTCACCGAAGTGTTGGCATGGAACCAGGCTCACCGATCCTCCTTTGCCTTGCTTTGGACCGTTGGGCTTGGTGCGTGGGCCGCGGTGTTCTGGGCGATGCGACGTCGCATGGGTCCCGTGACCTTCGTCGAACGACAAATCGCCCACGTGTGGGGGGCGAGCATGATCGGGATCGGTGCGCTGTTTCCGATCGAGTGGCTGCTGGGACTCGATGCGCTGAAACTGACGCCGCTCATCGCCGTCATTTCCGCGATGATGTTTATCATCAAGGCGGGTATCCTCAATGGTGCCTTTTACGTTCAAGGAGCATGCCTTCTTGCAACCAGTATCGCGATGGTGCTGTGGCCTAGTATCGCCCACTTGATATACGGAGTAGTCGCGGCCCTCTGCTTCTTTATCCCAGGGCTCAAGTACTATCGCCAGCGCAAGGAGTTATCGGGCTGAGTACATCGCCTCCAGAGGAGCCATCTTCCCACCCATCCACTAGCCGCATAGGTCCGTTACCGCGAACTGTTTGGGTGCTGAGTTGGATATCCTTCTTTGCCGATGTGTCGAGCGAACTCATCTATCCGATTCTCCCTTTTCTGGCAGTAGGGGCCATCGGACTGTCCCGGTTTCACTTGGGCGTGATCGAGGGAGGTGCTGTCCTCTTGGTAGCGATCATGTCCGCATGGGCTGGAATTCATAGCGATCGCTCGCCATCCTACGGACGCTTGCTATGGATACGAGTCGGATATGGTCTACCTATGCTCGCCAGAGTCATCATCGCCGTCGCATCCAGTGGTTGGATGCTGGCTTGCGGCCGATTGATGGATCGATTTGGCAAGGGATTGCGCGGCGCACCACGAGATTCCCTTCTCGCAGATTGCGTAGGCTCCAGTCAACTCGGACGAGCATTCGGTCTTCTGGCCCATTCTGGCAATGTATGGGCTCTACATGGCATGCACCGACGGAATAGGCAAGGCGATGGTGGCCGATTTGGTGCCTAAGGGGAGTCGCGGAAAAGCGATGGGGTTGTACTACGCCGCCACGGGCGTCTCTCAATTGGTTGCTAGCGGCATGATGGGCTGGGTGTGGGACAGCAACGGAGCAACCCTCCCATTTTTGATTTCCGGCCTGCTGGCACTAGCGGCTACGATCGCAATTCTCTTCACTCAGCCATCGAAACGCTAGTCCGTGGCTTCAGCCAACTCCTCAGGAATGTCGCGGCCATCGTCAGGCAGGATTCGAATCACGGATCGCGGCGGGTCGCAGAGACTGTCGTCGTGCATCGACATACGCCATGTTATCCCACCCTCATCCTCGATTTCCTCCCCTTCTTCGAACTCTTCGTTCTCGACCAGATACATAGAAAGAGTCCTTAGCAGTTGGTCGACACTGTTGAATTCATAAGCCTGAGCATCGAAACATGCCTCGATATCGGGCAATCCTAGCTGGCTGTTTCCGACAGTGTCCATCATCGCCCAATCATTCTCGAAACGGAACAACCGAACGTTGGACCATAAATCAATGGTTGGTATTGAATGCTCTTCGCAGAGGCTTTGGCTTTCCTTAAAGGACTCTCGATCTCGCAGTACTTCCCCGCCCGGATTGAAATAACAAATCGCTTCCGGCAACTGAAGTAGCAAGAAACAAATACGAGTCAAAGATTCCAATTCCTTCAACGGTTCGAACTCTTCCGGAAGCTTCGGATCATCGCCACTCTCATCCTCGTCGATCACGTAGCAGAGCCGGATACGGATGAAACCGACGCATAGCTTCGGAACCGACTCGCCATCAGGCCAACCCCAAGACTGCTCGGATGCCCGATCCAGGGAACCTGGAAAAGTGAACGGGCCAAATTGACCCGCATCCCATGCTTGAAAAAGAGCCGAATCCTGCTGTTCAATCCCCATGTCGTCCGGCCATGGTCGAGCGACTGAGTCCACTACAACATATCCATCGTCTATGTCGGGAACATCGAGAATCAATGAAGGCCCACTAAACTCCCACCCTTCTACCGAGGGATTCTGTCGTTTGGGTGTGAACTGCGCCAATGCCTTCGCAATTTCGTCGAGAGTGACTTCACTTTTCAAAAGCACGCAAAGCGTTTGCGTAAATAATCCTCGAGACATTGCGTTCCCCCGCCCTTCTCCCACGCGATCAATTTCTTGTTAAGGAGGCTCCCCCCTCGGCCGTGGATGATAACAGAAATCCAAGTCCTCGTCGCCCGCTATCCTTCGCTCGATCACTACATCCGCTACAACTGTCGCAAACGCCTCGCTCTTCGTTTGCTTTTTGCTTGGAGTTCACTCGTACGCTGCACTTCTTAACCCGAACTATCCTACGGTATTCATGACGGTTCTATTAGCGAGAACAGCTTCACGAGTAACCCCAAGTGTTTTATGGCAGACGCCAAGAAGAAAGCTAACAATCAAAGCGATTCCAAGGAGGGAGCGAAGAAGCCCGACGGTGAAAAGTCCTCGTCGAAGTTGGCTGGCAAACTCATAATTGCGGCGTTCGTCAGCATCGTGATCATCGCTGAAACACTCGTTTTCTTCTTTATGGTCCCATCCGGCGAAGAGGTCGCGGCCTTGGCGGAAGCTCGCCTGATCTCGGCTGCCCGCGAGGTCGATGCGTCCCAAGACGAAAAAGCCGAGGAGGCCGAAAAAGTTGTCGAATACGACCTGGGCACCTACAGCGTCTCGTTCGTACCTCCAGGTGCCGACCACAACTATCGAGTCGAATTCAGACTCTTTGCGACTGTCAATGCGAAGGATAAGGACCGCTTGCAAACACTGATGGACGAAAAGCAATTCCGTTACCGGCATCGGATGATCCTCGAAATTAGAAATGCTAGCTTGCAGGAGTTGTCTGAAAACCAACTGGGCTTGATTCAGCGCAGGATATTGGCGACAAGTACGGAAGTTCTCGGAGAGCCAATATTGTTAAGCATCGGATTTAACGACTACCAAGTCATCGAAGACTAAACGCTCTAGCGGAAGCACGGATGCAGCATGTCGAACGCGGAAACCGACAAATCCAACGCAACCTCCCCTGCCCCGGGCTCCACTTCACCGGAAGCACTGAACGCCCAGTCTGTTTTGCAGAGGGCAGAGTCGACGCTCAATGAAGTTGAGGCCACGCTTCGCAACTCGAAGGTTAATCGTTATCGCCTCGAGGAATTGATCGGCGAAGGGGGACCTCCCGAGAAAGTATCGATGGATTTACTGCGCGATGTCACCCTCGATTTAAAGATCGAGTTGGGACGGACACGCCTGAGCCTCGAGGAGATTCTTCAGTTGCGGCGCGGATCGGTCGTGACACTCGACAAACTCGCAGGTGACCCGGTCGATATTTATGTCAATGGTCGCCTTGTAGCGCGCGGCGAAGTTCTCGTACTCAATGACAACTTCTGTGTGCGAGTCGCGGAGTTGGTCGGCAGCGACTCCATCCCATGAATACGTTGCACCCATTCTGGCTTCCGATTCTCTTGTTCTTCCTCTGTGATGGCGAACTTGCCTTGGGGCAGATGGAACCTAGCCCCATTCCGAATCGAGGACAGGCTGTCCGCGTGCGAGCACCTAGCGCGGTGGCACAATCCCCGAGCAATGTAGCGCAGGCGTCAGCAACCGTAGCGATACCCTCGAACCGTGATGAGCCGATACCGATAAAGAGTTCGGGCGATTTGCAATCTAGCCGGATCGCGCCCCCAAGAAGCCCTTGGTCTTCTACCCTCTCCACTGCTGCCTCGCTTCTGGTCGTCGTATTCCTATTTCTGGGCGCGGTGCTTGTGCTCCGCAAATCTCAACCCAAGCAGTTCCAGAAGCTGCCGAAAGATGTCGTGGAGGTACTAGGAAGATCACCAATAGCTCCACGTCAAAATCTGGTCGTCGTTCGGTTCGGATCCAAGTTGATACTGGTAAGCCAGCAACCAGGCGAAACCCGCACACTTAGCGAGATTCAAGACGCCAATGAAGCAGGACGTCTGATAGGCATGTGTGAATCCAGTCGCCCGGAAAGCATCTCCAACTCATTTCGAGAGGTGCTGCAACAAGTCGTGCACGCAAAACCCACGGTCCCCAAAAAGACCTCAAGAGCGGCGTGACATATCTGATGCAATTCCCCGTCGATGACGAATTAGTCAGGGATACGAACGCTTGGATCGAGAGATCTCGCCTGATCGAATGCCGCTTGAGCTTTGGCTTGGTCCCCTCGTTTTCGCTCGAGTAAGCCTCGCAGGACGAAGACGCGTGCCATGTCATTTGCGGAAGATTCCGCTTCTGTCAATTTAGACTCAGCCGCATCCAACTCTCCAGCACCGATGGCGGCTTCGACCAAGACGAGGATCATCTCCGAAGCTTGATCAGCCGAAAGGCCACCACTCTTCAGCGCAGCCGCCGCAGCAACCTTGGCGCCTGCGTAGTCTTTCGCGTTTAGCTTCGCTAATGCATCATCGGATGCTTGAGTGGAAGCAGCGATGTCGGTAGCCTTCATCTGACTGGGACCACAGCCAGCGATGCACGCCACCGAAACCATCAAGGAGATCGAACTGACGACGACACCAAGACGCATCTTCACATTGCCTATCTAATGGGTAAAAGCTCTT
>JBILVV010000393.1:0-4738 GCA_044370255.1 Pirellula sp.
GCTCGCGACGAAATGGATTATCGACGATCCGAATCGAGTGCGGTTCCGCTGACTCCAGCCGCGATCCTGGAGGCTATTCTTTTCGTGGGTTCTCCGCTCCAAGCAAGTCTTTCGATGACCGCCCTAGAAGACATTTTGCACGGAATGTCCGCGAGCGAAATCGAGAAAACCATCCATGAACTCAACGAGACCTACCATTGCAGCGGGCATCCATGGCACATCGTATACGAGAGTGGTGAGTGTTCTCTGCAGTTATTGGAGTCGATTGAGACGGAGTTGGACCGACTGCAAGCGACACCTCGAGATATAGCTCTATCACAGAATTCGATCGATTGTTTGTCATTGATTGCTTACCGGCCTGGGATCACGAAGAGTGAACTGGAAACGATGTGGGGGCAAAACGCAGGAGCGACCCTGAGCTACCTGATAAAGAAAAGTTTGATCCGCATTGAGCAGCAAAAAGCATCCGATATGCCGCGTTACTTTACGACAGCACGGTTCCTTGAGGTATTGGGAGTCGAGTCGCTGGACGACTTGCCTCAGGGAGAGGAACTATGATACCTTCGTCTTGCACACCTACCGAACGAAGAAATCCCATGAGGATCTTGGTTGTCTCATGCGTTGTCGCATGTTCATCAGCGATGATAGCTAGTTCCAAGTCGCACGCCCAAGATGTCGTCCTGGTCGAGGATGACAAGAGCCGACTGCAAGAAACCACCCAACCGTCCGAAGAGCAGATCAAAAAATGGATCGAGGAGCTCGCGAACGAGAATTACGCTGCGCGCGAATCAGCCAGCCGAAGAATCAGCCGACACCTGACTGCCGCCCTGCCATTGGTCTTGGAATCAGCCGAATCGGCGAAGGACTCCAACGCAGAACAGCTTTTACAATTTCTCGGTTTCGTAGCTTCGGAAGCGTTTACAGAGCCTGGCATGAAAGCATATGCAAGCCTGGAACGAATCGCAAACGACAGGACGACTCACCGCGCTGTCGTTGCCCAACGGATATTGGAGAGCATATCGGTTCAGATGCGTGACTTAGCCATCGACCGATTGAGCCGGGTGGGAATTACCGTCGAGACCAGATATCTCTCTGTATTAACCCGCACCATCGAGGTTCGAAACGCTCTAGTCATCGACAGCCGTTTCTCAGGCAAAGAAGAGGATCTTGTTCTATTGAAGTGGTTGTTCGATGTGCAATTCGTGAAGCTTGATGGTCCGCACATCAATCGTGAAATCCTGAATCAAGTTTCGAGAATGTCGAGGCTAAACAGCCTGCAAATCATCGACACGACCCTCCAGGCATCCGACTTGGAGTGTCTTTTGAACGCGCCCGATTTGAAACTGCTTGAAATTCTATACACCCCCATAGACGATTCGAGCATCGCGATCCTTGAGCAGTTGCCTGTATTTGGCGATATGCAATTGTTCGGGACAAAGATCAGCGCACAGGGTGCTAAGGATTTGGTTGCCCGGATCGATTCGGCGAATGTGTTTGTTGGTAGAGGTGGATTCCTAGGAATCCAATGCGAACCCAGTTCCCTGATCATTCGTGAAGTGGTCCCGAATGGGCCCGCCGATCGCTCGGGTATCAGAAACCTCGACAAACTTCTCCGCATCGATGGAGTATCGATCAGCAATTTCGATGAACTCCGGCGCGAGTTGGCGAAGTCCGCCGACGGTGAAAAAGTCGTCGTCGAATTCGAACGACCGGTCATGACATTCCGCCGACCGAACGGTCGAGGCAACGGACAGGATGGTCCAAGACTCGATCCATATTCTCCGATGAAAGTGGAAGTGACTCTCGGGCGCCGCCCCTCGGAGCTCAACCGCTAACGTGACGACCAATCCTAGCGGGAAACTAGCAAAGCCGGCGCTCGCTTGGTATCGCAAACACCAACGGGATTTGCCTTGGCGACGAACCAGTGATCTCTATGCGATATGGATCAGTGAGATCATGCTCCAGCAGACCCAGGTCGCTACCGTAATCCCCTACTACGATAGATTCCTCACCCGTTTCCCAAACCCGACATCTCTCGCATCAGCGGCCGAGGATGAGGTGTATCGCCTATGGGCCGGGCTAGGCTACTATCGACGAGCCCGACAACTGCATGCTGCTGCCAAGAAGATCGTCGAAGAACATGCGGGCTTGTTCCCCCAACAATTGGAACACGTACTCTCTTTACCTGGCATAGGCCGCTACACAGCCCATGCAATTCTCAGCTTTGGCCTGGATGCTCGATTGGGGATTGTCGAAGCCAACACGCAACGGCTCTATGCACGCTTGCTGCACTGGGAAGGACCGGTGGATTCGAGTGAAGGTCAGAAGGCTATCTGGCAGTATGCAGGCGAGATCGTCCCGGCAAAAAACTGCGGCGAATTCAATCAGGCGATGATGGAAATAGGTTCTCAGATATGTACGCCTCGCAACCCTAGGTGCGACGCATGTCCGCTCCTTGCCTTCTGCCCTACCGGTCAGCGCGGAGATACAGATACGATACCCTCTCCCAAACCGAAGAAGAGCTACACGGAATTAACCGAAGCTGTTGTCTTGATCCGGAACACTTCGGCGCAGTGGCTTGTTCGGCGCTGCGGCAAATCGGAGCGATGGGCTGGGCTCTGGGATTTCCCTCGCTTCGATGTCACCCGATGCACAGGTAGTACCGAAGTCGTGAAGTTTATTACGCAATCGATATTCGAACAGTTTCGAATTCATGTCGATCTAGTCGATACGAAGCACTCGTTACGCCATGCAGTAACGCGTTATCGGATACAGTTGTTATCTTTCCTGGGGGAGTTGCGAGCCGATTGCCACCATGCCCCCGCTCCAGAAAACAACGTCGAAAGTAGCCTTTGGATTGATGAGAGCGAGTTGCAAGACTTGGCATGGAATGCATCGGCAAAGCGAATTCTCAAATGGCTTCAAGAATCTCACCTGCAAGGCGCCAAGAATCATCCACAGGCTCGACGAGCCCCATCCTCAGCAAAAACTCCACGGAACCTCGGACGTCGAAGTTGATCGATCCGAGGGCGAGTCGTGCAACTAAGGACTCACACTCCGAATCGATGTGCGGCATGGTCATCGGTTGAGGATGTTGTTTTTCTAGAACATGTATCACAAGAAATGCTTGACAGGCCTGCTGCTGCTCCGCTTCCTCGACAAGCCGAAGCAGTACTCCGCTATTGTTGGATAGCGTTTGATAATAAAGGTTGCGGGTGACATTGAGCAAGTGGCGGTTGCGCGCATTGCGGTAGGAAAAGAAAATCTTGAATCCGTACACGGCCGCAGCAATGATCACCGCAGCGACAAACGTAAACGACGTAAGCAGCTTCACAGCTCCGAACAATGCCAGCAGCCATAGATTGCGTGCAAGCTTGCTAACCAGCATCGCGAATCCCCATAGGGTCGGTATTCCGATACGACTGGAATCCGCCCAATTGATTCGAACGGTGCCGGGAAGAAGCATATCCAAATCAGCATGGGGGACATTCTTGAACATTCGCAAGCACAATGCGGACCTTGAACCCGCTTTCTCCGTGCGCGGCTCGAAAAGAACCACCAATTGACGGTAGACGGGAACGGAGAGATGTCTGCGCAAGAAGGCGAGATACCACTCCCGCCGAGATCGGCGCTCGATGACGTTCCCTCGAGCGTAGACTCGCAATCGTCGGAAGTCTTTAAAGCGAACATTGAGCTTCAATCCCCAAGCGGTCGCAGTTTGCAAGGCTCTGGATATCTCGGCTGGCTGCAACCGTCGGTATTGGGCTTTGAGCAGAAGAGCATCGAGCATGTCAATGATCACACCCGATTTGCACGGAGCAACTCTCCTCGGGTCTGAGAAGAATCCCTTCTCTTGATTTCGATCAGGATCGAAAAAAGGGTATTCGTTGATCAGTTGCTTAAACTCAGAACGGATCCGCTGGTGGATAACTTCGGCAACGCGATCCCGAACGTGCATCCACCCTCTGAGACCGATGGCGGAATCGGGTTGCAGATCCGATACGCGATGAGCTAGATCGAGTGGATGAATGACAATACAGGAATCAGGAGGTTCGGCATTCATCCAATGCGTCATCAGTGGATAGAGTTAGCTAGCATCGATGTGCAAGCTGCGTTTTTTGCGTTCCTTGCGTCGAGCATCATCGATGAGTCCTGAGACCTTTGCAACTTGGTCGATCCCTCGAAGTACCAGCTTGGGATGGCTTTGATCCTTGCTCACCAAATTTACCGTTCCGACTCCCAGCATCCTCTGGACGATCCCTTGCGTGTATGAAACGTCATCGATATCGATCACGTCAATGCGATCTGTGGTGCGAACGAGGATTCCGCTGGTATGGATGAAGCGTTGCGAAGACAACTCGTAGAAAATCGATATCCGCCGGTAGATGAACGAACCGAATGCAATGATCCACCAAAGGATGATGATCCCGATTCCGAATCCCCAAACAGCCGTCAGGGGAATTTCGATCAGCTTTGCCCAAGGAATCAGAATCAAAGCGAGAAGGATGCCAAGCGAAACCAAGGCGGATACCAGCCAAGTTCCGTACATCGCCTTCGGAGAGAACCCACCCTCCCAGAGTTTCACCTCAGGTTCTGCAGACGCCAAGGACTTTGGTTGAAGTTCGGATTGGTTGCCGTTTTCGTCGGACATAGGATGCGTGCCCTCTAGTTTTCCAAGTTACTACTAGTCTGTTCTGCTATTTCGAATTGCTAAGCATTAGCTTGTTCAGCAAGGCGG
>JBILVV010000394.1:0-4734 GCA_044370255.1 Pirellula sp.
AGTTGGTCTGTTCGATCATCTTGCCGATCTGCTTGGGCTCGAGCGGATTGAAATGGTAGGCGGCGGATGCCGGCAGGGCCATGGCCCCCCACAGGGTGACCGTGTAGCCAAAGGAGTGAAAGAAGGGAAGGATTCCCAAGAAACAGTCGTCATCTCGAACATTGATGATGGTATCGATGCCTTGAATATTGGATGCGATGTTGAGCATCGTCAACGGGACACCCTTCGGGATTCCGGTTGAGCCTGAGGTGAAGATGATCGTGAGGCGGTCATCCGGTTTGATCGTGTTGAGCTTGAATTTGCGGGCCAGCATCGAGATCGGCATCAGCTTGGCCTGAATAAAGGCCGCGAGTTTGTCGGCCAAGATCGCTTTATCCTTGAGATCTTCCAGATAGACCAAGTCGCAGTCGAGCTTGTATCCGAGTTTGTCCATCACCTTGCGGCTGGTGATCACATGCTTGATCTCAGCGATTTCAATGCATCGATTGATGATGGACTCCGAGACGGTGTAATTCAAGTTTACCGCTACACGTCGCGACAAGGTCAGAGCCATATTGGTGACGACTGCGGGTACCGTCGGCGGGAGCAGAACGCCTACGTGCTCTTCATTCGGCTTGATCGCCTCTCTTTCGATAATTCGCTTGAGAGCAAGTGTCCTGAGGAGCATGTCGTTGCCGGAGAGTTTGACACCTGTTGTATCGACGACCTTGACCCGGTCCCCTTTCTTGCGACATTGCTCGAGGAACATTTTCGGAAGATTGAAGTTCCACTGGATGGATTCGGTATTGGAAGATTGAGAGGAAGACATCGTCGTTATTCAAAAACTAAGTGTGAAGAATGACAAACCGACGCGTATTCTATCCGAATGCGATCGGTTTGTGTGCTAGTGGTTCTTGGGAGGGCGGCGAGTCCAGCGATCGACGAGGGTGTAAAAGACAGGGGTAAAGAACACGCCGAAAAACGTCACGCCGAGCATCCCTGAAAAGACGGCTAATCCCAACGAATACCGCATTTCAAATCCGGCTCCATGACCGAGCATCAGAGGGGCAACCCCGAGAATGAATGCGAAGGAGGTCATCAGGATCGGACGCAACCGAACCTTACATGCCTCAATAACCGCTTCGAAGCGATCCTTCCCCTCCTCCTGCAGTTGTTTCGCAAATTCAACAATGAGGATCGCGTTCTTCGCCGCCAAGGCAATCAGAACGACCAGACCGATTTGGGTGAAGATGTTGTTCTCCGATCCATCGAGCCACAAACCAGCCACCGCCGCTAACAGACACATCGGGACAATCAAGAGGATCGCCATCGGCATCGACCAGCTCTCGTACTGAGCCGCGAGTACCAGGAACACAAACAACACCGCCAACGGAAATACCCATTTGGTCAACAGATCTTTTCCGACCGCGATCTGCTGGTAGGCCAATTCGGTCCACTCGAATCCCATCGAACTGGGGAGCTCTCGCTGGGCAATGCCATCCATCAATGCAATCGTATCCCCAGTCCCCTGCCCGGGCGAAGGGCTGGCGATGAAATCGGCCGATGGATACATGTTGAAGCGAGTGACAATCCCAGGACCACTGATGTCGCGCACATCGACTAGGGTCGCCAGAGGGACCATTTCATTGTTTTGATTGCGCACCTGCAACTTACCGATATCCGCGGGCGTACGACGGAAACTTGCGTCCGCTTGTACGTTGACTTGCCAATTGCGACCGAATCGCGTGATGTCGTTAGCATACGCAGAGCCCAAATAGACCTGGAGCGTCTGGAACACATCATTGAGCGCCACTCCGGCTGCCTTTGCTTTCTCGCGATTGATATCGATGTACAGCTGCGGCTCGTTGGCAAAGTAGTTGCTGTAGACACTGACCAGACGAGGATCAGCTCGGCCGGCAATCACAAGATTATCAATCGCCCCTTGCAAGGCAGTCGCCCCCGCACCGTTGCGATCCTGGACCTGCATCTTCATTCCTGCCGTCGAAGCAAGACCATCGATCGGCGGAGCGCCGACGACGACAATCTTAGCTTCTTGAATCGATTCGAGTTTCTTCTGCAAGGTTTGAATGAGCTTCGATGCGTAAAGCGACTTGTGTCCAGAACGCTCCTCAAAGGGATCCAGGATGACGAATATCCCTGCCGAGTTCGATGCATTGGTGCTCGTGAAGACGGAGTAACCGGGCAAGCAGAGGGTATGCTCCACGCCCTCGGTTTCTAAAATCATGCGGTCGATCCGATCGGCAACTTCCTCGGTCCTTTGCAGACTGGCTCCGTCCGGCAACTGTGCATTGACGATGAGGTAGCCTTTGTCCTGCTGTGGGATGAACCCGCCCGGTACCAACTGAAAACCGCGAGCTGTCAATGCGATGAGACCAACATACACGAGCAGCATCACGAAGCTCATCCGTACCACCCACGAAACCATCCGTCCGTAGACATGCGTCACGCTATCGAAAACACGGTTGAAGCCCGCAAAGAAATGCTGCAACAATCGGTTCACCCACTTGGATGTCAAGGTGCCGACAACCAACCCCAGGATGACTGCAACTACGATCGCTACGCTATGGAGCATCGGGCTCTTTACACTCGGCAGCAACCACGATTCGCAGATGCGATATCCGAAATAACCTGCCAGCGCCGCGACGCCCCACCAGGGGAGAGCCTCCGGAGGATGCCCCTCGCGATGAGGCTTGATCAAGGTCACTGCCCGTGCGGGCGCCATCGTCATCGCATTGATCGCGGAGATGATGGTCGATGCGGCGATGGTGAGCGCGAACTGTTGAAAAAACTTCCCAGGGATGCCCGCGATGAAGATGGTTGGCAAGAATACCGAACTCAACACCAACGTGATGGCGATTACCGGTCCTGTGATCTCTTCCATCGCCCGGATCGTTGCTTCTCTCGCTGGCAACCCTTTATTCATCCAACGCTCGATATTCTCGACGACGACGATCGCATCATCGACAACAATCCCGATCGCGACGACCAACCCCAACATCGAGAGATTGTTGAGAGAGAACCCGAGCCATTGCATCACCGCTAGGGTTCCGATCAGCGAGACCGGCACATCGATCATCGGCATCAGCGTGGCTCGCCAGTCCTGTAGAAAGAGCAGGACGACGAGGAACACGAGAACGAAGGCTTCGAAGAGGGTTTTGTAGACCTCATGGACCGATTCCTCGACGAACATGGTGGTGTCGTACACGATTGCATAATCGACTCCGGGCCGAAACCGTGACCTTTTGAGTTTCTCCATCTCCTCGCGTACGGCCCGCGCTGTCTCGAGTGCATTCGAACCCGGCAATTGGAAAACCGCGATCGTGGTTGTTGGCTTGCCATCGAGAGAACTGGTGACGTCGTAGTTTCTCGCCCCTAGTTCCGCGCGAGCGACATCCCCCAATCGCACCAACTCTCGATCGGATCCTGTCTTAACGACGATCTCGTTGAACTGCTCCGGTTCGAGCAGACGCCCCTTGGTGCTGATCGCTAACTGAAAATCTTGTCCTGCGGCGACCGGCTCTTGTCCGATCCGTCCGGCGGCAACCTGGACATTCTGCTCCTGCAGAGCCCGCACAACATCACCCGCGTTGAGGTTTCGAATCGCAAGCTTCTCGGGATCGAGCCAGATACGCATCGAGTAGTCGCGAGCCCCGAGCATTCCGACATCTCCAACGCCAGGAATGCGCGTCAATGCATCCTTGACTTCGATCGTGGCGAAGTTCGAGAGATAGAGTTGGTCGTATCGCGGCTCGGTCGCAATGATGTTGACCGCCAGCAGCATACTCGGGGACTTTTTCTTGGTGACGACTCCTTGCCGTCGCACTTCCTCGGGCAATTTGGCTTCGGCAATCGCCACACGATTTTGGACCAGCACCTGCGCTTGATCGATGTTGGTTCCAAGTTCAAACGTGATGTCCAAGGTGAGAACGCCGTCGTTCGTGCATCGCGATGACATGTAAATCATCTTCTCGACGCCGTTGACTTCTTGCTCCAAAGGGGCGGCGACGGTATCGGCGACCACTTGAGCATTGGCTCCTGGATAAACGGCGGTGATCTGAATAGTAGGAGGAGTCACCTCGGGGTACTGTGCGATCGGCAATCGGGCGAGCGAGATCAATCCCAAGAGAACGATAGCCAGCGACAAAACGGTCGCAAAGACCGGGCGATCGACAAAGAAACGAGCGAGCATGAGCTAATTCTGCTCCGTTGCTGGCTTGACTATCCCTGCCTTTACCTTGGCACCCGGGCGAGCTCGCTGGATCCCATTGATAATAACTCGATCAGACGGATCAATGCCGCGACGAATCACACGCATCCCATTGTCTGTTGGCCCGAGTTCGACATCGTGACGCTGAGCGACATCGTTCTCATCCGCGACCAAGACATACTTGATACTCTGGTCGTTCAGAATAGCCCGTTCAGGAACCAGAAGGGAATCGATGGGGTTGCCGATCGGGATGCGGACTCGTACGAACATGCCGGGTGCGAAGAAGCGATTCGCGTTGTTCAACTCGGCGCGAACCAACAGTGTACCGGTCGTGGTGCGGACTTCATTGTCTACGAAATCGAGGACTCCTTCGTGAGGGAAATCGGTTTCATTGGAAAGGGAGATCAAGATTTTTTGATTGAGTTCTCGCACTTGCGTAAACTGCACATCGTCACCGAGCTGGCGTCTCATGTCCCGAAAGCGGAGTACGGTCGCTTCGTCGACATCAAACAAAACATGGATCGGAT
>JBILVV010000395.1:0-4724 GCA_044370255.1 Pirellula sp.
TCCGCACCGCCCGCGAAGGTGATGCCACCACTTACTGTGCCTTCGATTTGCAGCAGGTCATTGTCAGCTCCCCCGCCAAACACGATTGAGGAAACACTTCCTCCGGATCCCAGGGTGAATACATCGTTATCGGCCCCCCCCGCGAATGTAATGCCACCCGCAGATCCAACAATCGTCAACGCATCATTTCCAACGTCGCCGTTGAAGTCGATTGTCCCCTCGACTCTTCCGCCGGAGCCGATCGTGAATAAATCGTTATCCGCGCCACCCTCAAAGGTGATGCCGCCGAAGACTTTTCCAAGGATTTGTAATTCATCGGTGTCGGCTCCACCCTGGAAATCAATTCCACCGATGTTGACTCCCGCTCCCAACACGAACAAGTCATGGTCTGCGCCGCCGTTGAAGCCGAACCTTCCTGGAATCTCATAGTCTTCCGGTGATACCAGGTTCGACGGCTTGAAAATAAACACTTGGTCGAAACCAGCATCGCCGCTGAAATCGATGCCGCCTTGAAAGACGCCTCCGTAAACATGGAATACATCATTGTCGGCACCACCAGCGAATGAAATACCATTGAATGATCCACCGGTGATGGTGAATGCATCGTTATCGGCCCCCCCGCCGAATGTTATTCCCGTGAAGGTCCCTCCCGAAATATTGAAGACATCGTTATCAGCACCCGCACTAAATACGATTTGGTCAAAGGTTCCGCCACTGATGTTGAAGGAATCTAAATCTTGGACTCCGCCGAATGGATCTCCATCAGCCCCGCCGGCAAAAGTGATATTGCTGAATGAACCCGATGCGATGTTGAAAATGTCATTGTCTGCCCCACCGTTGAAAGAGATGCCATTGAGGGCACCCCCGATGTTGAAGATATCCGCGCCGGTGTCCCCTCGCAGATCAATACCGGATATCCCAGTACCTCGAATATCAAAAACATCATTATCCGCACCTCCTGAGAAAGCACCTCCCACAGTTCCCTCTGGCACCGTCACGACGTCCTCTCCACTGCCAGCGTTGATTCGCGCGCCACTTATCGCCTTGAAGCGATCGCCGAAAAAACTGCCTTGAAGGCCCCTAAAGCCCAAATCGCCACCGCGCGCATCCACCACGTGATCTCTTCCGCCAGCCGTGGATACGGTTTGCGGACTTGAGGCCAGGCCTATGGTTTTCGTCAGATCGAACTCAATACCGAATCCTGCACGTGAGAAGTCGAGCGTGTTAGCGCCCTCCGGATCAA
The DNA here is from genome assembly GCA_044370255.1 of Pirellula sp. Taxonomy (GTDB): domain Bacteria; phylum Planctomycetota; class Planctomycetia; order Pirellulales; family Pirellulaceae; genus JBKCUI01. The sequence continues at coordinate 1,244 of JBILVV010000395.1, forward strand.
TGATCGTAAGCGTGCTATTTGGGACGAGAATATAGGTATCATCGCCTTCATAGGTGGGGTTGATCGGCACTCCGTTCTGTGACGAAACTCCTTGAGGATTCGCAATATCATCCCCGTCACGCAAAATGAGGGTGTCGTTCCCCTTGCCACCAAAAAGGAGGTCCTTACCCTTTCCACCATCGATCACCACGTTCTTGGCCGGATCGGTGATCTTGGAAGCATCCACGATATCCGCGCCATCAAACGACAGAACGGTCAGATTCCTCTGGTCACCGACAAAGCTCGTATCTTGAATCGTGATGGTTTCCGTACCGTCCGTTCCCGGCAGCAGAACCGATGAGTAATCGAACCGCCCACCATCGTCATCCATGACCGCCAGTGTCACGCGGATCGTTGCGCCCGCGTACTTTGACGGGATAACATCGAACTCAAACAATGCTCCTGTTTCCACCAGGTTGCCGGTAGAAACATTGAACGCTTTCCACTCATAAGTGAAAAACTCTGTTCCTGGATCGGTGATGACAGGGATAAACGTGTATTTATCGGGCGTGCTCCCCTGTTTGGGTACGAACAAACCAACCGGCGCCACGTTGCTGATCGTAATCCTGGATTTGTCATCGACGGCGATTCCACCATCATCGTCTCGAACTTCAATGCGAATATCGTACGAATCGCTCGTGGTATTCACAGCGTAATCGTCTCGATAGGTATAGATCGTTTCAAACGTTCGGGCCTCGGAATTGACATTCGCCAGGAACTTTTCCTGTTTCATTTTCGGCGAGCCGTCTGGATTGAAGAGGAGCGAGCCTGTCACTGCATCACGATCTTGGTATTCCGCCCAGCGTACCGTTACAGTGTGAGTATCGAGTAAACTGCGGTCGGTAAAACTACCTGTCAGTTTCACTTCCGTTCCTTCGACTATCGCACTCCCTGAGGAAACAGGTTTCCACTCGTTATTCTCTCGCATGTACAACTGCGTCGCGCCGATCAAAGGTGCCGCGTTTTTGACCACCAATCCGATCGTTCTGGTGACTGCGGCTCCCGCGTTGTCGATCACGGTGGCGGATATCTGATAAGGACTTTCGTTTTGTTGATTGTCGCCGTAGGTGTATTTCAGACCTCGAAGGTTGCGAGTGCCTGCCGCAAGCGTCACGACCTGGACCGGGGAACCGTCGTTCCAATCGATGCGGACTTCATGCGTGTCGTTCACGCCTGGGTCTGTCAACGAGATATCGAGTGATACCTCTTCGTTTTCTAGAACTTCGGCTTTACTCAATTGAAGTCCTGTCGTCCCCTCTGGAATTTGGGGAGCAACATTCTGCACCTTCACAAGCTGCTTGAGCGTTGTCAGTTCCGACGGCTCATCGTCGTCACTGACGTCGATACGGATTTCATAGGTCTCGCCCGCCGCCGGATTATCTTTGTAGACATGGGCTGCCGAGAATGATCGCTCAGCATTCCGACCATCTACCGTGATCGTTTGGGGCGGCGTCCCATCGCCGAAGTCGATCGACAGTTTATGGGAATCCATCAAACCCAAGTCTTTGAAGCTGCCCTTCAACTGGAAGGTGCTACCCTCGGAAAGAACCGGGACCCCGGATTCAAGACTCAAACCTGTCAAGTCGATCGTCAGGTTGCTCGGACGTAGATTGGCTACTTCGGTGACCGTAACGCCTGTCGCGGTCGCAGTCGCGCCCCCTTCGTCACTCACCGTGACCACGAAATTGTAGTTATCGCGCGGTGTGTTGGAGACTCCATCATCCGCGTAGATGTGATTCAATTCAAAATCGAAAACGCCTGCGGGTAGATCAACGCTCGAAGAGATTCCGTCTCCCCATTGGATCGTGACTCGGTGAGTTTCCTCGGTCCCCGTATCTGAGAACCCACCCTTTACCCTCAACGTGTCACCCTCGTTGATCCGTCTGCTGAATTCCAAGTCCGAGGCTGAGATGATGGGTGCATCATTGAGTACTCTCACCGGCAGAGTCGCCGTTCCCACCTTGCCATTGGCGTCTGTGACCACCACGCTGATCGTCAGATTTTCCGCTGAGGCTTTTCGATAGATACGATTCAATTCAAAGGTTTTTTGCGATGTTAAGGCAAGAGATTCTGGACCTTTGCCATCCCCATAGTCCACCGTCCCACTCCAATTGGTCGAGTCGAGGTCGACAAAGGAACCGGTCAACTGCAGCGGTTCGCCGGTCCGAGTTACAATCGGATTGCCGGCATCGACGCCAGCAGGCGGATTGATTACGACCTGCGGCGGTTGATTGTTTGCCTCTTCAGTAACTACGGCAATGTTACCGAATTCCGAGAAACCGCTCGTTGCTCCGGTCGCGACCGCGGTGACAAGATCCGCCAATTGAACATTTAATCCATTAGCAGATGTCGCATTCGGAATTTCGAAGCGGAAGGTATGAGCCGACGTGTCCGAGCCCACCTCAACGAGCTCATAGAAGCCCGTTCCGTTGCTCTTGTCATCGACAGAGCCTTCCGCAAACGAAGCCAACCGACTTCTGCCTTGGCCACGCTTGTTGGCTTGATTCGCCGTCGTGTAAAAATGAATTGTTTGTCCCGGACGGGAATAGCCCTCCAAAACCAACGCACCTGTTCCTGAAAGCACCGCAGATACAATCACGGGCGCGTTGGTAAGCAAATCCGCATCCCCCGCATCATTGCTGGTCAGTCCCAACGATCCGATATCGATAGCGAGCGATCCATTATCATCAAACAGATTGCTACCAAGCTTGTTATTGGCAGCGAGAGTCGCGGTCGATCCGGTGGCTCGCAAACCTGCCAAGCCAGCAAAGCGGAAGTTGTTCGCACGGTTCGAACTGGTACCTCAGATGGTGTTGTTCTTAACGTCAACGCCATCCAAAACAATACCATGGCGGCCGTTCCCTAAACTGGTCGGCGAGTTAGTTAGGCCGAAATCGTTCCCTTCGATCCGGTTGAGCGTCGAATTGCCGCTGATACGTATCCCGTCACCCTGATTGCCAACGATGAAGTTACCCAGCGTCGCGGATTCGCCCCCTATCATGTTGTCGGTCGCATTGGTGATCCAAATCCCGAGCCCCTCTGCACCATTCCCGATCGCTAGCGTGCCGCCACTGTTCAATCCCACTCGATTGCGGGCCAGCGTATTTCCCGTGGTTGTATCACCTAGCTTGATCCCCCCTAGGTTGTTGCCGGAGACCAGATTATCGAGCAGTTGATTCGCTGAAGCTCCTTGAGCGATTTCAATTCCATAAAGAGTGTTGGCCAACGGGACATCGCCAGTGGCATTCAACCCGATCCAATTGTTAAGTATCGAGTTACCCGAACTGTTCGCATCGATGATCCTCACGCCCGAGCTTATGTTCCCGCTGATGATATTGCGCGAATTGGCCGCTGCGCCTCCGATGACATTGTCCTGAGCTCCGAGCGATAACAAGACACCGGTTTGATTGCCGATCGCCTGCACCCCCAGCTTGTCCGTTCC
>JBILVV010000064.1:0-16124 GCA_044370255.1 Pirellula sp.
ATTGCCATCGACGGATCATGGATCGAAAGGGAATCAGCTGCGTACTCTTTGGCTTTGATGTTGCTTGCTCGAAAGACAGGGGACCGATATCGCGATGTTCCTCAGGCTATTCGAGAGAAAGTGGTTGGGAGATTGCGATCAGTTGGCGCTCCGGAGTTGCATTGCGAATTGGTGGAGCAGATCGGCCAGTTGGACGAAGAGAATGCATCGCAGATAATCGGGGATGCGATCCCGCTCGGATTCTCTTTGAGGGCGTGATCGTCGGGGGCATATTCTTCGAGGTCACGATTGCGTGCCAACAAAAAGAGCCCGGGACAACCCGAGCTCTTTGGTGATCGAAGCGAGTGACTCGCCTAGTACATATCGTGGTCGCCAGCGTGGCCACCCTTCTTGCCGTGGTCATCCTTGGGCTTTTCGGCGATGAGTGCATCGCTGGTGAGCAGGAGAGTGGAGACCGAGGCTGCGTTTGCCAATGCGGTGCGAGTCACCTTGGTCGGGTCGATCACACCGGCCTTGACCAAATCTTCGAAGACGTTGGTCAGTGCGTTGTACCCGAAGTTGCCTTTGCCTTCGGCGACTTTGGCGCACACGATGCCACCATCTTGGCCTGCGTTGGCCGAGATCATGGTCAGCGGAGCGCGGCAAGCGCGGAGAACGATGTTGTAGCCGGTGACTTCATCTTGCGAGAGATCGTCGGCTGGGCTGACTTGGGTAGAGGCACGCAGGAGAGCGACGCCACCACCTGGAAGGATTCCTTCTTCGATTGCTGCGCGAGTCGCGTGCAATGCATCTTCGACTCGAGCTTTCTTTTCCTTCATTTCGCTTTCGGTGGCCGCTCCCACGTTGACCTTGGCGACACCACCGGCGAGTTTCGCGAGTCGCTCTTCGAGCTTTTCGCGATCGTAGTCGCTGGAAGTGTTTTCAATTTCGCGACGGATTTGGTCGATTCGAGCCTTGATCTCGGATGCCTTGCCGGCTCCTTCGATCAGGGTGGTGTTGTCCTTGTCGATGATCACCTTCTTGGCGCGACCGAGGTCGGAGAGAGTGAGTGCATCGAGCTTCTTGCCAAGGGCTTCGAAGACGGGAACAGCGCCGGACAGGATACCGATATCTTCCATCATCGCCTTGCGGCGATCGCCGTAGCCAGGAGCCTTCACTGCGGCGATGTTGAGGGTGCCGCGGAGACGGTTGATGACGAGAGTAGCGAGCGCTTCCCCTTCAACGTCTTCGGAGATGATGAGCAGTGGCTTGCTTTGCTGAACCACTTGCTCGAGGATCGGAACCAAGTCCTTGATGCTCGAGATCTTCTTTTCGTAGATCAGGATGTAAGCATCTTCGAGGACCGTTTCCATGGTGGTGGGATCGGTTACGAAGTATGGGGAGAGGTAGCCGCGATCAAACTGCATCCCTTCGACGAATTCGAGTTCGTCGTGGAGGCTCTTTCCTTCATCGACGGTGACAACGCCGTCTTTGCCGACTCGCTCCATGGCATCGGCTAGCAGGTCGCCGATCGCTCGATCGTTGTTGGCAGCGATGGTCGCGACATTGGCCATCTCGCCCTTGTCCTTGATCTTGATCGACATCTTGCGGAGCTTTTCGGTGATGTCGCTGACCGCTCGTTCGATGCCAGCCTTCATTTGGATCGGGTTCACACCGGCGACGACTGCCTTGAGCCCTTCGTTGAAGATTGCTTCGGCCATGACAGTTGCGGTGGTGGTGCCATCGCCCGCCACATCGCTGGTCTTGGACGCGACTTCGCGAACCATGCGAGCGCCGATATTTTCGTAAACATCTTCGAGGTCGATTTCTTTCGCGACGGTGACGCCGTCTTTGGTGACGGTCGGGCTACCGAAGCTCTTCTGGAGGATAACGTTCCGGCCGCGTGGGCCGAGGGTGACTTTGACCGCGCGGGCGAGTTTGCTGACCCCGCGACGGATGGCTTCGCGAGCCTCTTGATCAAAAGCGATAATCTTTGCCATGTTGTTCAAAACTCCGTAGGTAAGTAAAGGACCCGCAACGCGGATCGAGTTGTGTTCGAGTGGAAGGGGGGATTAGCCGAGGACCGCGAGAACTTCGGATTCGTTCATGAGAAGATATTCGTCGCCGTCGATTTCAATGGTTTCACCGGCATAGCTGGTGAACAGGACGTGGTCGCCTACTTTGACTTGCAACTGCGAGCGGCTGCCATTGTCCAAAACTCGCCCGTCGCCGATGCTGATTATCTTGCCGCGAGTTGGGCGATCTTTGGCACTGTCTGGCAGGTAGATCCCGCCGACGGTCTTTTCCTGAGATTCCTGACGTTGGACTACAATGCGATCTCCGAGGGGAACCAACTTGGTCTTGGTTTTTTCTTTCGTGGCTGCGGCCATCGACACAACTCCGTAAACGGTTAAGGTGATTCAACGGGTAACGTGATTCGTCGGGATGCTTACGCCAAAACGGCACGATCCAACGGTTGATTTCGGTGGAAGCAATTTCCGTGCCAGAAACACGCTATGTCGGCTAGCGGTATTTTCCACTGGGCATTGTTTCTGGGGGGCGGGGTGAACAGAATGGATTCTAGTCATTGTTCTTTTGCTGAAAGTTTTGGGGATTGAAAATGCCAGTTCGAGTCGCCTGTCCCTGTGGCCAAACGTTGAATGTTCCTGACCAACTGGCGGGGAAAGTGGTGAAGTGTCCCAAGTGTCAGAAGGGGGTGAGCGTACCGGGCGGAGCCAAAGCGGCAGCGGCCAAACCGGCAGTTCCGCCGGCAACAACGAAAGCGGCACCAACGTCGAAAGCTCCGGCCGCTGCCATCGGCAGCGGAGCGAACGATGCCTTGGCAGGTTTATTCGATCAGGCTGGTCTCAAGAAACGAGAGGGTACGTTTTGCCCATCCTGCGACAAGGTTTTGCCCCCAAGGACCGCTATCTGCGTCAACTGCGGCTTCAGTTTGGAACAAGGAGCAAGGATCGAAGGATTTCAGATCGAAGCCAAAGAATTTGGAAATGTTCGGTTGGTAGAGGCCGCCGAGATGATGAAACGGGAAGCGGAAACGGAGAAACGCATGCTGACGGCTGGGATGCCCTGGTGGATGATGCTGGGACTGCTATGCGGTATTCTCGTCATGATGGCCGGCCTGGGGATCAAGATGGACGCATCGACCTCAGGACAGGAGTCGAACATCCCGCTGTTCAGAAAAATCCAAGCCGCGGGTTACCTTCCAGTCTTCGCCGCCTCCTTCGGTTTCGCCTGTATCCTAATCTCTAATTTCGCCCAATTAGCGATCCTGGTCACGGCGTTTAAGGAGAGTGCCAAGCAGGGACTGCTCTGTTTGTTCGCCCCCTTCTACATCGTCTACTACATGTTTTCCCGTATTCAGACCAAAAGGCTTCTCTCGACGGTAATCATCCTATGGGTTACCGCCATCTTGGCGGCTATCGCCTTGGCCTATTCACTTCCGAGAATTTGATTGGCAAGCGATGACGTTTTGCAGGGGTATAGCGTTCAGAGAAGGTTTTACCGGTAATATCGAGGAAACCGGAAATTTCCGCGAATTCGACGGGCAATTAGTGCAAGCGAATTGTCTCTGCTGTAAGCTTGGTTTACGTTAATCAGTTGGGAAGGCCGTGATGGTGGATTCTCACCGATGCCTCCTCATTTCCATTGAATTACGATTTCAGTAAAGGTTCTTCGATGCCGACCTACCGTCGCATATCCGTAGTCGACGATGCGGGCGTAAGTATCGTCCAATTTGTCGATAAGAAAATTGTGGATTCCGCTACGATCGAACAGTTGGGTGAGGAACTCAACTCCCTTGTGACGGTCGAAAAGAGAAACATGCTGCTCTTGAACTTTGAGGGCGTTGAGTTCATGTCCAGTGCGGCTCTCAACAAACTCATCTCGCTCAACAGCAAAGTGAAGGCCGCGGCCGGGCGTTTGAAACTCTGCTCTCTTCGAAAAGAGATCAAGGAAGTGTTTGTTATCACCCGACTCGATCGCGTTTTTGACTTGCGCAAGTCGGTTGAAGATGCGATGGAGTCCTTCAAGCTATAACGGATCTCGAAATGGCATCCATTCCAATCTCTCCCTTTGGTAATCCTGAGATGTCTAATTCCGACTCTTCTTGGACTTTGGATAAGATCCTAGCGAGCGATTTGGAGGCCGGTCATGCAGTCATCGATGCACTCATCGCAGCGTTGGAAAACGCTGGTTGGCTTGGGAGAGATCTGTTCCATGTTCAAATGGCAATCGAAGAGGCTGTCGTAAATGCCATCGAACACGGCAATCGTCGGGATTCCTCAAAACAAGTCCATGTGGTGTTTCGTGTCTTTCAAGACCATGCAGAAATGACCATCACCGACCAGGGAGAGGGATTCGAGCACTGGAATGTAGCCGACCCCACTGAGGAAGAGAGGCTCGACAAGCCCAGAGGCCGAGGAGTTTTGCTGATCCGAGAACTGATGAGCGAATCAAAATACAACGACAAAGGCAACAGTGTTTGGATGCTCAAACGACGCTCTGCCGAAGAGGAATCGAGCGAAGAAGAATCTGACTGATCGACCATTCCGATGGATCAAGCTCGATAGAAATTACTGCTCTTCACCCTCGAGAGATAGCGGCTCCATCACCTTCGTGTTTCGCTCTACCGCGATAACCACCGTTTGTTCGTCGACCCCATCTCGGCTACGAGCAGTAGCGGGCAACACCTGTCGACGGTCCGGAAACGGGAGTCGTATGGAGAAGGTTCCATCGCTTCGAACCTTGACCGGCTCGGTCCCTACCGACACATGGGCATCGGGATGAGTAGATCCGAATACGATCAACTCTGCATCAACGTCAAAATGGAACTGTCTCGAACGCTTCAGCCCACCTTCGGCACCGCTGCCGAATTGTGAGAGAACATCCAAGTCCATTGTCCGATTGAGCCGCTCTTCGAATACCTCGCTGAGTTCACCTCGCTGCGTTTCATCGCCATACCCACCGCTCATCGCATAGATGCGTTCAGCATCCTTTGCGATGTCGGCCCAGTGATCGTCGCTCGCCTCCTTGCCTCCAGGTACCGGAGTGGTAACGGTGTTGCTGCGCACCAATTCGTAGAACCGTCCATTGCCAGTCATATATCCCATGACGATTTGAAATCGCGAGGGCGGCTGATCAACATCGATATACCAATTGCGAACCCCCCCATGAATCTCGATGTCGCGATAGATATTTTCTGCGCTCTCGGTCGTCCCAGAGTCATCGAGTTTCAATAGTCGCAAAATCGGCTTCACCGAATGCCACTGCTCCACCAAAGCTGCCTTGGCCCGATCCACGGTCTGGCGAGTGACATCCCAATGCGCGTGCAACCAATAAGGATCTCGCACCATCAGGACAATTCGATCCTGCCCTTTGACAGCCGGCGGCACCGATGTGATCGGAGTGAGTGTCTTCTTGGGGGGCGTTTGGGCTAGGTCCTTTCGCTGTTCTTTCCCCGCCTGAACCGAGCGGATCTTGGCAACGATTTCTGGGCTGGTTCCAGTCTTCTTCGGAGGGGGAGGAGGAGCCGGTTTGCGGGCCGCCATCGGGCGAGTGACCGCGGGTGCAACAGGTTTGATCGGGGCTGGAGTTGGAGCCTTGATGCTGTGTTTGCTCGCGACGGATTTCGGATTTGCAGAAGTCGCAGGTCCCTTTTTCGCTAGCGGAGCCTTTCCTTTGTCGGATTTGGATTTTTCGGATTTGGATTTGGCGGGAGGAGCGATTTTGGCGACGGTTGGCTTAGCAGCCGGAACTTTGGCCAGCTTGGGCTGTGGTTTGCTGGCAGGCGAAGCCTTCGTTTTTGCTTTCGAAAGACTCTTCTTCGCTGGGATCGGCTTCTTTTCGCTCTTTACATTGTCTTTCTTAGACTTCGTGCTACTCGGCAATTTCGGAGCAGGTGACTTCTTACCCTTCTTAGCCGATGCGGAAACCTTGCCCCCGCTTCCTGCGGAAGCAGACCGGGCCGCCGGGCTAGTTTTTTTCTTTTTCGAGGGGGGCACTCGCGTGTCTCCTGGACGTTATTCGTTTTTTGCTAGCTCACCACGATGGTGTCGTCAGACTCCACTAAGCCCAGTATGCTTACCAACAATGAAGTTTTCCAGAGTTTCCAGGTTGCTTCCGACGGGATGGCAGGTGCTTTGTGCGAAAAAATGACCCCAACTCGCCCACTTCCGGCAACTCAATCCGCCATGGCAATACCGTAACCCTCAACGCATTCTCTCGAATTCTGGCAACATTAGTTTTTCTTATTGCTTTTGGGGTGGCTGGTGCTTTCCTGGACCGATGGCTTGGTACCAGCTACTTCATTCTGCTGGGATTCATTATCGGGATGGTTTTTGCCATTGCTGGGATGCTCTATGTGGTCAAGGTGGCGGAGTTGGAACGTGGCCAAGATTCGTTGAGATCGTCCCTAGACGGCGCCACGAGTACCAGACCGGAAAGTGATGACGATGCACGATCCGAATCAAATGGTTAGCCTTCTGCCTCAGCAGGATCAGAAGGAGCGAGAGTCCTTGCGGCGAGAGTGGCAATGCTGGTTAATGGCTGTCCTGATTTCGGCGGCTTTAATCTTAGGATTGCATATTCTGATGGATGCGAGAGATGGGATTCCTGCGGGGCTGGCGGCCCTAGGTTTATGCAGTTCGGTCGCAGCGGGCCCGATCTGTTGGCGGCGAGGTTCGTTTGGATCCAAGATGCCGGTGGCCTCGACTCTTCTGACGATAACGTTGCGCATGCTGTTGATGATGAGTGCCTTGGGATTGGTCACTGCGACAAAATGGTCACATCGCAATTCTTTCGCTGGGTCCTTGCTGGGGTGTTATTTTATTTTTCTCACATTAGAATCCGCACTTTCGATTTCCTACTATTCTTCTCGAACCCCTTCTTGAGCGGCCGCCGATGGCTTCGGACATTCTCCACATCAAAGACGGTTACTACTTTGAAGTGCCTAAGATGTTCTGGCGCAGCAATCGCGCTGAAGTCAACGATTTCCCCGGCTGGATGGTGCGGTTGGACGATGACTACCAGGCTCGGGAGGCGGACGCCATCAGTGACGGTCTTCGTCAGTTAGAGATTGATGGCGATGACATTTCTGAATTGCGGACTACCTGGGAAGATTGGCGTCATGCCGACCATAAAAATGCGGGTTGGCCGATGGATGCTTACTTGGAACAGTACGTAGCTAAGATCAAAGAGAAAGCTGCGAGTTGGAAGGGCAGGAACGCGCCCAGTGCATCCGATGCCACGCAGGCTTACTTGGCGGCTCATCCAGACGTTCAGCATCGTTGGTTTTTCAAAATGCTTGAGGATCCGAAGGCTGCTGCAAAGTGGTCGGACCTCAAAGCGAAAGTCAACTCCAACGATTTCCTTGAGCAGTACAAGTTGAGCGATGCTGGCAAGTCATGGTCTCGCGAAAAGATTGCTGAATACAATCACGCGCTCGATGGCAAGATCATGATTCCGCAACCCTTTGGCACGTTGCGGAATGCGCACGAAGCCGAGTCGGGCTTTTGCATCTCAAGATATATGGTTGTCGAGGTTGTTGTTGCCTTGCTGCTGTTCTTCGCTTTTCGATGGCTCGCCAAGCGGATCAATTCGGGAACTCCTCCGAAAGGCAAGAGTTGGAATTTACTGGAAGGGTTCGTCCAAGCTGTCCGCGATAAGATTGTGGTTCCCGCAATGGGCGAGCATGATGCAGATCGCTTCATGCCATTCTTGTGGACCATGTTCTTCTTCATCCTCGGTTGCAACTTGATGGGGATGTTGCCATGGATAGGGGCACCGACGGCATCTTTCGGCACGACCGCAGCGTTGGCCTTCCTTGTTTTCATTGTTGGTCTTGCTGTTGGGGTCCAAGCGTTGGGGCTCGTCGGATACCTCAAAAACATATGCCCCTCCCTTGGCCTTCCTTGGTACTTATCTTTTTGGCTGGTGCCTGCTCTCTGGCTGATTGAAGCCTTGTCACTTCTGATCAAGCATGCAGTCCTCGCGGTTCGATTGTTGATGAACATGGGGGCCGGTCACTTGGTTCTCTTGGGGATTCTAGGTATCGGGATCAGCGCCAAAGCAGCGATGGAATTGAGCAATCCTGCGTGGTTCGGTGTCGCAGGAATTTCGGTCTTAGGAACAACCCTTATGAGTTTCCTGGAGGTGTTTGTCGCCTTCTTGCAAGCTTACGTATTCACTTTTTTGGCGGCGATGTTTATCGGCAGTTCCATGCATCACCACTAGTCCTAGTCGGGCTCGATCGGTTGACGCCAACATATCCCCTTTCCCGTTTTCGCAAGTCGTAGTTCAGTTGGACTTCAAGGAGTTTAGCAAAGTGTTGAATCTCGTACGTCTCGGTTTGATGGTTTGTGGTTTCATGATTTTGATGGCGGTTCCAGCCTTTGCCGCCGAGGGTGGTGGGAACGTTCCCGGTGCGATCGGTGCAGGCCTAGCCGTAATCGGCGCCGGTATCGGCATCGGCTTCTTGGGAAAGGGTGCCGTCGAGTCGATCGCTCGCCAACCTGACCAAGCTACGGTCATCCAGGTCGCGATGATTATCGCGGCAGCGTTGATCGAAGGTCTCGCGTTCTTCGCTGTATACGTCTGTATGACGCAGAACCCATTCAAATAGTCAGAGTCCCGTCAGGTCGCTCGGTGTTGTTCGATGCTTGAGCGATGCTTGGCTAGCGAAGTGTGTTGAGTTGAGGCACCGATGTTGAGGCTTGGTATGAACCTAAGAGTTGGCTCGATATTCTGGTCGTTCTTTTTTTCATTGTTGGTCTTTGGCTTGGCTGCCAATGCTCCTGCATTCGAAGATGGGGCTCACAGCGACCCAGCGAACGGTTTTGCATCGGAGAGTAGCGACTCCCTGCTCGATTTCAAAAGCGACAAGGCTCTGTTTACGGCGATCGTTTTTGTGATCTTGTGTGCTGGTCTTTACTTTGCTGCTTGGAAGCCGATCTCCCAAGGGTTGGCTAAGCGTGAAACCATGATCGCGACGATGATCTCCGATGCGGAGAAGGCATCTCAGCAAGCTGCCACGAAACTCAAGGAGTACGAGGCCAAACTCGCTGATGCCGCGATTCAAGCTCAGGAACTGGTCAACCAGGCCAAGCGGGACGCGGAATCGGTCGCAGAGCGAATCAAAGCTGATGCCCAAGCCAACGCAACACGCACGATCGATCGAGCAAAAGCCGAAATCGAAACTGCGAAACAAGCAGCACTGAGCGAGTTGTCGACCAAGAGTACCGACTTGGCTTTTGGTTTGGCTCGCAAAGTCATCGGCCGCGAACTGCAATCAGGCGATCACCAGCGATTGATCAACGAAGCGTTGGGCCGTTTGCCTAGCGACAATTGAACGAACTCTAATATCCTTCCGAGCAACCCGATCCGTCATGGCTGAGCAATCCACCAAGATACCAACGGTCTTCGACAGCGAAGAACAACAGGTCGGGGAAGTGTATGCGCGAGCTTTGCTTGCGTCGGTTTCTCCCCAGGATGCAGATGCCATCGTCGATCAACTCGAATCGCTGGTTCGAGAGGTCCTGGACAAGAACACCAAGCTCGAAGCAGTCTTGGCCAATCCCAAGATGCCTGTTGAGAGCAAGTGGAATCTGCTTGATCGCGTCTTCAGCGGACGGATGGATGGGAAGCTCTTGACATTTCTGAAGGTCGTGGCGCGGCGCCAGCGTCTGAATGCGATTCGATCGATTCAGCTTGCTGCTTCCAAACTGCGCGATGAAGCGGCTGGTCGCATTCAAGTTCAAGTCACCGTGCCTCAACCCCTGAGCGACGCTGAGCGATTCTCGTTGGTTGAGCGACTTAAAGCAATATTCAAGAAAGACGTCCGACTCGAGACACTGGTCAATCCCGCCATTATCGGTGGGTTGGTCATCCGGGTCGGAGACACCGTTTTCGATGGCAGTATCGATGGTCAATTGCAATCCCTGCGAAAGACGGTCGGCGCACGAAGCGAAAACGCACTGAGGTCCGCAGCAGCGAACTTGTTCCAAGCTAGCTGATGTACTAACGAAATCCTTCACCCTAAACCAAGATTCACAATAGCCGCACTTTGCAAACTGCGGCATGGCCATCAACGAGGTTGATCAAATGAAGTTTAACTCGGATGAAATCGCAGCCGTCATTCAAAAAGAGATCGAGCAATTCGGCAGCCAAATCGATGTCCGAGAAGTCGGAACCGTTCTCGAAGTCGGCGATGGGATCGCACGCGTTTACGGATTGTCGGGCGTCATGTCGGGCGAAATGGTCGAATTTCCCAGCGGCGTGATCGGATTGGCGTTCAACCTCGAAGAAAAATCGGTCGGGGTCATCATTCTCGGGGACTACCTGAGCATCAGTGAAGGGGATGAAGTCCGAGCCCTCGGCACCCTCCTCAGCGTTCCAGCCGGTGACGCGGTTATCGGTCGCGTTCTCGATCCGCTTGGAAACCCTCTCGATGGCAAAGGTCCAGTCAATGCATCGGTCCGACGCCCTGTCGAAATCATCGCTACTGGCGTTGCCGAACGACAACCTGTCCATGAGCCGATGCAAACCGGGATCAAAGCCATCGACGCGATGACCCCGATTGGACGCGGTCAACGCGAATTGATCATCGGCGACCGCAAGACGGGCAAGACCGCGATCGCTATCGACGCGATCATCAACCAAAAGGGGAAAGGGGTGAAGTGCTTCTACGTCGCCATCGGACAGAAAGAATCCTCGGTCGCCCTCATTATCGACGCTCTCGAGAAGAACGGTGCGATGGACTACACGACGGTCATCGTCTCCGGAGCTAGTGCACCCGCTCCGCTCCAGTACGTCGCTCCGTATGCAGGTACTGCGATGGCCGAGCACTTCATGTTCAATGGCCAACATGCCTTGATTGTCTATGACGATTTGAGCAAGCAAGCTGTTGCCTATCGACAATTGAGCTTGTTGATGCGTCGTCCGCCAGGTCGCGAAGCGTTCCCCGGTGACGTGTTCTATTGCCACAGTCGCTTGCTCGAGCGATCTGCAAAGCTCTCCAAGGAACTCGGTGGCGGTTCGCTTACCAGTCTCCCGATTATCGAAACTCTCGAAGGGGAAGTTTCCGCATACATTCCCACCAATGTGATCTCAATCACCGACGGTCAGATTTATCTGCAACCTGACTTGTTCTTCGCCGGTATTCGCCCTGCGATGAACGTAGGTATCTCGGTGTCTCGCGTCGGTGGCAACGCACAGATCAAAGCCATGAAGAAAGTGGCCGGTGGTCTGCGTCTCGACTTGGCTGCGTTCCGTGAACTCGAAGCGTTCGCACAACTCGGTACCGAACTCGACCCTGCCACCCAGGCCAAGCTCGATCGCGGTTATCGGATGGTGGAGTTGCTGAAGCAATCACAGTATCAGCCGATGGACGTAGCCGAACAAATCGTCAGCTTGTATGCCGGTACACGCGGTTACTTGGACGACATTCCCGTTGCCAAGGTTCGCGAATTCGAAAACGGACTCCTCACGTTCCTCCGCGACCGCAAGCCCGAAGTCAGCCAGAAAATCCGCGATGTCGCCGACTTGACCACCGAAGTGGAAGAAATGATCAAGTCGACCATCACTGCGTTCAAGGCAACCTTCCGCTAGTCGGTCATCCTCAGGATCCTCCAGCATGGCCAACATTCGGCAACTCGACAAACGTCGCAAAAGCGTACGAAACATTCGCAAGATCACGCGGACCATGGAATTGATTGCCACCGCGCGATTCAAGAAAGCCATGGACCGCGCGGCAGCCGCGACCGATTACACCAAGGCCATTACCAAGATCGTTCAAGACTTGGCTAAGAGTGGCACTGACGTAACGCATCCCCTGTTGATGCCGCACGAGTCGGTCAAGGCAGTGGACATGCTCGTCCTGACGGCGAATCGCGGTTTGTGCGGCGGTTACAACGGGTCGGTGGTGCGTGCTGCTCTGCAAAAGCGTGCGGAAATCAAAGAGCAAGCCGATTCAGGCTGCACTTCAGTCAGCGGCAAACGCGGGATCTCGGCCTTCCGTTTCGCGAATGTGCCGGTCGAAAAAACCTACACCGAGTTCGAGGATCAGCCCAGTTTTGATGCCGTTGCGAAGATCGCCGACGAATTGATCAGTCGATACATCACCGGGCGTATCGACCGTGTCGATGTAGCCTACACGCGATTCGTTAGTAGCTCAAAGCAGATCCCCGTCGTCGAAACGTTGTTACCCTTCTCGGGCATCGAAGTTCCTCAAGACGATTCTGCTAAAGCATCGAAGATCCGAGATGACTATGAGTTTCTTCCCTCCGCGGCAGGGATTCTCGAAGAGGTCGTCCCCGCTAGCTTCCGTGCTCGACTCTTCAAGTGTTTTCTCGATGCCGCAGTGAGCGAACAGATCGCTCGTATGGTCGCGATGAAAAGCGCTACCGAAAACGCAGGGGACTTGATCAAGTCCCTGTCCCGTACATTCAACCGTGCTCGCCAGAGCAAGATTACGCAAGAGATCATGGAAATCATCGGAGGTGTCGAAGCCTTGGGCTAGAGCCTGCGTTTCGTTCACTCTCCTTGAAGTTTTAATTCAGCAAACACACTTCATTCATTCAAACTTGTTCAGTCCGAACTAACCAGAGAAAATCATGAGTGCTTCCACCAAGCAAGGGGTCGGTAAAATCAGCCAGGTGATCGGTTCGACCTTCGATGCCGAGTTCCCTGAGTCCCAGCTTCCGCCCATCTATAATGCGGTCAGAGTCGTCAGCGACAAGAAGGGTGTCCAGATCAATCTCACCGGCGAAGTGCAACAGCACTTGGGTGGCGGACGCGTTCGTTGTGTCGCGCTCGGTAGCACCGATGGTTTGATGCGGGGACTAGATTGCGTCGATACCGGCAAGCCGGTTTCGGTTCCAGTGGGTGAAGGAACCTTGGGCCGCGTGTTCAACGTTCTCGGCGAGCCGATCGATCAGCGTGGCGAAGTCAAGTCATCGGATCGTTGGCCGATTCACCGATTCGCTCCCGCTGTTTCCGAATTGTCTACCAACACCGAAGTGTTTGAAACCGGGATCAAGGTTATCGACTTGCTCACTCCGTTCGTCCGCGGTGGTAAGGCAGGTTTGTTCGGTGGTGCAGGTCTCGGCAAGACGGTTATTTTGCAGGAACTCATCGCCCGCGTTGCAAGCTCCCACGGTGGTTACTCGGTGTTTGCGGGTGTCGGTGAGCGAACTCGCGAAGGAACGGACCTTTGGCTCGAAATGCAAGAAGCCGAGATCGGCAAGACCGGTCGCAAGGTTATCGAACAGACATGCATGGTGTTCGGCCAGATGAACGAGCCACCAGGATCGCGTCTTCGAGTTGCTCTGTCGGCACTGACGATGGCCGAATACTTCCGCGATACAACCGGTAAAGATACGTTGTTGTTTGTTGACAATATCTTCCGCTTCTCGCAGGCGGGTTCTGAAGTATCGGCGCTTCTGGGCCGTATGCCTTCTGCGGTGGGTTACCAGCCAACACTGGCAACCGAGATGGGTGCATTGCAAGAACGGATCACTTCGACCAAGCGGGGTGCGATCACCTCGGTACAAGCGGTTTACGTTCCTGCGGACGATCCGACTGACCCAGCACCGGCAACCGCGTTCGGTCAGCTTGACGCATTTATTTATCTCGAGCGTTCAATCTCGGAAAAGGGGATCTATCCTGCGATCGATCCACTCGCTTCCAACTCCCGTATTCTCGACCCGGCGATCGTCGGCGACCGGCATTACAACATTGCTCGTCGTGTGCAGCGAACGTTGCAGCGGTATCGTGAACTGCAAGACATCATCGCCATCCTGGGTGTCGACGAATTGAGTGAAGAAGACAAGACAGTCGTCAGGCGCGCTCGACGCATCGAGCGATTCCTGTCGCAACCGTTCTTGGTCGCAGAAGTATTTACTGGTAAGCCTGGTGAAATCACCACGTTGCCTGACACGATCCGCAGCTTCGAGGAAATCTGTGACGGCAAGTGGGATCATCTCCCAGAATCCGCGTTCATGTACGTGGGGCCAATCGAACAAGTTGAAGAACAGGCCAAAAAGATGGCCGCTCAAGGTAAGAAATAATCATGAGCGATCGAACCGTGCACTGCGTCGTCGTGACTCCGGAAAAAACGGAACTCGATGTGCGTTGCGATTCTTTGATTTTGCCGATGTACGACGGCGAACTGGGGGTCCTCCCCGGACGTGCTCCGATGGTAGGTCGCCTGGGCTTCGGTCTGCTGAAGATTAAATCAGCGGGCAAGGAAGACGTATGGTTCGTCGACGGAGGGTTCGTTCAGGTAACCCGCGAAGCAGTACAGGTTCTAACCGACCGTGTGATGAGGCGAGATCAAATCGATCGAACTGCGGCGGAGGCCGACCTTCAAAAGGCCCTCGAGATCAAACCCACTTCGCCGGAAGCCTCCGCACTTCGGGACCGATCTCTCTCTGCCGCACGGGCAAAGATTCGTCTCAGTAGCAGGTAATGCCATGGAAAAACGCAAGGGAAGCAGTTTCGCAGGAGTCGGTGTTGCAATCGTCACTCCGTTCAAGGATGGAGCATTGGACGTTGCGAAGCTCAAAGAGCAGATCGAATTCCAGATCGCTGCAGGCGTTACCTTCTTGGTTCCTGTAGGTACCACGGGTGAATCGCCGACCTTGACCCATGAAGAACATGAACGAGTCATCAGCGAAGTCGTCCAACTCGCGGCCGGCCGATGCAAAGTCATGGCGGGCACGGGTAGCAACTGCACGGCCGAAGCTCTCAGGCTCACCCGATGGGCTGCCAAAGCTGGTGCTGATGCCTCGTTGCAGGTAGCACCCTACTACAACAAGCCCACGCAGCGCGGATTTTACGAACACTTCAAAGCCATTGCCGAAGATGTCGGTATCCCGCACTGTGTTTACAACATTCCTGGGCGATCTGCAAAGAACATCGAACCGGAAACGATTGCGAGACTCTCGGAATTGACCAACATCACCATGGTCAAGGAAGCGACGGGATCGCTGGATCAGTGCTCGCAGATTCTCAATACGACCAACCTGACAGTTCTCAGCGGCGATGATTCGTTGACATTGCCGATGATGAGTATCGGTGCTGAGGGAGTCATCTCCGTGGCAGGCAACATTGTTCCACAAGATTTATTGGCTATGGTGCGAGCGGCCCTCGCTGGGAATTTCGCCGAAGCATCGCGACTGCACCATAAGCTTTTTCCGCTATGCCGCGACATGTTATCGTTGGCCACCAACCCGATCCCGGTCAAGGGTGCGATGAAGTTGCTGGGCCGAGACACAGGTGAATTGCGGTTGCCGATGACGGAATTGGAGCCGAAAGAGTTCGATGCTCTGCGCCGCACTTTGCAAAAGTACGGGATTCTTTCTTAAGTTCATCGACCATCGGATGGCAGCGCTGAAACTTTGTTTGCGGCGTCTTGCACAGCTTCGTATTGGCTCTGCAACTCCTTGAGTGCCTCTCGCAAGGAATCGATTTCATTTTCGAGGTTGCTGAGTTTGGTTAGATACCGCTGGTGCAACTCATCTTCTCGTGTCAACGCAGAAAGAAGCTCCTTGATTCGGTTCTGCTCTTGGTTGGCTTGATGGAGTTCTCGATTGATCCGCTCTCGTCGGATGACGTAAACCCTCTCCTGTTCGATCGCTGCAGCCCACTGTTGCAACAACTTCCTAGCCATGGGCTCTAACGTTGTTTCCTTCAACTTATGTTGTAAATCGGCGAGATTCGATCGCGAGGACCACTCGACCTGCTTGCTCATTTGTTCCGCGACTTCAAAGTCCTCGATATGGCCGGTTGCCACACGTATTCGGTATCGAAACGCATCGGGATCTTGAGTCTCGACTAAGGCGTCATTGCGAATGGGAAGCCAATCTTTGTCAGCAACGCTATGCTCGATGAACAGAACGGCACTTTTCTCACCTTCGTTTTGGACTCGATAATGATGCAATCTTTCCCACTTTGCCGTTTCGATCAACGAGTCACCATCCACTCTCCATGTGGACGGTAACGAAGCGTGGGAGACGGGATGAGGCACTTCATGATGGATCTCAATCAAGCCATCCACTGCAAAGGTCACCAATTGTGGCACACCGGAAACCAAACGAGGAATCATCACGTCCCCCGAGTAGCCATTGCTC
>JBILVV010000396.1:0-4719 GCA_044370255.1 Pirellula sp.
AGCACCACGCGCTGTACCCCACTACCCTTGCGCTTACTCCACCAAGGACGATTCATGTCATGAACTGCTTGAGCTTCCGACTCAGCTTCATCACGCGATGAGTTGACAGGCGGCTCCCAGTCATCTATGGATTCGCCACCAAAAAACGAACCCATGTTTTTTCGAAGCGACCATTGCTGACAGCCACTCGATAAGCCGAGCGTTGAACCGATCGCAATCCAAGCCATTGCCGACAACCGCAACCGAAATGAAAACTGACGCATAGCGAACGACTCCGCGGATCTCGATAAGTTAGTTAGTTTGTTAGTCAATTGCGCGAAAAAGCGGCCGTATCGTTGCCGGAGCACGCGACACTGGAACTGGTCTCCAAAATCTCTCGAGCCAGTGAAAGGTAATCCTCCGCACCATGACTATTGGGTGCGTAATCGAAAATAGACTGGCCAAAACTGGGAGCTTCGGCCAATCGAATGTTGCGGCGTATTTTTGTCTGAAAGAAGCGGGCGGAGGACCAAACGGAACTCTGCGAAGTATTGGAAACCAAGAACTCTTCCACATCGCGCGATACCTCTGCAGCCAATCGCGTACTGGCTTCGTACATGCACAGGACGATCCCCTCGAGTCTCAGTCCTGGATTCAATCGCTTGGATACGATGTCGATGGTTCGCAACAGTTTGCTCAATCCGTGCAATGCGAGGAAATGAGGTTGCAGCGGCAGGAAAACTTCATCGACTGCGGTCAAGGCGTTGAGGGTCAACACCCCGAGCGATGGAGGACAATCGATAATCATGAAATCGTGATTGGAGTCTTCGGCTTCAAAGCGATCTCGCAGGATCACTTCACGACCAACCTCGCCTGCCAGTTCCAACTCCGCGGCTGCCAAGTCGAGATTCGCGGGAACGATATCGAGATGAGGTGTAATCTGTCGTCGAACGTCCGATACCGTGGACTCACCACACAGGAGATCGTAGATGCTGGTTTCGCCACCACCCAAGGTGACCCCGAGATGAAGCGACGCATGAGATTGCGGGTCGAGATCGACCAAGCAAACTTTCTTTTGAAGCAGGGCCAACCCCGAGGCTAGGTTCACCGCAGTGGTCGTCTTGCCTACCCCACCTTTTTGATTGATTACGGCGATCTTGCGCATCGAAACTTCCAGTGCGATTCTTAAAAAAATATCGGTTTTCGCTCATGGAATCTAGCAATCGCTCACTCTTGGAATCCATACCAATCTTGACAATCCACGCAATTCCGACATCCTGAGTTCGTTATATTCATTGGGGCAAAATAGTGACTCTAGAGAAACAGGAACAAGTCGTGCGAAAGCTTTTCATTGCTGGCAATTGGAAGATGAACCTACTGCGAAGCTCGTCGCAGGAGTTGCTGGCTAAGTTGAAGGGATCCCTTGCAGCAATTGACCAAGTAGATATTGCGGTTTGCCCGCCTGCGGTCTATCTGAGCGATGTCGCTCAGGTACTCGCTGGAAGCAACATCGGGCTCGGGGCGCAAAATGTATACAGTCAGCCCGAAGGAGCGTTCACAGGGGAGGTGAGCTGCGCGATGCTGCTGGATGTGGGGTGCCGCTATGTGATCCTCGGCCATAGCGAACGCCGCGCGATCTTCGGCGAAACCGATGCGTTGGTCAACGAGAAACTTAAGGCGGTCCTGGCCGCAGGGCTGACACCAATTGTCTGTATCGGCGAAACCCTTCAGGAACGCGAAGACGGCCGCACGTTGGAGGTGGTCAATTCGCAATGCCGCGGTTCTTTAGCCGGGCTTTCCCACGATCAAATGGAGCGGACCGTGTTGGCCTACGAACCGGTTTGGGCTATCGGCACGGGAAAAACCGCTACACCCGCCCAAGCCGAGGAAGTTCATGCGGAAATACGTAACCTCCTGGCTGCGATGTTTTCCCCAGCCGTCGCACAAAAAGTTATCATTCAATACGGTGGAAGCGTGAAACCGGATGGTGTTGCAGATATCCTCTCTCAACCCAATATCGATGGCGGGTTGGTCGGAGGTGCCTCGCTCAAAGCGGATCAATTCATCTCCATCATCGAGCAAGCTGCTAAAATCAAAAAGTAAGAACCTCTCCTTTTACGAATCGGTTTGATCATGCGTGCCAGCGAAGCGACAACGTACTACTTCAACAAAGCGGCCGACCAACTCGAACTTCCCGAGTGGGTTCGCAAGTTGCTCGTGACCAACAAACGGGAAGTCACCGTTCAGGTGGCCTTCGAGCGCGACGATGGCCGCATCGAAACCGTTCTCGGCTATCGAGTCCAGCATGACAACGCGCGCGGGCCGATGAAGGGAGGACTTCGTTATCACCCCGCGGTCGATCTCGATGAAGTGCGTGCGTTGGCCGCTCTGATGACCTGGAAGACCGCGGTCGTTGAACTCCCCTACGGCGGTGCCAAGGGTGGGATCGGTATCGATCCCAAGACACTCACCAAGCGTGAAATGGAACGCATGACACGATCCTTCGTAGATCAAATCCATGAGATCGTCGGTCCCGATTCGGATATACCTGCCCCTGACATGGGAACCAACCATGAAGTCATGGCCTGGTTCCGCAATCAATGGGAGAAGTATCATGGATTCAACCCAGCGGTCATCACCGGTAAACCGGTCGAAGAATACGGTGCACGCGGTCGCGAGGAAGCGACCGGTCGAGGTGTCGGTACCATGGCGGTGAAGATGATGAAGCGACTGAATATTCGACCCGATCAATGCCGCACTGCTATTCAAGGCTTCGGCAACGTCGGCTCGCATGCAGGGAAGTATTTGCACGAAGCTACCTTTCCTGTCGTCGCAGTGAGCGATTTGAGCGGCACCTACTTCAATCCCAAAGGACTCAACATCCCCGAAATCTTCTCGTATGTTATCAAGAACAAAGGGAGCCTCGAAGGATACTCCGGCGCGGAGAAACTCCCCGCCGACGAACTGCTCGGCCTCGATGTCGATCTGCTCATCCCTGCGGCTCTCGGCGATGTCATCACCAAGAGCAACGCCGACCGCATTCGGGCCAAGACAATCATCGAAGCCGCCAACGGCCCGATCGATCCCGAAGCCGACGAGATCCTCGAAGCTCGCAATATCACAATCCTTCCCGACATTCTCGCCAACGCAGGCGGGGTAACCGTCAGCTATTTTGAATGGGTCCAAAACCGCCAACATTATCGATGGAGCCTCGATCGCGTGCGCCAGGAACTCGATCGAACGCTCACCGATGCCTTTGAACAGGTGTGGCAAGAAGCAGTCACTCGCAAAGTCTCGTTGCGCACCGCTGCGTTTATGATTGCTATTAAACGAGTGCAGCGAGCATCGGAACTCGCCGGTTGGTTGATCTGATCTCTTTCTCCATCGAAGTCCTATGAAATCGACCTCTTGTTTGCGAGCCAGTGGGTTGCTGCGCTTGTTCTGTCTGCTGCTCTGCTGCGGCTTTTCATCTTTTGTGAATGTGGACAGCACCCTGGGTGATGGACCCGCCGACAATCAAGCGCAGAGTGTCCGCCCTATTCCGCCTCCCGGAATCGCCATTCCCGCTGAGAGTCGCATGGCTCTCGAAGCAAGCTTGAAGGAACTCGAAACCAAGATCGAAACCTTGCGGGGGTCCAAGGAACCGGTGATTCAGAAGTATCTCCCCGATGTCGAGATCTTCCAACGCGCCGTGTCGATCGCCCTTCAAGAGGATGGGTTCTTTGAACTCGCCGATGTAGACCGGGCTCACGCCGTGCTCAAAGAGGGATTGTCACGCGCTGATGCTCTCGCGTCTAAGAGTCCAACTTGGCGTAATTTCGGGGAGAAATCTGCGACCGTACGGGGGTTCCGATCCAAGCTCGATGGCACCGTGCAGCCCTATGGCGTGGTCATGAATCGTTTTTCCTACGAAGGCTCGCAACGCGCGGATGTATGGTGCAGAGGCCGAAGCGAAAAAGGACTCGAACTGCAGTTCCTCGCAACGCGAATGACCCAGTTCGAACCCCTCCCTGAACCCGGTGTCATCATGATCCATCCCTTCGGCCGATATTGCAACGCAAACAAGCTCGCCGGCGAAATCGATACGCTCGAAGCGATCGAGCATGCGAAGAGCGAATACGCCATCGATCCAGATCGGATCGCCATCCGCGGATTCTCGATGGGAGGTGCCGCAGCCTGGCATCTCGCCGTCCACTACCCAGACCGCTGGTTCGCCGCCAACCCCGGTGCCGGTTTTTCAGAGACTCCTGAATTCTTAAAGGTTTTTCAATCCGAGAACCTCCAGCCCTACTGGTTCGAACAGAAACTATGGCAGCTCTATGACTGCCCGGTCTGGGTCCGCAATCTACGGATGCTTCCCACGATCGCTTACAGCGGTGCTCTGGATAAACAGAAACAAGCCGCCGATATCATGGCCCAGGCTGCCTGGAATCTGCCAGATAATGCTCGCTTCGAACTAACGCACATCGTCGCTCCCAATACCGGGCATCAAGTCGCACCGGAATCAAGGCGTGAAATCGAACGGCGATTGACATTGATCGATCAGTTGAAAATCAATCGCAAGCCCGAAGGGTATTCCTTCACGACTTGTAGCTTGCGCTACAATCGCGCCCACCACATCATCATCGACGCACTGACCGAGCACTGGGTGCCGACCACAATCTCCGAGTTTCGCACGGAGAACGTCATATCCGTTTCCACCGATGGCGGCGTTCAGCAATTCACGCTGTCCTACGATAT
>JBILVV010000397.1:0-4694 GCA_044370255.1 Pirellula sp.
GGCATAAGTTCTCGAGTTTCCACACCGGCCAGTCTCAATTCGCATTAGGAGATGGTTCCGTTCGTCCCATCTCGAACAATGTTGATGCGACAATCCTGATTATGCAATCAGGCATTGGTGATGGTAATACTGTTTCCTGGGAAGAGTAATTATGAAGTGTAGATTGTTCTTGTTTTGTGCCGTTTCGATTGGCTTCCTTTCGGGATGTGGCGATAGCGGTAACAAGGTCACCACGCCTGAAAAGTTTTTGCCTCCTACTAAGGCTGTCGGCGTTGGCACAGGCGGTGATGGAGGCGATGCAACGGCTCCCTCCGCTGAAGTGAAATAGCAAGGTTTGGCCTTGCGTTTCGATCCGAGAAGATAAGAAACCTCCTTGTTCTCGCTACCGAGAAGCAAGGGGGTTTTTTTGTTGCCCCTACCCTGGAAATTGGCGATTGCATCCCAACCAGAAGCGTGCGTTTTGAAGTTGCGCGTTTCGATGTAATCACAACCCGAAACGTAAGTGAGGGATAAACCAACGTCGCTCGCGACTGTCTTCCCTCATGCGTCCCTCGCACACGCGTCGGGTTGTGATAATCCCTGGGAAAATAATGACTGCGAGCATTCGCGATTGTTGCGAATACAACTTCGCTTAGCATTACCGCAGGTGTTTCTGGTCTGCCTGCAGATGCTTTCCCAGGAACTCGAGCGTCCCGACTCCATGAATCGTATGCGGCCCGACGAACCATTCGATTTCGGTTCGTCCCGGGAGCTTGAGCCTCGCAGCATAAAGGTTGCGAACTTTGGCGTATTCCAGTCCGACCCGCTCATCGGGTGCGACTCCATCAAAATGCCCTCGCTCCACCATAAAAGGTCGTGGCGCAATCAGTGCTGCCATCTCCGCGTAATTGAATTTGCGACCGAGATCGAACTCGAAAATCTCATACTCCATCGTCCAGACATAGCTGTACGGTGCCGAAGTGCTGGCGTTCTTCCAAACCCAATCGTTGAAATCGGCGGAGCAGATCGAAAGGCAATATTCTGGCACCAGCGCCGGGATGCGCATCGCGCTCTTGCCACCATAAGAAAGACCATAGAATGCGATTCGTTTGGGATCGATTTCGTCTCGTTCACCGAGCCAACGCACGATTTGCTGGTGCTGGGCAATGATCGTTGAGAAAAGGGTTTTTCCAAGAAGATTGCTCTTGCGTTGCAGCGTTCGAAACCGATCGTTGAACAGATAGAGATTCTGTGGAGCGAAGACCACGTAGCCTTCTTCGGCCAAACGGGCCGAGACATTGTGATACGCGGGATGGTCGCCAACGATCGTGTCGCTCGGACGTCCTTCGAGCCCATGCTGAAACACAACGCATGGGCGATTCCGGATGGGTTGATCCGATTTGGGCACAAGCAAAACCCCATACGCGATCACGTCGTCAAAGACATCTAGCACGACTTCGTAACCCAACCATTTGGGTTCGTCGTAGATCAGTCGAGTTCGCGGATTTGCGGGGCCAGGCTCGATTTCCCACCGACCGATGACTCGCTCGCTGAAATCGCGGCGATAGGGAATGATCGTCTCCTCAAACTTTTCGAGGCTTGAGGTATCGAGTTTTTTCCAGTACTCCCCTCGCTCGATGTGAGCCAAATCGAGCAACCGCTGTTGATATCGATCCATTTGCTTTAACAAATCGATGCGCCGAAGTTCGCGATCGGGTAATGTTACCCATGTGACGTTTTGGGTTTGCGGCGTTGGGCTCGTCGTTCGAGAAATCGCCAGGGACTCGGCCAGGAGGGCGATGCTTTCTGGGCTCGGTCGTCCCGACGTTTTTTGGGTGTTCCTGGAATCAGTAGGTACGGCTATTGGGGTAGACAGGAGGGGAGGGGTTAGGTTCCAGGGCTGAAGGATTTCGCCGGCGATTTGCAATTCCTGGTTCGTTTGGTCGACACTCGGTCCTTGCAGTTGGCCGGGGGCCCCACCTTCGCCGGGAATATCGACCGTTGGGCCGGGAACAGGATCGACAATCAGCGGGCGCGGTGCGACCAAGGCGGCCAGTTGTGCGTCGCCAAACGAGGTGAGCAAACCGTGGACATTCCGGTGGATAGGTTCTTTCCAAACCGTTTCTTTGGGGCCGAAATGCCCGGAGACCAGGACGGCGTCAAATCGGGGTTCGCTGGCCCCCGCGGCCAGTGCGATCCAGCCTCCTTCGCCCCAACCGGCGATGGCGACCGGTTTCTCTCGATCGGACTGTTTGAGAGCCTCCAATGCGGCAATGCAATGCTGAACGTGATGCCCGAGCAGGTGACGTCCGAGCACAAAGGCACTTCGGTACAGATATTCTTGATCCGTCATCTTGGCCCGTCCATTTCTCGCTTCTCGGTGACGGGAGACGATTTGCGGGATCAGGACCTGGGCTCCGTGTCGCGCTAGCTCGAGGGCTATGCCGCGACCATCCTCGCTCCGGCAGAGATCCTCCGGCATTTGATCGGCATCCGGCACCAGAACGACTCTCCAAGAGGCTCTCCGAGATTCGGGAACCACGAGTAATCCTCGAGCATCGAGTCCTTCGTGGACGGGCCATCGGACCGGATAGATTTTTCCGCCGTCGAAAGTACCCACGGGGGTGGGAATCTGGCCAATAGGGTTAATGAGATCCACTACGCTATCGAGCGTCAGACGCGGAGACTCGATTCGCGGGTCCACCAACCCGATGGCCTCGCGATACTGCTGGCGCAGAGGCTCGATGGCCTGCAGATAGTCCTGGGCGCTGTTCTTCGCTTCTTGGGGTTTTGGCCAGGATGTTTTTCGCAGATCGATCGATTGCGCGAGCCGTTTCAGTAGAAATCGGTCTACACCATCCACCAAATCGGATGCATAGTCTGGGCGTGGTTCGAGAACTTGCGTGCCGGGCAGGACCGCAGCGGGGCGATCCAACGGTGGCTCATTGGCAGAGATTTGCCCGAGAAACGTAGACGACGTCAATCCGAGGAGCCACACAAGTAGCAACCGGCGGGAATTTTTGGCCATGATCCGAGAGAGAGGGGGTGTGGTGAGGAAGTTGGGAGGGTTCGAATTAGAACCGAGTGAATCGGACGTAATTCAAATGCCGATACAACTCGCTTCGATCGAGCAGTTCGGCATGGGTCCCGATGCTCTCCACACGATGGTCATGCAGCAGAACGATATGATCGGCGGACCTCAATGTCGATAACCGAGAAGCGAGAACCACTACAATAAACCCTTCGTTCCTCAATTGCATTAGGGCATCGGTAGATTCCGCCTCGATGGATCCTAGACCTGGGCCCGGTTCCTCGGCGACAACGATGCTTGGTTTCTTGACAAACCCGCGTGTCAGCCCGATGCGGAACATAGCGTCTTCCGGTAGTCGTTTTTCCGTGGGGGACACCAATGTTTGGAGACCTTCCGGCAGATTCAGAATAGCATCGGCAACGCGAGCTTTCCTAGCTGCGTCCATCAGATCAAATGTTGCATCGGGCTGTTCGTTGATCCAAAGATTGTCCGTGATAGATCCGGAAAGCAGCGGCCCGTTGGGAGCGACCCAAAGAGCCAATTGCTGGAGCGCATTTCGCGAGATATCGTTCGAGTCGGTCTCATCGACCAGTATTCGTCCGCTCGTCGGCTTCCCGAATCCCAAACAAAGTTCCGCCAAAGCTCGTGCGGAAAATCGTTCGTTGCTGATGAGTGCCGTCATTTGCCCAGACCGGAGAGTTACGGAAATGTCCTCCAGTAGCTTTTTGCCGTTGCTTTCACGGAGCATGAGGTGATCAAACACCAGTTCCTTTTCGATCCGCGATGGATTGCGTAGAGCGTTTCGATTCTCCGCCGGTTGGGGCTGGCACAGATAGTTCACAATCTGTTGGAGCGGTGTTTCAGCGATGCGACGGCTAGCGTAGGCTGCTCGAATTTGCGACAGGGAGTATACGGCGATGGCAACCGACGTGCACAACGCTGCAGCGCCTCCCAGCCCGATCGATGGCAAGTCCAATACGCGGATCGATACCAAGATACCCAGGATGAGTGCCAGCATGGTGCTGATGAGCCGAACCGCAGGTGATTTCCAACCGCTGAAATCAAGCAATTTCATGCTCGCGTGCCGATATGTATGAAGCAACGACTGAAATTCTTGAGCGGTGTCTTCCGAGTTGTGAATCGTCGCTAGGAGAGGTGCTGTATCGCAAAGGTATGAGAGGCGTTGCTGCGATGTCCGCAGCTGTTCCCAATGTGTTTCGCGACGCTTGCGTACCGAGGACTCCACATAAGAGTAAAAAGCCCTGAGGACGAACAAACCGACCACTGCGGTTGCGGTAAGCCAAGGGTGGATCGAAGCGGCCAGGGCGGTCAACAATAGAACGCGCAGCACGTATCTTGGGGAAGCGGTGTACCATGCGGCGATAGATTCGCGGGCCTTGGGAATACTGTCAGACTGAATCTCATGCAATACGGAGCGTTGAACGGAAAGTCCTTCGACAGCTGACAAGGCCGCAGATTTCTCAAATAGTCGCTTCTGTACTTGGACATCGAAGTCGAAGGCCGCGTAGTAAGCGGCGAGTTGATTGGCAGAAACCGCCAGGTACTTGACTAGGAAGATGCCAGCCAGAATCACCAACATCGCCGAAACCGCGCGCACCGCGCTGTTGCCAGCTCCAAGCCATTGCGTTGGCAGAGCCAGCAAGCCAACGTTCACCGATTCCGG
>JBILVV010000002.1:0-44201 GCA_044370255.1 Pirellula sp.
GGGATCAAGGCAATCATCACCGAAGCTTTATGGGCGTAACGAGGAGCCGGTCCGCGATGGCGACCGAATGCGTATTGGGGCGCGAATTCCCGATGCGCGGTGTATTCCGGTTTCCGCGGCTCCAGTTTTCTCCGGAGTTGGTCCGGAAGATTGTCTAAGTCCATCGCTTCAATACTCATAGATTCCATCGGGATATCGACGTATATTTGCTGAACCCTGTGTTTAGAACGTAGTTTCCCCAAAACCATCACGCAAGCCAACTTTCACGGAACCGTTTGCCTATGCCTCGTTCCCAACGACCATCCACCGAGTCGATGGCCAATGTTCTCAGGGTTCTGCCAGCGCGATGGGCGATCACGATTATCGTGGTTCTGATTGCGTATGTTTTATTGCAACCTCGCTTGAATACATGGTTTGGATGGCAGTTGCCCAGCATTCCTGCCATGCTCGGC
This sequence comes from Pirellula sp., assembly GCA_044370255.1. Taxonomy (GTDB): domain Bacteria; phylum Planctomycetota; class Planctomycetia; order Pirellulales; family Pirellulaceae; genus JBKCUI01. Next base: position 453 of record JBILVV010000002.1, read on the forward strand.
CAAGAAACTCCCAAGACCAAAAACACTCCCGCCTCGAAGCAGGCCGACGCGAAGAAGCAGGCAGACGCAAAGACCAGCCAAACACAATCCTCCACGACCGAGAAACCCAAGTCGAGTTCGGGTTCGTTCAAGTTTGGAATCCTGAAATCGCTCGGCAGGGATCGGTACGAATCCCCAGCCGGTTTGGTCTATGGACCCGGCAGCGAAGAAGGACATCGACTGCAGCACATTGAACGGCACCTCCAAGACGATCCCACGCGCCCAGGTTCGCACGGTGTGTTTCAAGGAACGATGGAACAATTCCTCATCGCGATCGATGATACCTATCGACGCGCTCGAGGACATGCCAAGGGAACGCGCACCCGCAACGAAGAAGCAGAGACGATCTATGAAGCTCCCTTCGACGAATCGATCGGCTACCTCGGTGGCTCCTCGGGTAGCGGACAAAAGAATCCTCCACTCAAGCGGATGCGCGTCGTCGTTCGAGGGAAGAACCTGATCACCGCATTTCCTATCCCCTAACGCAGACTGCGGAACATGGCGTTACCCTATTTGATCTATGTGCGGGCTTGTCCGATTTGCAAGGAAGGTTTATGCCGAGTCCGAGTCTGCACCGCATCGCACCATTTAGTCGGATGCGTCATTTGCGATGAATGCGAGTCGGTATGGACCGATCCCGACATGGAGACTCGATCGATCGAGAAAGACGATACCTACACAGCCAGTTGCCCCGAATGCGGGCTGTCGCTTTGGGACGAAGCCTGCCACTGGGCCGATATCCAAGAAGTTTGCTTGCTCGGTTGGTACGACAAAGTCAAAGTCGCTCGCACGTAAGAGCAAAATCTAAATTGACACGGTCGACGTAGCGTTTATGCTCATCGGCTTTCCGGATTTGACGGTTCTTTATCTCGGCGAGTGAATTCGCAGCGAGTTTCTTTCTGTGGGGGGATATCATGAAATCGGAACGCATCGATATGTATATCGCAGGCGGAGCGAAACTCGCTCAGTCGATCTGGGGGCTGACACTCGACCAGCTTCACGCGAAACCAGCCGACGGATCCTGGACTATCCACCAAATTGTCATTCACATGCTCGACAGCGACTTGATCGCAACGGATCGCATGAAGCGAATCGCTTGTATGGACAAGCCTCTATTGACCGGATACGACGAGAACGCCTTTGTGAACTTGCCTGGAGCCGACGAACTGAGCGCCTTCACCGCTTGCGAACTGTTCCAAAAGAATCGACAGATGACAGGGACAATTCTTCGAAAACTACCTTCCAATGCCTGGGATCGTTTCGGCATTCACAACGAACGAGGTAAAGTAACCCTCGGCGAGTTGTTGGAAACCTATATCCACCACCTCGACCATCACTTGCAGTTCATCGCCAAAAAGCGGGCGATGTTTGCCACCGCCACCGAATAAACCGCAGTCGCATTCATCCGTTCTCGTTACTCAGGTTGAATGACCGAGTTCTGAACGCTGGGCAACATCCCAGTTCCTGGTGTTGCATTGGCAGGAAATGTTGCATTGGCAGGAAATGCGGTCCCTGCCATCGGCGTCGCTACGTTTTGCGGAACGGCTTGAGCACTGCGAGCGATGTCGCCAGCCAGAGTGCCAGCTTGTTGATAAATCATCTGCCCCTGCTGGATCATGTTCGATACGTTCTGGGCACCACCTAAGCTATTGAGCAAATCGCGAGCGGGCTTGAGGTTCGGATCGATCTGCAAAGAAGCTGTCAGCTGCTGTTGCGTTGCGGGGATGTTTTTTCGATTGAAGTGCAGATAGGCCATCTGGTAGTGTGCCATGGCTGGCGATTCGACTTGACGAAGTTCATCGAGCGCTGCATCCGACTCGCCGGAGTCGATGAGAATGCCTGCAAGAGTTGCGCGATGCGATCTGTTTTTGGGTTGCAGATTGACCGCCTTTTGCAATTCCGCCCGAGCTTCTTTCAGATTGCCCGATCGCGCGTGAAGCTGCCCGATTTCCGCATAGGCATCGGCGTTGTTCGGTGCCACTTCAATCGCATTGCGGTAAAACTCTAAGGCTTTGGCGGATTCCTTTTGTTTGTCATACAAGCGAGCCATCGCTAAAAGAGCTGTAGGATTCTTTGCCTCGGCTTCCAACGCGCGGCTATAGCTGTCCATTGCTTTGCCATAGTTGCCTTGCGACTCAAAGTAACTTCCCTGAGCAACCAAAATTTCAGGGGCAACACTTAACCCTTTGCCCGGCGTCGTCGCGGGATCGGCAGGGATCGTGGCCGAAGCGGTCGTGAACGGACTCGTGATGGCGGTCTTCGTCTTGCTGTAAGCCGACGTCATCGCAGCTCCGACGTTAGCAAATTGGCCTTTCACGGAGGAGGCCGTCTTGGATAGGGACTGGCCCATGGAAGGGGTGCTTGAGCCATCGATGGTTTGGGTCGGCCATATCGAGGGGCGTGTGCCGGGCTTGGATATGCAACCGGAACTGCTTGCCAAAAGAACCAACATGCATCCCAATCCGCACCCTGCTCGCGTAACTAGGCAATGCTTTCTCTTCATGTCCTTATTTCCCTCGTTTGGGCGTCCTTGCACTAAGCTTTTGATAGCAATTGCACACTGTTTCAATCGATGCGATCGCTACAGCTTCCATCTAGGATGCTCGGCAGAAATCGATCTGCACATGAAGAAAATCGGGGAAGGACCCGAGATGGGGGAACTACTTCAGACGGACGCTCGTCGCAAGCGAGAAGCGAGAGCGTTGGAAATACCCCAGGCAACGAGAGGGAACCCAAGACCGAAACACAGATCGCTAGCCAGGGTCGATCGCCAAAAGGGGAGTCCCATCCAGTAGCAGCGGCCGAGTCCCGCAAGCGATGACTCGTATCCCATTTGGGGATCAAGCCACGCGCCGAAGTTGCTGACCAGGAAAAACACGAAGGAACCCGCGATCACTCCAAAAGGGAGCGAAGCGATCGATGCGACAACCGGCGTCGAGTTGCGATTCCACCAAGTGCTACAACCTGTGCCGATCGATGCCACCGCAGCAAACGCAATGTAGTTCAGAACCATGGAAGTGGGGTGATAAAAACCCATTCCCGGGACATTCAGGAAATGACCCAGGCAATCGGCAGCGAACAGGACCAGCGCAGGTACAAACCATCGTGCTGGCCCGGTCAGGAACAATCCGCAAAAGAACGCCAGGGCTCCGAAGGTCGCAAAATTCTCCGGAAGTGGTGCAAAGCGAAGAGCGAGGCTGACCAGTCCGAAAAAAGGAGCGAACCACCAAGCCAATGGGCGAACAGCCTGAATGAATTCGGAACCGGTTTTCTTTTGCGTCGAGGGGATTTCAGTTGGCATAGCAAGGACTCAGCGGGCGCGACCCCGACCATGACGCATTCAAGGAAAATTGGGAAATCCGTAGACTGCCACAGATGTTTACCACAGTAGGCTACCCAGGACCCTCGTCCAGTGCAACCGCTGTCCAATTCATGGATAGGATCCTCCCATTTGTCACAAGATACGGACCCGGGTAAGATCGAATAAGGTTCTTGGCGAGACGACTTTCAGCGACGCGAGCGGGTAAGGAATTCCATGACGAAGCATATTTTTGTCACAGGGGGGGTGGTCAGTTCGATCGGCAAGGGACTGACCAGTGCGTCGATCGGCATGCTGCTGGAGGCTCGCGGTCTGCGAGTTCGGATGCAGAAACTCGACCCCTATATCAACGTCGATCCGGGGACGATGAGCCCTTACCAGCACGGGGAAGTCTATGTGCTGGACGATGGTAGTGAGACCGATCTGGATTTGGGTCATTACGAGCGTTTCACCAGCGGGACCCTAACCCGCGATTCCAATTATACGACCGGCCAAATTTATTTGCGCGTGATCGAAAAGGAGCGTCACGGCCAATTCCAAGGCAAGACGGTCCAAGTCATTCCCCACATCACCAACGAGATCAAAGAAGCGATACTTCGATTGGCCGACCCCAACACCGATATCGTCATCACGGAGATCGGCGGAACGGTGGGTGATATCGAAGGGCTTCCATTCCTGGAAGCGATTCGGCAACTGCCCCAGGATTTGGGGCGCGAGAACTGCATGTTCATTCACCTGACCCTGGTTCCCTACTTGAAGGCTGCTGCGGAGATCAAGACCAAGCCGACGCAGCACTCAGTTGGCCAACTGCGGCAGATCGGTATTCAGCCCGATGTGTTGATCTGTCGTTGCGAGCAAAGTATTTCGCGCGAAGAGCGAGAAAAGATCGCACTGTTCTGCAACGTCCCTGTCGAGGCGGTGATCGAGGAAAAGGACAAGGACTTCTCGATTTACGAAGTTCCAATGTCGCTTCGAGATCACAAGCTGGATGAGTTCATTGTCAAGAAGTTCGGATTGAATTCGCACCCGCCGAGACTAGAGGCTTGGGACAACCTGATGTATTCGCTGCGCAATCCGAAGCATGAGATCAGCATCGCCGTAGTCGGCAAGTATGCCGAACACAAGGACGCGTACAAATCGATTTACGAATCGCTTGACCATGCGGGCATCCATCATCAATGCCAGATCCGCATTGCGCGCATTCAGAGCGGCGACATTGAAGAAGAGGGACCGGAGCGGCTGTTATCAGGATACGACGGCATCTTGATCCCCGGCGGATTCGGCGAGCGCGGTATCGAAGGCAAGGTTCAATCGATCCGCTATGCTCGCGAACGAGACATCCCGTTCTTTGGTATCTGTTTGGGAATGCAGTGCGCCGCGATCGAATTCGGTCGCGATGTCATCGGTCTAGCCTCGGCGCACTCCACGGAATTCGACAAGGACACACCTCATCCAGTGATCTGTTTGCTCGACGAGCAGCGCAATGTGACTCAGCTCGGAGGGACGATGCGCTTGGGTGCCCAGCCGTGCCACCTGATGAAGGATTCGGCCGCGCATCGCGCCTACCAATCCGATGTCATTTCCGAACGACATCGACATCGATACGAATTCAACAATCTTTATCGTCAACAGTATGAAGCACATGGCATGCGGTTCACCGGTCTCAGCCCCGATGGTGGTCTGGTCGAGATCTTGGAACTCCCCAATCATGCGTACTTCGTCGCCGTTCAATTCCACCCTGAGTTCAAGAGCAAGCCGACCCGCGCCCATCCGCTGTTTGCGGCTTTTGTTGGGGCGGCGATGAAGCGACGCATCGGTCGCAAGCAGCAACGGCCGATGCCGAACAATAGCGAAGAATCGTCCAAGTCCAGTGCCTTGACACCTCCATGATCGATCTGACTGGACACACCGCCCTGATCACTGGCTCCACCCAAGGAGTCGGCGCATCGATTGCCACATCGTTGTGCCAAGCGGGCGCGCGAGTGATCCTGCATGGTCTTCGCGATGACTCTGCGGCGCAGGCCACTCTCGCCCGCTGCCGCCAGTCGCGAAAAGATACCGAGCTAGTACTCTTTGATCTCTCAAGCGATATCGAACGAGTGCAACAGGATTTCGCGACCCGCATTCTCGAACAATATCCCAGCATTGATCTGCTGGTCAACAACGCGGGGATCTTCATCGATAGCCCATTTCTCGAAATGAACCCTGCGATATTCGATCGCACCTTTCATATCAATGTGCGTGCGCCGTATTTCATAACCCAGGCATTCGCGAAGCATTGGGTCGCGAGATCTATCTCGGGGCGCATCCTTTTCACCGGTTCGATCAATGGTTTGCTGGCGGAACCCACGCACACCGCATATGACGCGTCCAAGGGAGCGGTCGCAGCCTTGGTCCGGTCGTTGTGCGTGAGCCTGGCTCCCCACGCCATCCGTGTCAATGCGATCGCACCGGGACTCGTCCGCACGCCGCTGACCGATCAGGTACTATCTACCGATCGCGCAACGCTCAAGTGGATGCAACTGCATACCCCTAACCAAACGGTCCCGAGCGCGGATGTATGCGGTCCAATGGCTGCGTTTCTACTGAGCGATTTGGCACATCACATTCACGGTCAAACCATCTACATTGACGGCGGCATGAGCGCTTGGCAACAACCCGATCTGCCGGATAGCTGTCGCTCTGCGATGCAGGCTCAGCCATGAAGCCGAGGATCCTGATCGTCGAAGATGAAACCCACTTGGGAAATGGGTTGAAGTACAACCTGGAGGCCGAGGGCTACAAAGCAACGCTCGTCTCCGACGGACCGACCGCACTCAAACTGATCGAAGCCGACCATTTCGCTTTCGATCTGTTGATTTTGGATTTGATGTTGCCGGGCATGAGCGGATATGCCGTCTGCGATCGCATTCGCCAACAAGAGATACTCATCCCGATTCTCATATTGAGCGCCCGCAGTTTGTCCGAGGATCGAGCGCGTGGCTTCGATGTCGGAGCCAATCAGTATTTGACCAAACCATTCGATCTCGACGAACTGCTGTCGAGAGTCAAGAACCTACTCCGGCTCTATCCCAAGCAATTCAAGAGTTCAACTCCCATCTTGAGCGCGAAGGTCACTGAAGTTGTCTTTGGAAATGCCCGTATCAATTTCGATACCTACGAAGTCTTTGTCGATGGCAAGGAAATCAAACTGACGCACAAAGAGTTGCAACTCCTCAGATACTTCGTTGAAAACGAAGGTCGCGTCATCAGTCGCCAAGAGTTGCTCAGCGAGGTCTGGGGAATGTCGGGAGAGATGCAGACCCGAAGCGTCGATCAATTCGTGATGCGGCTTCGAAAAATGTTTGAGATCGATCCGGCCAAGCCACGTCACATCCTGACCATTCGCGATGCTGGCTATCGTTTCGTCACCGAGCCCACCAACGGACAAGAGACCGCAGAATAATTCCCTCCGAAGTCAGCTAGAACGAAGAGTAATCGATAAGGGATCGATCGATGCGATTAGCGAAAGCGAACCGATTCCGGCGACATGGCAACGGTGATTTGCTGCCGCTTGCGGACCACATAGTATTTCGCTGAAGGAGCCGAACGAAATGTGGGGCTCGAGATGATCCACTGCAGGTCAGCCATACTCGCGGTCTGCCATTCCATGACGCCGACGATGATGTCCCCGACTTGAAGTCGTTGCTTGGCTGCCGGGCTTGACGCGCGAATTTCGGTGATCCGAAGACCACCCTGATAGTCTTCCCCTGTACCCGCCACCGCATTGGCCGCAACAACGACAACCCGTACGCCGAGTTGCTCCCATACCGTCTTAGAGAGATTTTGGTCGAGAGTCGCGGGAGCAGAACGAAGAGGGATCGCCTGAGTGACTCGGTTCTCGCCCCGCGATATTCCTAGCTCAACCGAACCGCCTGGACGCTGTTCGAGCAGCATCAGTTCTAAGTCCAGTCGGTTGGCGACCGGAACACCATTCACCGACTCGATCACATCGCACATGCGAACGTTTCGACTGGAGGTCGACTCCTCTTGGTCAGAGCGGACGAGCAGTTTCGAAATGCCGTTCTCATAACTTCGCGATAACTCGAGGCCGTGCGCAACCGGCTCAGGATGCGAAGCCGCAACCAAATCGGCCATGACATCCAAGGCCGAATCGATCGGAATCGCAAATCCGATCCCTTGTGCTCCAACTCGAACCGCAACGTTGATGCCGATGACTTCTCCATCGAGGTTCAGAAGCGGTCCACCCGAGTTCCCCGGATTGATATCGGCGTTGGTCTGGATCAGGTTCTTGTATTCCTGCGAGCCATTCACCGGGATGTTTCGATTCAGGGCGCTGATGATCCCTTGCGTCACCGTGTTCTGATATCCAAATGGATTGCCGATCGCGATCACCGTCTCCCCTCGCATCAGATCGGAACTGGTTCCGAATTCGATGGTCGGGAGATCCTTGCTCGTAGGAATCTTGATCAACGCAAGATCGGTCTCGGGATCGTAGTTGAGGAGCTTGGCGATGGCCGTGGTTCCATCAGCCAAGGTCACCTCAATACGGCTGACGTCCTCAACGACATGCAGATTGGTGATGATGTAGCCCCGAGGATCAATGATCACCCCGGTACCCATTCCGTTGACTTCCTGCTTGGAGCTGGGGCTTGTGGTCGACGCACTCACCACCGTCTTGCTCCCCTGAATGTTGACGACCGCTGCTTCTGCGCGCTGGATGGCGCGCACGATCGGCGACACACGTTGTGGAGGATCGGCAAATAGGGTGAGCGGCTGGGCCAGTGTAACGGATAAACCAGCGGCTACGGATGCAAGACGTAGGATGATCTGCCTTGCAATGACTCGCGACAATTTCATTCTGGGCCCGGATTCGTGCTCGGGAAATCAGTTCATCACCGTTGCTCGACCCAGATCCGGTCCTGCGGGTTCCATCACAAGAATCGACAACGAGGATAGCATCGGATATTCACGTGCTAACACATCATGCGCGTTGGGTGCGCGGACAGACTCCACCCTTGCGGAGAAATTGCCCCGGCTTGCCGAGATTACCCAATCAACCCGGTGCCAAGGGCCCAATCAACCGGGTGGCCACGAAAGATGCCGGCCGCCGAGAACGTGATAGTGAAGATGAGCAACCGACTGACCGCCATCGGTCCCGATGTTCGTCACCACGCGGTAACCACCTTCGGAGAGCCCCTGCTCCCGAGCAACACGGCTTGCAACCCATTGAAGGTGCCCGAGCAACCCACGCTGCTCCTGAGTCACTGCATCGAGCGAGGAAATCGGTTCCTTGGGAATCACCAAGAAATGAACTGGTGCCTGCGGATGAATATCGCGGAACGCTAGGGCCAATTCGTCCTCATAGAGGATCGCGGCAGCAATCTCCTTCCGCACGATCTTTGAAAAAATCGTCTCGCCCACTATAGCCTTCCTTTTTGTCAAACTTTGACTCAATTGCCCATCCCAAGCCAGCCGAATATTTTAACCGAAACATGACGTCTCGTACCAACCAGCTCCGTTCTGGACCATCACCATGCAACCTCCAAGAAAACGCTTGCCGAGCCATCGACTTCGAAGCGGGATTCTTTGCTGCGGACTTTCGGGCCTGATCGCGCTTTCGGGTTGCACCCTGTGCTGCTCACCCTACGACTACGATTACGGTGGATTCGTTTCGAAAACGCCTCGAACCGATATGAAAAATGGACGTGTGGGCTCGATTTTTAGCGATCCCGGCCTCACGGAAACGATCGTTGTCGAATCGGTCGAACCAGCGAATGTCGATGTAGACGGGGTTGAGATTCCGGATCCGGTCCACCTTAACGATTGACGCATTTAGGGGGAGGCGATACTCTCCAAGTTCATTCTCTTCGGGGAATCGCATAAAATCGAGGCGTATTGCCTAAGCTACCCGGGGTCATCTATTCATGGAATTAATCGAAAAACTTTGGGAAGGGACCACCACCGCGGTCAATGGTGTCCTGAGCGGTCTCGATCGAGGTTTGACCGTCCTGTTCGGCTCCGCGAACTCCAGACAACTGCGAAGATTTGGTGAATTAGCCAAACTGATCGGCGAGCTTGAGCCAAAGATGATGGCACTCTCAGATGCCGAGCTCAAGGAGCAGACCATCAAGTTCCGGCGCCGTTTGGCGGACGGTGCCACGATCGAAGATCTGTTGGTGGAGGCGTTCGCCACATGCCGCGAGGCGGGTCGTCGCTTCATGCGTATGCGGCACTACGATGTGCAGCTCTTGGGGGGCATGGTCCTTCATTACGGCAACATCGCGGAAATGATCACTGGTGAAGGCAAGACGCTGGTGGCAACCTTGCCTGCATATCTCAATGCCCTCGAAGGGAAAGGGGTTCATGTCGTCACGGTAAACGACTATTTGGCCCGCCGTGATATGGAGTGGATGGCACCACTCTATATGGGGTTGGGTCTGACGATCGGGAACATCCAAAGCGGTATGGAGAACAGCCAGCGTCAGAAATCCTACGCGGCTGACATTACGTATGCCACGAACAATGAACTTGGATTCGATTATCTGCGCGACAATATGCGGATGGCAGCCCGCGGGGATGATCGCTTCCCAAGCCACATGCAGCAGGTGCAAGGCCCATTGCATTTTGCGGTCATCGACGAAGTCGATAACATCTTGATCGACGAGGCGCGTACTCCGCTGATCATCTCGGGTCCAGCGATGAGAGATGCAGGCAAGTACATGGAGGCTGACCGCATCGCTCAGCAACTCAAACGCGAAGATCATTTCGTCGTCAATGAAAAAGACCACACGGTCAATCTGACCGATGCGGGCGTGCGCGAAGCCGAACGATTGGCGGGTGTCGAAAGTTTCTACACCGTGGGCAACATGGAGTGGCCCCACCTTCTGGACAACGCACTCAAGGCGCACCAACTCTACAAACGTGATGTGAACTACGTCGTCAAGGAAGGTCAGATCATCATCGTCGACGAGTTCACCGGTCGACTGATGGAAGGGCGACAATGGAGCGACGGCTTGCATCAAGCCGTTGAAGCCAAGGAAAAAGTTCCGATCAAGGAAGAGACACAAACTCTCGCGACCATCACCCTGCAAAACTTCTTCAAGCTCTACAAGAAGCTCGCGGGAATGACAGGTACCGCGATGACTGAAGCGCAGGAATTCAGCAAGATCTACAACCTGGGTGTGATTGCAGTACCCCCCAATCGCGGACTGAAAAGGATCGAGTATCCGGACGCGATCTATCTCACCGAAAAAGAAAAATACGATGCGGTCGCAGATGAGATCGATCGGGTCCACAAACATGACACCATCGAGTTCACCGATCGCAAACGTGGATTCCTCGTCGGCCATATCGAGTCCGAGGATGACCAGCGAGTGGTATTGCGCAAGGCTGATTCGCGCGAAATCACGGAAATACCTCGTGAAGAGATCGCTCGTATCGAACGGGAAGGGCGACCGATCCTGGTCGGTACCGTCAGCATCGAGAAAAGCGAAAAGCTATCGCGACTGCTGGAGCAACGGGGTGTTAATCATCAAGTTCTCAACGCCAAGGCCCACAAACGCGAAGCCGACATCATCGCTCAAGCGGGTCGCATTGGCTCGGTGACGATCGCAACCAACATGGCAGGCCGCGGTACCGACATCATCCTCGGTGGCAATCCGGAAACAATGGCCTGGGCCCAGCTACAGCACACCTACGAAACCCGTCTGGACGTCCCCAAGGAAGAATGGGAGGGCCTGATCAAGCAGATCGAAGACGCGGAGAAGATGCGTGAGGAGGGTGAACGGGTACGCGACTTCGGCGGCCTGTATGTCATCGGCACCGAGCGGCATGAGTCCCGTCGTATCGACTTGCAGTTGCGGGGTCGTTGCGGCCGACAGGGTGATCCTGGCTCAAGCCGCTTCTATTTGTCACTCGAAGACGATTTAATGCGCATCTTTGCAGGGGACTGGGTCCGTGAAATGATGCGCCGCATGGGCATGGGGGACGGCGAAGCAATCGAGAGTCCCTACGTTTCGAAACGGATCTCGGGCGCACAAAAGAAAGTCGAAGAACGAAACTTCGAAGCCCGCAAGAGCCTCCTCGAATACGACGAGGTCATGGACCATCAACGCAAGCGCGTCTACAGCTACCGCCAGCAAATCCTCGAAGGGACCAGTTGCCGCGAACTGGTCATGGAACAACTGCAACGGCAGATCCAATCCAACGTCGATCAATTCTGCGATCCGATGTTCGGAGCCGAATCCTATGCTCGCTGGGCCGGACCGAGATTGGGAATGCAACTCGATCCAAAGGATTTCCGCTCCGTTGAACCAAGCGTTGCCGTCGCATACGCCAAAGATCAAGCAGAACGGGCAGCCGAAACGCAAATCCTCGATGCGATCGATGAAAACCTTCCTTCCGAAGAGGAGCAATCGGAATGGAACTGGGATGCCATGGCCAAATGGGTCAACTCCAAGTTCGGTACCCATTACACCGTCAGCATGCTCAAAAAGATGGAACGCGATCGCATGGACGAAGAGTTCATCGGCAAGGCGAATGAGTACATCGCTAAGATCGACCTCAGCGAAGGGGACGCGTTCCTCGAAGCCGATTACGGTTTGCAGATGCTCCAGACCTGGATGCTCAACAAATTCAACATCCAAGTCCCGATGAACGAGATTCGAGGAGTAGAACCCGATGCCATCAAAACCAAGATGCTCGATATGGCCGAGAAGGCCTATTTCGAGCGAGAGGTGAAGTATCCGATCCTTGTCGGCCTGAGTCGATTCCGCATTCGGACCGGTCCCGAAAGTTATACGATCGACGGAGGGGCTCTGTCCGATTGGGCTAAGCATCGATTCTCTACGCCAGATGTCTTGGAACAACTCCAAAACGCCGGCGAAAAGATTTGGGAACAACTCGAAGAGATCAGCCGCAAGAGTGCCGAAAAGGCCCACGGCGTTTGGAAGACGACCCAGCAAAAGATCGAATCGATCTATGGTCGTTCCACCCAGAAGAAGCTATCTGAGTGCATGGGTACCTCCAACGGTGAGATGGAAAGTCTCCTGGAGTGGATGCGCCAAGATCTGGGATGGTCGGGCGACCCGGCGGAAGTTGCGAAGTGGACCAAGCCTGAGATGCAAGCTCACCTGTCACAAGCCTTCGACGATCGGTACTTCCCAGAGATTCGTCGCATGGAACGAACCGTTCTGCTAACAACGCTGGACTCCTCCTGGAAAGACCACTTGCTGGCGATGGACCATGTTCGCTCCAGCGTCTCCTTCCGCAGCATGGGCCAGATGGATCCCAAGGTCGAGTACAAACGCGAAGGGATGCGTCTGTTCGATCAGATGTGGCTGTCGATCGGAGAGCGAATCACCGATGTCATCTTCCGTATGGAAGCTATGGACGATGAGTTGGTTGCTAGTTCGTGGGTAGAAACCAGCGCTCGGCATGATGAATTCAATGTGACTCAGACTCTGTTGGAAGAGAAACAAGCGGACTTGGAAGCCGCCGACCAGGCGGGTGCCGCTCCCCCTGAACCCAAGACCATCCGCAACCGCATTGAAAAAGCAGGACGCAACGATCCTTGCCCATGCGGTTCCGGTAAGAAGTTCAAGAACTGCTGCATGCGCAAGCAGGTTTAGGCGATCACCGCTTATCCACGATCGTTCGACTGTTTCGGTGCGATCGAACGTGTGAGGATCGCATCGGTCAAGGATGGAAACCATCGGCCGCTCCATACCAAGAGCTTGCCACCCAAACTCAGGATCCGTTCGCGTTTGGATCGGACCAACGAAGCGATCGCTAGCCTCGCAACAGTATCCGGTTCCATGCAACCAATCGACGGGCCGCGCGAATCCGTGCGCGTATCCAGGAGGGAGTCGAAAAATTCGGTCCGCGTGGTGCTGGGGCTGACCATCAGAACGTCGATACCGGCTCGTTTCAGTTCGACACGGATCGCTTCGGACCATCCTCGCATGGCGAATTTGGCCGCGCAGTATTCGCTCTTCAGAGGAACTGCGCGATGGCCGAGCACCGAACCGATGTTCAGGATCGCTGGCCGATTCCCGCCTAATAGCAACGGCAGACAACTGCGAGTCAATTCCGCAGGAGCAAAGAAGTCGATCTCCATGACTTGTCGCAACCGATCGCTGCTGGCATCTGCAAAGGGGCCGATCGCTCCCGCCCCTGCATTGTTGATGAGCGTATCGATCGCTCCCCAATGTTCCAAACACCATGCAGCGATCGCGGCTCGATGATTAGCAGAGGTGAGATCCCCGGGCAGGATCGATAGTGTACCGGGTGCTCCCTCGTTCTCTTTGGCCAGTTGCTCTAATCGCTCTTCTCGTCGAGCAGTCGCCAGCACGTTCGCACCTGATAGCAGCAACCGGCTGACCAAAGCATAACCGATGCCGCTTGAAGCTCCGGTTGCGACGACTCGCATGTTGTTCAGGCTGCGTTTTGCCACGATCGGTCCCGAGAGTTCATCACGCTACTTCAGCGGGATCCTGCATAGGTCCGTCACCCGTGCCGACATGCCCCGGATTCGAAGCCTGCTCGGTATGCCCAACAGGATGAGTCTCGTCGTCATGATGGGCTGGCAGATAGGTAGCTCGATCAGGGTACCCTCGTTTGGAAGGTTCCGGCAATTTACCGGACAAGACTCGCAAATCGAATCCCTGGTTGGCCAGCTTGCCAGCCGCCCCTTTGGGAAGACGGCAATGGATGAGAGTGTATTCGTCGTGATATTGCTTGGACAGAACCTCGGCATGGGAGGATAACCATGCGATGGTTTTTCCATCGGAAACAGGGAGCTTGATTTCCAACTCGACGAAGCTGGAGGTCAACGCATCGCTCACAGCTTGCGACAGGTTCGGCAGTCCGAATCCCGATTTAGCGGAGATGGGAATCGCGTTGGGATAGCGTTCCATCACCAAGGGGATGCGAGTTTCCGCTCCTTCGCAGTCGGCCTTGTTGAGCACAAGCAACGTATCCTTCTCCTCGATCCCCAATTCCTTGAGGACTTTGTAGACCGACGAGATTTGATGGAGGACCGACGGGTTGCTGACGTCGGCAACGTGCAAAAGCAGATCGGCCTGTCTGGCTTCTTCGAGTGTCGCGCGGAAGCTGGCGATTAAGTGGTGGGGTAGATCGCGAATGAACCCGACAGTATCGCTGAGCAGTACCGGTCCCCAGCCAGGCAACATCCACTTGCGTGTTCGCGTATCGAGAGTCGCGAATAATTTGTCTGCGGCTTCGACGCCAGCATCTGTCAGAGTATTCATCAACGTGCTCTTCCCTGCGTTGGTATAGCCCACCAGGGAGACGCCGAACGTTCCTTCGCGCGAGGCGACTTCGCGAGCCTTGCGTTGTTCTACTTTGTTCAAATCGCTGCGCAGATCGTGGATCCGTTTTTCCGCAAGTCGGCGGTCCACTTCGAGCTGCTTTTCACCCGGTCCGCGCATCCCGACACCCATCGTTTGACGAGACAAGTGGGTCCACATCCGCTTCAATCGCGGGAGCGAATACTCGAGTTGGGCCAACTCGACGGCCAAGCGGGCTTCGTGAGTCCGAGCGCTGGTTGCAAAGATATCCAAAATCAGTTCGGATCGGTCGATGACTTTGACATTCAGGGCCTTTTCCAAATTCCTCGTCTGGGCCGGAGTCAGATCATTGTCGAACACGACGACATCAGCATCGGTCCCCGACAAAAGTCGGGCCAGCTCGTCGACTTTTCCTTTTCCAAGATAAGTAGATTGGTCCGGGTGCTCCCGTTTTTGGTAGACTGTCCCCACCACCTCGATCCCGGCAGTTTGCGCGAGACCACGCAACTCATCGAACGGATCCTCCGTCGTGAAATGTCCGGGCAAAATCAATCGGGCTAGCACTCCATGTTCACTAGCCAAGCTTTGAGAGCGGTCGTGCGTGTGCACCGGCGGGCGAATCTCCTTTTTTCCAGTTGCGTTTTCCAGTAAAGCTTTTCCAGGGCGAACCGGGACCATGTTCATCTGGGCGTCCACCCTAAACGCCCTTTGACCCTGCCCGCCCAATGAATAGTATAGCTTACCGATCTTCGGGAGGAGTGGTTTAACAGGTGTTTCCCAGGAGATCTTGCGAACCCTGGGATTCGGCTTGCGTAACCCAGAGAGATGATTTCCAATTTTCGATAGATGTTTTCTATCGTTCGGTAGGTGACGATTTTTGATTCGGCGACTCTAGAACAGGATGGGCTGATCCATGAAATTTCGATTTTTCCTTGCGACACTTCTCATCGGCACCACGGCCCTGCTGTTCGGATGCGAGACAAAGCAAAACGCAAAGCCCGGGACCGGAAAAACTGCGGCCCACTCCGATCATGATCACGATCATGATCACGACCATGATCATGACAAAGACAAAGGCAAAGACGATGGGCACGCTCATGCGGAGCATGGCCCCCACGGTGGTCATATCGCTCACTTCGACACCAACACCAGCACCCACTTCGAGTGGGCCCACGACGATGACAACCATGTTTTGACCCTCTACTTCGAGGAGTTGGTCAGCGGCGGCGCAAAGATCGAATCGGCAGAGGTTCGCGTCACCTCCGATGGCTCCGAAAAGAAGTTCACGTTGACAGCGGACGAAGGAGCAAAAATCGCTGGCTCCATTTTCCAAGCCAAGGATGCGGAACTGCTCACCTTGGTGGGTGCTAGCGGCGATGATCCAAAGGGGGTTCAGGCAAAGTTGTTTGTGGTGATTGATGGTAAAGAAGAATCGGTCCTCCTCAAAGACGACCACCATCACCACTAAGATTGATCCCGAACGAGTCCTTCCGGTGGTGGAGTTGCTGCCGCCGGAGTTGTCACCGGAATCTGCGTTCGCGCGCCTGAGTTCTCTCCCCTACTGCTTGTGGCTCGACAGCGCCCTGCAAAATGATCCTCGCAGCCGCTACAGCTACATCGCGGCTGACCCATGCCGCATTCATCGCATCGATCGCCCTATCGCCGACCCGCTGGCGACCATCGATCGATGGTTGGCTCAGCACGCAACCGCAAGCGTCCCCGATCTTCCTCCTTTTCAAGGGGGAGTCGCTGGCTACATGGCATACGAATTCGGTCGTTGCTTTGAACGAATCCGACCTGCGAAGCACGATGAATTTGGGTTGCCCCTTGCCGTCTTGGGAATGTATGATGTGGTTCTCTCATGGGATCATCTTCTCGGTCGCGGTTGGCTCATCTCTCAGGGTTATGGTGCCTCTCCCGGTGCGGGAGAAACCGAGCGACGGTCGTTAGCCGAGCGGCGAGCCGATCAGTTTCGCCAGCGATTGTTCCATCGGTCGATGGCTTCAGGCTCGGATCGAGCGATCAGCATGCACGCCATGGCGCATGGTTTAACAGCGCCGCAGTTTGAAACTCGATTAGGTGGCGGATGGCTCGGTAATTTCGATAGCGATGGCTATCGACAAACGGTGGAACGTGCCCGCGATTACATTCGAGCGGGTGATATCTTTCAGGTGAACCTGTCTCAGCGGCTCCTCTGTCCGGCGCGATCCGATTCGCTTTCTTTGTATATGCGATTGCGGCGACTGAATGCAGCACCCTTCGCATCCTACTTCGATCTCGGTCCTGCTCAAATCGTCAGCGCATCGCCAGAGCGTTTCTTGAAAGTGCACCAGGGTTGGATCGAGACGCGGCCGATCAAAGGGACGCGTCGTCGTCCTCCACGCAATGCTGACGGATCAGTCGATCGAGCTTCGGAGGAGCAAATCGCATCGGAGTTGATCTCTGCTCCCAAAGATCGAGCAGAAAACATCATGATCGTCGACTTGCTCCGCAACGATCTGTCACGCATCTGCAAACCGGATTCTCTGATCGTCGATCAGTTGTGCGGCATCGAGGTTTACCCTTACGTGATCCATCTGGTCAGCTCCATCCGCGCCCAAATGCGTTCCCTCGCAGGATTCAGCGATTTGATCGCTGCGGTCTTTCCCGGAGGAAGCATCACGGGTGCTCCGAAGGTGCGCGCCATGGAAATCATTTCGGAGTTGGAACCCACGGTACGCGGCCCCTATTGTGGAAGCCTGGGATATGCCGGAACCAACGGGGAAATGGATTGGAATATCCTGATTCGTACCCTCACATGCTCCCATGGATGGTGGCAATTTCAGGTCGGCGGAGGGATCGTTGCCGACAGTCAACCGGAGATGGAAGAAGAGGAAACCTGGACAAAAGCTGCAGGGATCATCGCGGCCATCGACGCCACGCAGTAGACCGCGATTGACCGGACAATTATTCTTAGGTGCACTCGGTTGTCATGCGCCGCGACATCGGCGCTCCGTATCCCTTTTGCCCCGCCTACGATCGGAAATCGAAATGCCTAAGAAAGCCCTCAAAGGAATCACCCGAATCGAATATGACGGCGTGTCGACTCGCGGTTGGATGATTCGCTTGACTCGCCAAGGCAAACGGCAGCAAATGTTCTTCAATGACAAAGCCTTCGGTTCCAAAGCCAAGGCACTAAAAGCAGCTCAGGATCAATACGATCAGTGGCTCTCTACTGCTCCGCCCGTTGCCAGCACCAAAGGCATTCGCACCCATCGCAACTCCAGCGGCAAAGTGGGTGTTCATATTGTCAAGAACACCGACGAACGATGGAAGAACGCTGAGTCGTACGGCTATTGTGCTTCCTGGGTCGATAAACAAGGGAGACGCCGCAAAGTCAGCTTCGCATGGAAACGATACAGCAAGAAGACCGCCTGGGCGTTGGCTTGTTTGGCGAGAGAACATGAACTGACCGATCGCGATCAAGTCATCGAACTGTACGAAAAACAGTACAAGAAAAAAGGTGCTCGATAAACGCAGGCTCGAGCCCGCAGCTCTACAGGGAGTTAGCCCCATCTACAAAAAGTACGCGGGCGCAAAGACCAACCATAGAGGAATGGTCACGATCGCGACGACCGATGTCCCTACCACGACCGTCCACGCCGTGTCGATGTCCTGATCGTATAACCTCGTCATCACGATCGGAAACGTAGCAGCGGGCATCGCTGCCTGCACCAGAAGCACTTCCTTCAGCGGCATGTTCTCGGTCGTTAGGGACAGCATCACGATCCCAAACGGCAGGACAACCAACCGCACGGCAACCGCCAGTAAAAAAGGTCTCCAGACTCTCCCCCAATGGAACTTGTCAACGTAATCGTAGATGATCGCGCCGCTGAGGATCAGTCCCATCGGTATCGAGCATTTACCGAGCTGCGCACAGGCCTGAAGAATCGACGGTGGAAACCAGGTATCGAACTGCGATTGCCGCAACGTTACAGCCGCGATCACTGCCAGAAGCGGCGGGCTGAAAACCACTCGCTTCCATGAAGCCTTGATTCCCTGCCCAGAGATGACAAACAAACCGACGCTCCATAGAGCCGTATCCACTCCGACGTTGTAAACCATCAGTGTCACGACACTCGCGGGAAAGAATGCATCAGCGAGCGGAAAAGGTATGTAGCCGTAATTGTCGATGCCAGCACAAAATGCAAACGTGCGACGCTGCGAATCGTTTGTCACTTGAAACGGTTTACCGATCCACTTGGCAATCCATCCCGCGATGAGGATGCCACCCGCAGTGCAGCCAAAGCCGTAAACCGCTGGCAACCATGCGTCGATCTGCATCGATAACGCGGGATCGGTCATGATGCGATGAAAGAACAATGATGGCATCAATACCGATTTGGTGAATACCGCAAGCGACCGATCCGCATCGCTCGCTATCCACTTCCATCTGCGAGCCCAGCCACCGACCGACATCACCAAGAAGACACTGGCGACGGTCGATACAACGCTTAAGATTCCGGGTTGCATCAAAACCCTATTTCAACATTCTGCCAAATACCGTGCCACTAGCGATCCGGTTCAGGAACGTGCGGTCATCTGCCGTGACGACGACGTGGTCACCGGGGCGTAGCGAATAATTCATCCCTTCCTCGACGCGCTTGCCGGACGGATCAAAATCGACATCCATACGCACCGGTGGGTTGGTTCCGTTGGGACGCAAAACCGTGACTCGCACTTTACCGATCTTGCGATGGAACTCTGCGTCGCGGACCAGATCCGCTATGAACATCGGTTGGTTGGGGACCAGAGGAATTCGTTCAAAGGACCGCTTCCCGTGGTTGACTTCCAAAATGACCGAAGGAGATTCATCCGCTGTAGGCAACGGTTGCATCACTCCGTAGGGCCCAATGCTGTAACCCTCTTTCTTAACAGGGGTCAAATCGATCTTCTCGCTCTCGGAGTATTTCCTGCCAATCAACGCAGCGCAGCCGCTAGTGCTGGCGACCAGCAACATGCAGCACAGCATCAAGGCCGATGACGCGAATGTGCTCGCGGGCATAAGCCTGCGAGCTTGCAGAACAGATGGTCGAAGGTCAGCGGTAGATCGAGGCATATGCAGTGTATTCAATAGAGAATGTGATGTAGCCCGCCCCAAGAGATGCTCATCGGTTCAAGATCTTCGCAAGCATGACAGAAAAGTCTGTTTTTTCGTTATTTCTTTCTCAAGTTGCTCATCCTCTAGATCGCTAAACCACCCAAACCACCCATTGCCCCAAAAACAAGTGGCAACATGGGATTCACCTTGACGCGATCCCTCTTTTTCCACTACTCCCAGGCGAGCGTTCGCATGCGGAAGAATCACCTTCATGGCCTTTCGATGACTTTGTTTCGTTTGAGATCCCGATGGTTCACGATCACCAGCCGACCCCTATGGTCTGGCATGGCGATTTTTTCGCTGATTGGAAGCGGATGCCATCAACGAGCCTACAACGAGCTCTATGTCGAGAACATGGCGAGCGAGATTCGATTGCTCGAAGATCGCATCTATGAATACGATGCCGAATACCGAGCCCTCGAAAACGAACTCGAGGATCTTCGTGTGACCAACGAAGGATTGGAATCGCGATTGCGCGACGCCGAACGAGATCGAACGGATCGATTCAGTCCACCGAAATCCGTTCCGAAGACAGATACATCGAAGCCATCGAGTCCCAAGCCTGCACCACCCAAGTCGTCGGGTTCGAAATCCGAAGGCCCCACGCCAGCTACGCCGAAACCCGCGGCACCCAAGGAATCGCTCAAACTACCTCCTAGCGAAGTACTGGAAGTGGAAACACCCGCTCCACCCCCTTTCAACAAGCCATCGGAATCCGGAAGTGGCGAGTTACTGCCACCCAGGTCCAACACCGAGCCGAATGATTCGCTGTTGCCCGACTCGCCAACACGGGACTTGCCGGGCACCTCTGGCCCCGCGCTTCCTGGCTCGGTTCCTCCCGATTCCGGCAACTCCCTTCCGTTGCTCCCCAATCCAAAGCTCCAAGACACACCTCTATCATCCGGGGCTCAGGCACCTAGAGCTCAGGCTTCCGATCGAGCATCGTCCGCTCCGCGCGGACTCCCTTCCGAAGTGGCTCGAGCAAGCTACGAGGAACGCCGCATCGCTGCACCGACGTTGCCAGCCCCTGCGATTGGACCTTCAACAAACACCGGCTCAGCGACAACTGGCTCCGCAACCCCAAGCGACACACGAATCCGCCAGATCGAATTTCATCCCGGACTATGCCGAGTCATTCGGCGACATGGGAATGTTGGGGAAGAAGGAATCGCACTTGTTCTTGTGCCACGCAACCAGAAATATGAGTTCGTCGCCGCGAGCGGCAAGATCACTGTCGTCTTGGAGGAACCGGGCGAAGGCCAAGCTCGTCGACTTGGGAAATGGGAATACACGGCCCAAGAGGCCGCAGAACTACTCGAACCCGTCGGCAGCGCTCAAGGCATCCATCTGGAACTGCCGTGGCAGGAGAACAAGCCCCAGACGAATTTGATCGATGTCTACGTTCGATTCACGGACGATCAAGGAATCACGATGGTGAACCATCGCCAGATCCATTTAAGAAAACCGACTCCCGGTCAATCGACCTGGACTCCGAAGTAGCATCGGGCGCGTCAGTGCCACGAGCCGTTCGATGCCGTTCAACCTGCGGCGGCTAAGGGTGGCTCAGGTTCCGGCTCGGGAGCTGCGACTGACTTGGTTTTGCGCTTCATAGGTCGCACCACTTCGAGTGCCACGCAGTAATCGAGATTTGGTCGGAAGATAGTTAGTATCGCAAGGGGTAGGAACCAAGCCATGTACAGGCCCCCTCCGAATCCATGCCAAAACTGCGTTGCAGCCATGAGAGCCGCAGAACAACTCATAAGAGTGGCAAGATTTTTCTGGGCAGGCCAAAACATAAACGAAAAACTCAGCAGAACAAAGACGACGATGATCGGAATGCGCGCGATCGGATGCCAACCCAATCCCCACATTCCGTCCATACCGTTCATCGCGACCCGCTTGACACCAAACATGTAGCTCAAGTGATGCGCCAGATCATTCGGATAGATAATCGCCATTGCGATGACGAGCACTGCAACTGAAACCGCAAACCCTGAAGCAAATCGACGGATCCCGCGTTGCCAATAGAAACTGCACCAGAGGGGTAGTAGCGAAAACGGATAGTACATCACCCCTGCCGCACATCCTAAAAATAGTCCGGCAACGAATGGCTGTCGATACAACATCAGCGCCAACATCAGCAACGCCCCAGGCACAACATGGTCTACCCGACCCGTGGTATGCGCAGCGTAAGGCAACAGCAAATAAAACGTTGCAGCACCAACTCCAGTGCTCAGGCTACCGAAATGCCAATACCCGATACCGACGATACAAAATACCAGTAGCACATTCGCGGCGATGGCCAATACGCGCGCTACCATGTCCAACTTCGATGTTCGATTGGCATCGAACACTTTGTCGGGAACCGCCGGAACCAATGGTCGATCCGTCACGGTCGAGAACTGGGGCAGCTTGCTCAATAGCACATAGCCCGGCCCGAGGTCCGGACCCTGCTTGCGGTTGTCGTTCTGGGAACTCATCGCAACATTGAAAAGCAGGAATACCGTCAACGAGATTCCGATGAACAGCATCCCCCCGCTGTTAAGGTTGGGCTCCAAAAGTGGGCGCCTGACGATCGCTGTGTCCAACAACATGCGCAGTGTCAACAAACCCGCGCAGACGAGCAACCACAGAAAACCATAATACAAAAGTCGTTTCGGTGACCAGCCAGCAACGTTTGCCTCGCTCGCTTCAGCCTGCGGAGCGGTGGACGGTTCTCCAGCCTCGATAACGCTCGCCTCGGATTTCTCCAGCGTCGCCTTGCGCCCCTCATAGACCATCATGAAGCCAGGGGTGAACGCCAAAACCAAGAGAATGTCGAGGTTTCGAAGGGACCAAAAACGGCGAAAGACAACGAAGATCCCGATCACTGCAAAGAATGATAGGAAAACCCACGTTGGTGGTTCGGGTCGCACGTAATAGAACAGAAACTCGCTCATGGATTACGTCGCCAGAAAGCCCTTCCCGATCTCCGCCTGCCGAAAAGCCCCTTATCATAGTCGAAATCAGTCTCCAGGAAGAGCCCGCACCGTCGACGAACCGCCATCGCTTGCGTATCGTTTATGCCGTGTTTTCGCTTGTAACGGTCAGGCAAAATGCAGGGAGAGGCCTCGCTGGCTCCGTCCTCGAGGCCGATTTCAACCTTTGATCGCAACCTTCGATCACAACCTTCGTTCCTATGGAATCATTCATGAAAGCTCTGGTAAAGCATCATCGCGGTCGCGGCCTGGAACTCCAGGAGGTCCCCTTTCCCACAATCGGTATCAACGACGTACTGATCCGGGTCGAAAAGACCGGAATCTGCGGGACCGATCTTCACATCTATAACTGGGACGCATGGGCCCAAAAAACCATTCCCGTGCCGATGGTCGTCGGCCACGAATTCGTCGGTGAAATCGTCGAAGTAGGGTCGAACGTCAAAGATTTCTACCCGGGCGAGATCGTCTCCGGCGAAGGGCACGTCGTATGCGGCCGCTGCCGAAACTGCCTCGCCGGCCGAAGACATCTATGCAAGGACACACAAGGCATCGGTGTCAATCGAACCGGCGCATTTGCGGAATACATCGCGCTACCGATGACCAACGTATGGCATCATCACGACAACATCGATCGCGATATCGCCTCCATCTTTGATCCGTTCGGCAATGCCGTTCATACAGCGCTTAGCTTCGATTGCTTGGGCGAAGATGTTTTGATTACTGGGGCTGGACCGATCGGTTTGATGGCCACCGCAATCGTCAAGCATGCAGGCGCTCGACATGTCGTGGTCTCCGACCTCAATCCGTTTCGATTGGACCTCGCGCGGCGCATGGGTGCTACCATCGCTTTCGATCCACGCACACGCAGCATGTCCGATGTCCAAAAAGAACTCGGTCTCAAGGAAGGCTTCGATGTCGGACTGGAAATGTCCGGTGCACCTGCGGCCCTCCGATCCATGCTCGAAGCGATGTGCCACGGTGGGAAGATCGCGATCCTAGGCATCCCCTCCGAACCGATCGCTATCGATTGGAATCTCGTCGTCTTCAACATGCTGACCATCCAAGGAATCTATGGCCGCGAAATGTACGAGACGTGGTACAAAATGACCGTGATGCTCGAAAGCGGACTGGATATCTCTCCCGTGATCACTCACCGGTATCACTACACGGAATTCGAAAAAGGATTCGAAGTGATGCAACAGGGGAACTCTGGCAAGGTTATATTGGACTGGATGTAATTCGACAGAAACGCGTCCCATTGCCCACCGCGAAGATGGTTCCCCTCACGCGACGACATCTTGTTTTCATGCTCTCGCTCGGAAGTGGGCTGCTCGCGAGCGGTATCGCCGCGATCGCCGATGAGAAGAATCGATTCTTCGAATCCGAGATCCGTCCGCTTCTTGAAAAACATTGCTTGGAGTGCCACCGCGGTAGCGATCCCGAAGGAGGCTTGACCCTGGAGCATCGAGGGGGATGGCAAGTTGCCGCCGTCGTCGTTCCAGGCAGACCCCAATCGAGCCGCATCTTGCAAGTCGTTCAGTCCGACGACCCCGACGAGAGGATGCCTCCCCCCGACGCTGGAGAACCCCTGGCACCCGAACAAGTTCGTGCGATCGAGAAATGGATCGCCGATGGGGCCTTTGATCCTCGCGAGCCTCCCGCCAACGAGAAACCAACCGCGACCGGCCCCAAGAAACGAAACCGCGTCTTCGAGATCACCGAGGAGGACCGAAACTACTGGGCCTTCCAACCTATCGCTCGCGACAGCGACCATTCCAAGCCGGACTCTCGAAATGAACTGATCGATATCCCCAAGGCTGCCGCACACATCGATGCACTGCTCGAAAAACAACGCCCCAATATCCCTGTCGCCCCGCGAGCCGACCACCGCACCCTGATTCGACGTGCCGTCTACGATCTTTGGGGCATCGTCCCAACCCCGGAAATGGTTCAACAGTACGAACAGAACCTCGACGACAACTCCTGGCGATCGCTCATCGACTCACTGCTATCGTCACGTCGGTATGGCGAACAGTGGGGCAGGCATTGGCTGGATTGGGTCCGCTACGCCGAAACCAATGGCTACGAAAGGGATGGCATCAAACCCAACGCATGGCGTTACCGCGATTATGTGATCGATTCCTTTGCCTCGAACAAACCCTATGATCAGTTCATCATCGAGCAACTGGCAGGAGATGAATGGGCTCGCGAGCAAGGTTGGAACGCAACCAACGAAACCGAACGATGGCGACAATCAATCATCGCAACCGGTTTCTATCGACTCCACCAATGGGACGATGAACCAGATGATACCCAGCAGGCCGAGTACGATGATGCCGACGACGTCCTCATCTCGATAGGAACCTCATTTCTCGGTTTGACCATCGGTTGCGCTCGATGCCACGATCATAAATTCGATCCGATCAGCCAACGCGACTATTACGCGATGCTCAGTTGCATTCGAGGAGTCGATCCCTACGGTCAATCGAAAAAAGGAGGAGGCGGTCGCGGCACCGGTCGCATCCAACAACCGCTCGTCGAGGATGCCGTTCACGCAGCCTGGGAAAAAGAAAAACAGGACAAACTCGAACAACTTCGAGATCGGCTCGCAAAAACCGACGATCCCTCTGCCCGACCTCCCATCGAAACGGAAATCCGCAACCTCCAGGAATCCAAGCCGCCGTTCGATGTGGCATTGGTCGTCGCGAATCGCAACGCAGATCCTCCGGAAACATTCGTCCTCTACCGGGGTGACATCCATGCTCCCCGCGATCCAGTCGGCCCCGATACGCCAGCGATCTTTTCTGAACAAGTCGGTGCACCGAAGTTGGATGACGCCGTGCGAAATGGAGCGGGCGCGTCGGGTCGGCGACTCAGTTTAGCGCGATGGATTGCCAACCCGCGACATCCCCTCACCGCGCGGGTCATGGTGAATCGGATCTGGCAACGTCACTTCGGCATCGGAATCGTGCCGACACCAGACGACTTTGGCAAAACGGGAATCGAACCCTCGAATCCTAAACTCCTCGATTTTCTCGCGCAGGAATTCATCCGTTCGGGCTGGTCGATCCATCACATGCATCGCTTGATCATGTCGACCCAAGTCTATGCGATGGCCTCCCATGGCGAGAATGAAATAGGAACAACCACCGATCCCGATGTGCGATGGGTATGGCGTCAACAGATGCGGCGCATGGATGCTGAAGCGATTCGGGACAGCATGCTCGCCATCGCGGGTACGCTGACCGATAAACAGGGCGGCCCGAGCATCTATCCTCGGCTATCGCCAGAGGTTCGAGATGCTGCCAATCCAGTATCCCTATCTCAATGGAACGAAAGCCCCCTCCCTGAACAATCCTGCCGCAGTGTCTATCTCATCGTCAAACGATCGCTGAAGATTCCGTTCTTGGAAACGATGGATTTCGCGAATCGTTCTTCACCGGCCGGTGTACGACCGGTCACCACCACAGCACCCCAAGCCCTGTTGCTGCTCAACGATCCATGGGTTCGCGAGCAGTCGCAGGCACTCGTCGCGCGCCTTCGTGCCGAGGCAGGAAGAGATTCGAACGCCATGATCGAAAGATTATGGCTCTTGGCCTATCAACGGGCTCCTACTCCTGACGAACGAGAGTTAGCATTGCGATTCCTCGCCGAACATGATCCTCGCGATGAACAAGAGACATGGATCAGTTTGTGCCGAGCGGTCCTCAACAGCAACGAGTTTCTTTACGTCGATTGATTATCTATGCGCCCCCAAGATCATATTGCCGACGATCATCTCGCCCTCCAGCAATCTCATGCATCGCGACGGCAGTTCATCGCCGCTTCCGGAGCGGGATTCGGGTCCCTAGCGCTTCTTTCGATGCTCGCAGGCGAAAACGGCAACACACAAACTCTCGCGGCGGACCCTCCAGCTCAGCCGATGGCTCCCAAGCCTCCGATGCTCGAAACCAAGGCGAAATCGGTGATCTTCCTGTTCATGTTCGGCGGGCCATCGCAGGTCGATCTGTTCGATTACAAGCCCGAGCTTCAATCTCGCGATGGCCAAACGATCGAAAACGAATTTCGCCGCGGCACCAAGACCAAGGCCGTCTTGCAAGCCAGCCGTCGCTCATTTGCCCAGCATGGCCAATCGGGGCTTTGGTGCTCGGACGCTTTTCCGAACATCGCCAAGCATATGGACAAGCTCGCGATGATCAAATCGTTGACGAGCGATTCCTTTGCGCACGGGAGCGCGCTGCTCCAAATCAACAGCGGTCGCATTCTGCAAGGTCATCCCTCGCTCGGTTCATGGATCACCTATGGACTGGGTTCTATCAATCAGAACCTTCCCGGCTATGTGGTGATGCTCGATCCTCGCGGAGGTCCGACGAGCGGAGCCCCCAATTGGTCGAGCGGCTACATGCCCGCAGCATATCAAGGAACCCTCATCCGCACTTCGAGCGAGCCAATCCTTAATCTGCAGCCTCCTCCTAACTTCACGCGCGAGAAGCAACGCCGCGAGATCGATCTCATTCAAAAGCTCAATAGCAATCATCGCTATGAGCGGCAGCATATCGCCTCCGAACTCGATGCTCGGATCGCCAGTTACGAGTTGGCGTTTCAATTGCAAATGGCTGCCCCGGAGGCGCTCGACCTGAGCCAGGAAACCGCGCAAACGCTCGATCGCTATGGCGTCCATGAACCGAAACCCGATTGGCATCCCTTGGCATTGGGTCCTAGCACGTTTGGTCGCCAATGCTTGATCGCTCGTCGCATGGTTGAACGAGGTGTGCGGTTCATTCAGATTTATTCTGGAGGGGGTAACGCTGGAGGGCAGAACACTTGGGACGGCCATCATGGCATCGAAGAGAATCTCCAACTCCACTGCCCCGAAGTCGATCGCCCGATCGCAGCCTTGCTACAGGATCTCGAAGAACGCGGATTGCTCGAATCCACCCTGGTCGTTTGGGGAGGCGAGTTTGGCAGGATGCCGGTCTCCGAGACGTTTAATACCGGTGGCAAGCCCGGAGGACGGGACCACAACCCCAAGGGCTTTACGTATTGGCTAGCGGGTGCCGGGGTAAAAAGAGGAACCAGTTATGGAGCAACCGACGAGATCGGCGAAGCGGCTGTCGAAAACCCGCGGCACCTGCGAGATCTGCATGCGACCATTCTCCGCTTGATGGGCTTGGATCACAAACGCCTCACCTATTTCCACGGCGGCCTCGACGAAAAATTGACCGGTGTCATCGATGCCCAACCCATCCAAGAGATTATCGCATAAAGCGAATGGATTGGGTGGCACACCCAGAGGCTCCGCGATGGGTGTGAGTTCAAATAACCGCAGGCTGAATCGCTCTCGCTCACGAACTGCACGAGAGCATCGAGCAACCCGGTCGATGCCGCGCCCATTCAGGTCGCTTCTCAGAATAGCGATGATATTCAGGTTGCTCATCATAGGGACGACGCAGTACCTCGAGCAACTTCTCGATCTCGCTCGAGTCTCCTTGATCCGCAGCATCGATCGCTTGCTGGGCAAGATAATTTCGCAATACGTATTTCGGATTGACTCCATGCATCCGTTCGCGCCGAACGATGTCCGGTACACCGTCGAGAGCAACGCGTTGGCTATATCGCTCAAGCCATACTACGAAACCTCTCCTCGCGGCTTCTGCCTGTTCCTCCCAGCGATAAAACGCATATTCGAAGTGACGCATCGGGTCTTCGGCATAGGCGTTGGCCGATACATCTGCCGTACCCTCTATCGGATACTCTGCAAGCAATCGATAGAACCAAGTCATATCGATCTCGGCCGATCGCAAGACATCGAATAACGCACCGACGATCTCCGCGTCGTCATCGCGCCAATGATCGAATCCCAGTTTGGCACCCATCGTTTCATTCCACTGCGTTTGCAGATCATGTACGTACGCCTCCAATCCCCGCGCGATCAAATCCTCGTTTTGTAAGATCGGATAGATCGCATTGGCGAGTTGCCCTAGGTTCCAATAGGCGATCTGAGGTTGTTGACCGTAACAATAGCGGCGCCCTTCGGCATCGGTGGTGTTGGGGGTCCAGTTCGGATCGTAATCCTCCAACCAACCATAGGGACCGTAATCGATGGTCTGGCCCAGGATAGACATGTTGTCGGTGTTCATCACTCCATGCACGAAACCGACTCGCATCCAGTGAACGATCATTGCAGCGGTTCGTTTGCACACTTCCTCGAACCAGGCTCCGATCGTATCAGGGGTCGGTTCACCGAGATGTGGAAAATCGGTCCGTATCACGTACTCGATCAGCTTCCGAAGATTCTCCAAATCGCGCCGGGCTGCGAAAATTTCAAAGTTGCCGAAGCGAACGAACGTTGGAGCCACGCGACAGACAATCGCTCCCCGTTCACGTCTTGGGCGTCCGTCGTAGAACATATCTCGAACGACCAGATCGCCGGTCGTCACGAGGGACAAGGCACGCGTGGTCGGCACCCCGAGGTGGTGCATCGCTTCGCTGCAAAGGAATTCCCGTACGCTCGAGCGCAGTACGGCAAAGCCATCGGCATGACGCGAATAGGGGGTCGGTCCGGCTCCCTTGAGTTGCAGCATCCAGCGTTCACCCTGTGCATTGACCACTTCACCGAGATTGATCGCGCGGCCGTCCCCCAACTGCCCGGCCCAGTGCCCGAATTGGTGACCTCCATAGCACATCGCAAATGGTTCCATGCCAGGCAAGAGCGTATGCCCTGAGAAAGCTCGCACGAAGGGTTCCGATCGAAGAAACTCTGTATCGAAATCGAGCAGAGAGGCGACTTCCGAAGAGACCGCCAACAATCGCGGCTCTGAAGGTTGAATCGGCGAGATACGCGAATAACACGCTCCCAAAACCTGTCGCGAACTGGGGCCCTCGTTAAGGTCACCAGGTAGCTCGCGCACGAACCGATTATCGAACTTTATGAGTGGATCCATTTGGGTGCTTGAACAGCGTACCATTCCTTTTTCCAGATCGGTACCTGTTTCTTGAGTTCCTCAATTAACCAATGGCACGCACCGATCGCTTCGGCTCGATGAGGGCATGCCACGGCGATCAGAACACTCGCCTGCCCGATATCGACTCGCCCGAGGCGATGCACGATCACGATGTGATGTGGACTCCATCGCTTCGACGCTTCCTCTGCGAGTTCCTGCATCTTGGCAATCGCCATCTCTCGGTACGCATCGTATTCCAGATAGGCGGTCTCGACCCCTTTGGTCCAACGCCTCGCAGTGCCGAGAAACACTGAGACCGCACCACAGTGCTCGTCGTAACATTCCTGCAGAAGCGACTCAACAGCGATCGGACCGTCCAGGAGTTCAATCTTTCTCATCGCGCAGCGCTTTGGAATAGTTTTCAAACTGGGCCGAAACCTCTTTGGATACCTCGGGGAACTCGAGATCGAGGGATTCCAAGTGTGCGGCGATAATGTCCGCGACGGCGGCCCTAGCGTACCATTTGTCGTCTGCAGGGATCACATACCAGGGAGCCTCGGGGGTCGATGTATGCGAGAGTGCATCCTCGAACGCCTCGATGTATTGAGGCCAGAGTTTGCGCTCTTCGAGATCTCCGGGATTGAATTTCCAATGCTTGCTCGGATCCTGCAAGCGTTCCAGCAACCGCTTGCGCTGCTCATTGCGCGAGATATGGAGATAGAACTTCAGAACACTGGTCCCGCTGTCGACCAGCGTCTTTTCAAAGGAACGCATCTCGCGATATCGGCGCTGCCAAAGATCGTCGAGGTTCCTGTAGGGAAGCAGATTTTGCGGACCAAGGAACTTCGGATGAACTCGAACCACGAGCACCTCTTCGTAGTACGAACGGTTGAAAATCGCCATCACACCCTTGGGAGGCAAAAACCGCATCGGCCGCCAAAGAAAGTGGTGTTCGAGTTCCTCCGTGTTGGGAGCGCGAAAACTGTGAACGCGGCAGCCCATCGGACTCACCCCGCGAAGGACATGCCGAATGATTCCATCTTTGCCTGCAGTATCCATACCCTGCAGAATCACCAGCAGTGCGCGGCGGTTGGATGCATAGAGCCGCTCCTGCGCTTCTTGAAGCGACTGGATGTCCGCTTCCAAAGCCTCAACCCCTTGCGATTTGCCCGACAACTCATCCCCCGAGTCACTCGATATCTTTGCAAGTCTCAGCTTCGATTCCGGTTCGACGAAGAATTTTTTGGGGTTGAATCGATGGTTATGCATAGGTGATGTTTAAAAACGAAATGATCTTAAAGAGTCAGAAGAGCAACGCGAATCAGAGGAGACTCCAGTCGAGCGCGATATCCAGAACAGGCGCCGAGTGAGTCAGTGCACCGACACTGATACGATCGACCCCAGTGGCTGCGATGCCCGCAATGGTCTTCAGGTTGACACCGCCGGATGCTTCCAATTCCACATCGGGAGCCACACGATTGCGGATGGACACACACTCGGTTAGTTGCTCGTTGCTCATGTTATCGAGCAGTACGATATTGGGAGCCGCCGCGAGCGCGGATTGTAACTGCTCGAGTCGATCGATCTCGATCTCGATCATGGGGGGATGATCAAAACGCAAGCCGCCAGAGCCGACGAAGTCCCTAGCCAATTGAACCGCGGTTCCAGGATCAAGCAGTTTCCCTTCGACGATCGCACGGCAGGCGAGGTGGTTGTCCTTAATCAATATGCCATCGTACAAACCGCGTCGATGATTGTGCCCGCCGCCGCAACGTACCGCATACTTGTCGAGACGCCGCCAGCCAGGGGCCGTTTTCCGCGTGTCGTAAACTCGAGCCTTGGTCCCCTGAGCCGCATCGACATAATGACGAGTCAACGTGGCAATGCCGCTGAGACGGCAAACAAAATTTAAGATCGTTCGCTCACAGGTGAGAAGTTCCCGAGCATCGCCGACCAAGTTGGCCAGGTTTTGACCCGCCTGTACCTCTTGGCCGTCACCCACCATTTGGGTCCATTCAATCGAACTGTCCATCTCCTGCAACATCGCCTCAACCAAATCGATACCGGCGATTATCCCCGTCTTGCGAGCGATTAAGGATGCGGATCCCCGCAAGCCCGCTGGAACGATCGCCATCGTGGTGATGTCCATGCTCCGGTCGAGGTCCTCCCGCATCGCCAACCGCACCAAGTGCGAAAGATCGTCGAGAAGGTGGGGATCAATCGTTTGAGGTTGATAGTCTTGTTTCATAGCCGGTTGTGAGTCTGGACGGGTGGCGTATAGTGTAATGTTGCTTCTTAGAACCGGAACGGATTGTTCCCGCCAAGTTATCAATCTAGGGGAGAAATACCAATGCGTCGATTTGTTTGTGTTTGGTCGTTGGCAAGTGCATGTGTTTTCGCGTGGGCCTGCCCATGCCCATCCTATGGCCAGGATGCCCCCGCTTCCCAAGCGGCAGCCGCCAAAGAGGGAGAGACTCTGAAATTGGCCGACGGCCGCATCCTCGTCACCAAGCCCGTGAGCTGGAGGACCGTCAAACCCAAATTCAATATCATCCAGTACGAGTTCCAGGCCCCACTCGACGCCAAGGAAACCGCTCGAATCACGGTTTCATCCGCGACGGGAGGTGTCGAAGCAAACGTCAAACGCTGGATCAGCCAATTCGAGGGACTCACCGAGTCCGATGTGGATGTCGTCAAGAAGGAAATCGACAAGACTACCGTTCACCTTGTCGAACTCGACGGAACCTACAAGGATTCCATGGGAGGCCCTGCGGCCGGCGGCCCTGTCAAAAAACTCGAGAACTACGCCATGCTTAGCGCCATCCTCGAACTCCAGGACGGTTCGACGGTCTTCATCAAAATGACTGGGCCGAAACAAGTCGTCGCCGAAGAAAAGAAGGCCTTCATGGCAATGATCGATGGCCTGAAGAATAAGTAAGCACCCATAAAAACGGGCTTATCTACGACAGAAGCCGACGGCGAAAAACCGTCGGCTTCTTGTTTCTAACAATCCCTAAACTTCAACCTTAACGAACCAACAGGCAGCAGTACCAGCCATCGGTCCCTTGGACCATCGCCGCACCTCCATAGGTCGCAGGCATGTCCAAACAACAAGACAGGAAGCGGCCTTGAGTGTGACCGACTCCTTCAGCACGTGCGCTCCCAATCGAACCACCGATGTGGTTCTTATAGCGACGTTGAGCCGCAATGGTAGCCTTACGCAGAGCAAGGTCCATCAATTCCGGATCCGGGGTCAATGGCCCCATGCCATTGAGTCGCCGCTCGTAGTTCACCTTGTCCATCACCGTTTCACCCGGTGTATGACTGAACGGCAAACCGTTCTGAACAAGGTTGCCAACAATGTTGGTCGCGACCGCGGGACTGACCGTCCCAACGCTTGATGATGTCGCGGACGCCGTCACCACGGCTCCGCTCGTTGACGGAGCGGAAGCCACAACGACCGCTCCACCGTTTGCGGGAATCGTTCCCATTCGCGTTCCATCGGGATTGATGCCGAGTTTCTCCACCGGCACACCATTGATCGCAACGATCTTCTCGCCCGGGTTGAGCTTGATGCCGCTCATATCCTGTCCAAAAACAGGCAACCCGTAGAAAACAATCATCGCAAACCAAGCACTTCGAGTGCAAATACGCATCCCTGACCTCCAAAAACGAGTTTGAAACGTTTCTGGCACTCCAGGCTCGAGCCGGCCCGCAGCACCCACATGCCAGGGATTGAAACACACCGTTCCAGAATCAACAACCCTTACAATTTGCTTATCTTTCCCATCCTTCCAGGGTGGTGGACCTAAGTTCCTATACCGCAACGGCTTTGCATATAAGAAAAAATCTCGGATAAACTGCCATCGGAACGATAGCATCCCCTCTGAAGGGGGGTACTCTGAGTCAGTTCGCCGGAAACGGATCATGACGGACTAGGCCGTTAGGTGGTGAGCGAACGGTCGCAACTTGGCCACCCAACAAAAAAAGCGAGCCGAATGGGCTCGCCTGTTGTTTTTTCGTTGGTAGCCATCGCGTTTCACTTGTACCAGGAATCGGTATTCCACTCGGCTGCCTCGCGCTGCGCGACGGCAACACGATCATCTTCGGTTGTGTGGGTCGCAGCTTGCCACGATTCGATCATGACACCGCCGCTTGCCGAGACCAGCATCCCCTGCACGCTCTGAACGAGGCTGATTTGAGGTGGGAGAGCTTGGGGGAAATCGAGTTTGGGGGTCTCCGTTTGCGAGGAGTCGCCTAGGATTCCCGACAGATCGCAGGTGGCCATCGATTCGAGGTTTTGAGCTTCGATCAACGCAGCGACAACGCACAAGTCCATGACGTTCCGAAGATCGCCGAAGGCGGTATCTTTCTTGGACAACTCATCCAGTTTTTTGGTGAATATTTCAGCCCACTTCTTGGCGGCCGCATCGACCTTGCCAGTCTGACTGACAGCCCCACTAGCGTCGTAGACTTCCTGTTCGGTCATGGTCTTAATGCCGGGACCGCTGATTCGCCATGCGAGTCGATTGGCACTATGCGAGATGGCGTTGTAATCGCAAGCCATCCACCATCGGGACTGAAGCTGTGAAGATGCGATGGTTCGATTGCGAATCATTTCGAGGTAGCTCGGCAGACCTTGAACAGGTGCTTCGGCCAAATTCATACCATAAAGTTTCATCCGATAATCGGCCGCGAGAAGAACGCGGGCCATATGGCTTTCGCTAGGAATTCCTTGGAGAACAACCTTTTGAGGTCCGAACGCTTCGGCGAGCATGGGAACAATTTGCGACGGGTTGGGATTCGCACCGATGCGAGAAAGCATCTGTTGCAATTGAACGACTCCTTGCTCGGTCGGTTCGATCGAGATGGATACTCCACCCTGTCTCGCATTGGAGACATAGCGGAACGCGGTCAGGAGATCTTCGAGATAAACGATTGGACTACCGGTCTTAGCGCCTACCATCGATCCATAAGGTCCTACAGTCCAGGGTTCGGATGGTCCAGCGATGACAATGTCTTGGCGTTCCGGGTAGACGAACACATATTCGATTCGAGTCAGTCCTGCCATATAGAGCATTTCTGCGGACAATGGCTTTTGAGTCTTTGCCGATTCGAGCACTGCTTCTTGAATCTTTCGCAGGGAGATGCATCGCATCGGTGCCGCTTCGGTTAGCGGACCTGCCGGAGCAACGGCATTGCGTCGAACCATATCGAGTTGCTGTTGCTGCTCCTCGAGGGTCATGTTCCTGAGCACGCCATCGGCATCGATGCGAACACCACCGACGAAACCTCCAAATCCACCGAATGGCGGGAAGAACTGGGCGTTGGCATTCCCAGAATGAATGGCAAAGACGGCGAGCACCACGACCCAGATCCGGATCTGCATAGAACTCGGAAAAAGTGATGCGAAAACACGCATGGTGGGTGCTCCGTTGGAAAACGAAAGTTTGTGGTAGTATGGAGATGAGTGACGCAAACGTCCCTTTCAGTGTATTTGGGCCCATTTCCCGATGCAACCAAACAGCACGTCAGCTTATCTGATTATTCGCCAGGGAAATCGCTGGTCGGACGTTTTTCGTCTGGAAAAAGGGGTCAGGCTGGTCGTCGGCCGCGCTTCCTCGAACGCGATCCCTATTCCTGACGAGCGGGCGAGCCGCAAACATGCGGAAATCTATTGCGAAGACAACGTTTGGCGGGTCCAGGACCTCGGCTCGCGAAATGGAACCCTCGTCGACGGAAAACGGATCGAGGCTCCCCATACCCTCATTCCCGGCGAACAGATCCTGGTCGCCTCATGCCTGATGACTTTTGTTCACTCGCTCGAGGAATTCATCCCGCCCGCTGCATCGCCGGATTCCCCTCCTGAGGCCTCGATCTCCAACACTGCAAGTGGCTTGGCTCCCGCAATCACGCATCGCAAATCAAATGCGAGCCTCCTGGAATCTCGAGCGATCGATCCCGAAGACATCGCCGCATCGATCCGCAACAAGTCGCCACGAGATTCGAAACAAACATCGGAGCCGGTCGCCGTCGCGCTTCTTCCCTTGGCCTTCGAGATCGCACAGCAGACATCGATCTCGGGCGCATGTGACCTCGCTTTATCGCGCCTAATGCAAACCATCGGTTGCAATTCGGGTGGAGTGATTCGGATCGACAACGCATCCCCTGCGGAACCATCAACCGATGGTTCGATGAATTTTTCGATGACGATTTTAGCAACGCGAGTGACCGATGGTCGCGCGTATCATCCAGCTTCCGAGAACTTGATCGCAACATTGATCCGCGACCCGTCCGCGATCCTGGCTCGCAACGTAGCGTCCGATCCTCATCTGCTCAGCGCCGGCCAGGAGGGAGCAAGCCATATCCTCAACACCACCAGCATCATCGCTGCTCCAATCCGTGGAGATCAAAAACCGATCGGCCTGATACATCTCTACTCTCGATCTGGGGAGCCCGATTTGACTCCCGACGATCTTGAGACCACGCTCGCGATCGCCGAAGTCTTGTCGGTATCGATCAAGAACTTGATGCGCGCACAAAACCTCGAGTCAAAACTCCGAAGCTCGACAGAACGTATCAATCAGCTCGAACAACAACTTGGCCATGTCGATTGGATTGTTCATTCGACATCGATGAAGCGAGTTCGGGACCAGATCGCTCGCGTTGCGCCGACATCCGCGACTGTTTTGATCCGCGGAGAGAGCGGCACTGGCAAGGAACTTGTCGCTCGCGCGATCCATGACAACAGCCCGCGCGCCGCAGGACCATTCATCGCCCTCAACTGCGCCGCCCTCACGCCGACCTTGCTCGAGAGCGAACTGTTTGGCCATGAGAAGGGTGCCTTCACCGGAGCCACCGAACGCAAACTCGGAAAATTCGAACTAGCCCATGCCGGAACCCTGATGCTCGATGAACTCGGTGAAATGAGTTTGGAAATACAAGCCAAATTCCTTCGAGTCCTCGAGGCTCGCGTCTTCGAACGAGTCGGCGGCAACAAACCGATCCAAGTCGATGTCCGCGTGATCGCTGCCACCAACCGCGACCTCGAAAAAGGAGTTCAGGAAGGAACCTTTCGATCCGATCTCTATTTTCGATTGCGAGTCATCGAATTGACGATCCCTCCGCTGCGCGAGCGAACCGAAGACATCCTGCCACTGGCAAACTTCTTCTTAAAACAATTTCGCCAACGATCAGGGCATGGACCGGAGAGTTTCAGTTCCCGCGCTCAAGCGGCGATGCTCGAGTATCGTTGGCCCGGAAATATTCGCGAACTCAAGAACGCCGTCGAGCGGGCCCATGTTCTGGCGATCGGTTCAGTCGCTGAACCCGAGGACTTGGCCTTGTCGCATGTCCAAGTTCCCGGCATGCCCGCCGACACGCGCAGCCAGAGCGCTCTCTACAAGGAACGAACGCTCGAGGACCTGGAGCGAGAACACATCGAATCGACTCTGAAACATACCGGTGGCCAGAAGAACCGCGCCGCGACCATCCTCGGGATCGAACGATCGACCCTCGATCGAAAACTCAAACGCATCGCCGAAGAGAGCCCAGGTGGAGGGCCCTAGACCGGCCGCAGTTACCCCCCAAACTCGCTCTCTCCTCTATCTTGCCAAGCCCACCAAGTTCGGCTTGATTCCTTAGACCAGGCTTTCTATACGCATGGGATGATCGGTCGGCGATTCCGTGGTCGTCGGCACAAATTGCGGCCGTTATCTGCACATGCGTTCCATGCCAAGCTTTCGAAAAGCCAAGAAGCCAAAGGTTCAAATCGATGCCGATTGGCTATTGGGCCCCGATACGCCAACAGCGCCCGCACCTGTGCGCGGCAGCAGCCTGAGAACAGCATTCGCCATCTTGCTGTTGTTTTCAGGTGTCGGTGCAGTCGCCTACTATTGGGAACCCGCGAGTCGACAAGTGCTCAAGTGGCAATGGGAACAATGGCTGCATGCCGACGAAACCGATGAAGATACCTTGGCCGCCATGATTGCACTCGGAGATTCTGTCGATGACTCGATCACCCTCTTGATGCAACAACTGCAGTCAGAGAATGCAACCCGACGCGCCGTCGCCTTTCAAGTGATCAAGACCCAGTGCGAGTCCCCATCGTTTCGTAAGATGGATGAACTGCGACAAAACCAAATCGTGGAATCTCTCGAACGATGGCAACCCATCGATAACGATCAACGAATGATGCGCGAGTGGATCGCGGCTCGCATGACCTCCCTGTTGGCATCGAGCAATCCAGCCAAGGTGGAACTGCGCAAACGAATGACACAAATCCTCGATGCAGGTTCCAACGGCATCGGTTCTCCAAACGCAACAAACGGACGAAGCATGCTGCTGGCTGGCGCGAAAGGATCCATACGCTCCGAAGCCGTCTCCATCAAACCCGCTATCCCCTCACTCCCAAACCCTTCGTCACTCCCAAACCCACCTACCACGCCTCGAGTCAGTAGAAATCTGAGCGAAGGAAGCCTTAGCGATAGCTCAATACCCATTAGCACCGCAAGCATCCCGCCCATCATCCAGGCCAACTCGGATCCAGGGGAGTTGTCCGCGCGACCCGAACTGCCAATCCTCCCCAACGAACTTCGTAGCCCAATAGCTGCAGAAGAGAAACCGTTGGCCTTGCCTGAACTGCCATCTGCATTACCACCATCGGCTATGCAACCAACGGCTGTTCCTCGAGAACCAACTCGGATTCGCATCGCGAACGAAGGCAATATTCGAACCGTGGCGAACTCGCGAACGATGAGCCTCTCCGATGACAAGGAACCGGAACCTCTCCCGAACAAGAAGATGTCGGTGGTCATCAACGTGAAACCAAAGCGAAGCGTCGAGCAGCTTCTCAAATCTCTTGAACAGGTCCCGGACGACGAGGTCGCTTCCATTGTCGAGGAACTCGAAGCGCAAGACTTCAGCGAGTTGCATGTCGACCTAGCACTCGCCTTGGCGCGAGGTGAATCCGAAGAACGGCTCGAGGCCTTATCGGCACTCACCAACAACCCCACAATCAATCCGTTGCCTTGGTTGGCATGGATGTCGGAGTCCGAGGATCAGGCCGCGAAAATGAAAGCCATCGCCATGCTCGGCTCCACGGCCGATCCCGAAGCCGCACGCATCCTTCGCATCATCGAGCAACGTGCCTCCGATCCCCGAGTCGCATCCCACATCCAGCAAGCCTTGCAAATCAACGGGGCTGCATCATCCAACAAGAGATAGCCCACTCACGTTCGAAAAGGAGTTCTGAACCGTGCAGACCAAACAGAGCGCCATCGGCAAGAACACAACCCGCCTCCTCCGGCTGCTGGTTTGCGGGATCGCTATCGGTAACGTTTTCGGTAGCGATGTCGTAAGCCAACCCCTGCGCGCAGACGAACCCTCGCAACCACCACCTACCGTTCAAGCTTTCTCGCAAGCCAAAACCTATTTTGTGCAGACTGCACAAGCCAGCGTTCGATGCGGTCCCGGGAGCCAATTCTACGCGACCACGACCCTCAAGCTCGGTGCCTCGGTCGATGTGTATGTCGAAACATCCGATGGATGGTCCGGTATCCGCCCACCCGAAGGAAGCCATAACTGGATTCCAGCCAGCTCGATCTACTTGTTGCCCGGCGGTAAATCAGGCGAAGTCTCCGTCGAGAAGACCGCCGCATTCATCGGAAGCGATACTCCAGATATCGACTCGCTCCTCTTTCAAACCATGCTCGTTCAAACTCAAAAAGTAGCGATTCTTGACGAAGCCTATCGCGAACAGGACGAGAAGAAATCCCTCTGGTTTCGAATAGCCCCCCCTCAAGGGGAATTTCGATGGA
The DNA here is from genome assembly GCA_044370255.1 of Pirellula sp. GTDB lineage: Bacteria > Planctomycetota > Planctomycetia > Pirellulales > Pirellulaceae > JBKCUI01. The sequence goes on from JBILVV010000002.1 coordinate 40,003, forward strand.
TCAAAACATCCCAACTCGGAACCAACCCAGTGCAACTAGCAGCCAGCACTAAAAACACATCGAAGCAACGCGGCGACACGAAGGACGCAAACGAAGTCCAACCCGCCAGCGCTAAACAAGTGAAAGAGACCACCCGAGAAACAAACAATTCGAAAGTTGTGAAGGCCAACCAAATCATTCAACGCGAGATGGTGCAAGGTGAATTCGTCGAGGGTGAATTCGTCGAGGGTGAACTCGTCGAGGGTGAACTCGTCCAGGGTAACATCGTCGAGGGTGAAATCATCGATGGCGACGTCGAAGGGAGTGTCGATGGCAACATCGTTTGGTCCGATGAAGCGGAGCAGATCGCTCGAATCGAACGAGAGATTGAAATCGAACAGGCACAGATAGCCGAAGAACAGGGAATCGAATCCGATGCGATGCCTGCGCCCTTTCACCGAAAAAAGGGATCGCATGTCACGGCCTATGGTCAGGACAATGCGTATTGGAATACCTTGAACGGTCCCCATGGCCAACCACTCCGCGTGGGACCGGTCAGCGGAGTCTTGGGCTGGCTCGGGTTCAGCATTGTCGATGACGGTACAACATCCATGCAGCCGACCCCGATGCACCCAACCCCGACCCATCGGCCAGGTGGCGGTGCCCTATCGCGGCGCGGCCCCTACGCACCGCACTCCCCGATCATCGAAAACCGACTGGATCGCCTTCCCCGACCAACCCGTCGATACTCCGATGGTTCATGGTTGTCGATCGCCAACTCACAAGGTCCACTTTTTGGTTCCGATACCCAAACCGATCCTCAACCGGAAGGAGACACGTTTTCCTCCGAACCAAGCCGAGCCTTTGAAAACGTACCGATCGCAGCCGTCAACTATCGAAGAGATTCCTACCTCGAGCCTCGTGCTATGACGGAAACACCGGACCACTTCTCAACCCCCGCGATTCAAGATGCCTTGCTTCAACTGACCGCGATGGTTTCTAAGCCAACCGAACAATGGAACCTTGAACCATACCGTGTCTCGGCCAAGTCTTGGATTGAGTTGGGAGATTCGCCGCTGGTTCGCGGCGAAGCGCGATTGCTGCTTGATCGCATCGAAGAGTTCGAATCGTTGCGCACCCGTTCGATCGCGTTGCAGTCGCCTGCTCAGGCCCCACCGCTACAAGCCGCCCCTCCGCTTCAGCCCGCTCCACCGCTCAACGCTCCTCCGATGACCGAAGCGATTCCACCGCGAGTGGCCGGCTCCGGCTCCGAAGCGTCGGGCTGGCTGGTCAGCGTCCACACGTCACTCCCCGGTCAACCCGAGTTCGCGTTGACCGATGATGCTGGTAAGGTGCTTGCATATGTGCGACCAACCACTGGGCTGAATCTGCGCCGCTATGTGCAGCAGCCGGTGACTGTCTATGGTGCACCGGGCTACATCCCCAATCTTGCGGCGCGTCAAATCGTTGCGGAACGCGTTGTGCGACTCCGTTGATCGCTTATCGCTTCTTATAAGTAGACACGAATTGATGGACCCGTTCTTGAAGGCGGGCCGCTGGGCTCCATCCCAACTCTTGCTCCGTCGATTCCAAGTCGCACGTCCATGCGGCGCAACTCGCCTCACGTATCTTGTCTGGATTAAACGTGCTGCGCACTCCCAGCAGTCGTCCGATTTGCTCATTTACCCACGCCACACCTCCAACAAGGCTCAATGGCATGCGGAGATTGAACACCCATTTCCGACCTAGTCCATCAGCCGCATACTTCGCGAACTGCGAAAAGGTGATGAACTCCCGATCTGCAACGTAATAGACCCCGCGACCGTCGCCGTGATGTGGCTCGCTTCCCTCGCATGTCCGGCCATGGACCGCTGCAGCGATGATCGCATCGATCAAATCCTCGACATGCACAAAAGCGATTTCAGGGTCATGAAAACCCGCCATCGGATTGAGACCCAATCGAGCGATAGGATCCAGTAACCTGACCACCTCTTTATCGCCTGTTCCAAACACAATGCCCGGTCGCAGGATTGTCGTCGGAACTCGATGGGCGAAGGAAAGGGCCGCCAACTCTCCTTCATACTTTGATCTTCCGTAGTTGGAGATCGGACGGGATACGTCTCGAGGATGACGAGGGAGCGAGCGTTGGCTCGGACCACCTGCCGATAAGGAGCTGACATAAATCATGCGGGGAGGATTGGCAACTTCGCTACATGCTCGAGCCAAGTTCAGAGTGATGTCGCGGTTGACTTGCAGGAGCTCCGATCGGCTCCCCGCCGTCGCCCCCACCAGGTGGATCACCGTGTCGACACCATCGACCGCGCGATACCAATCCTCGGCGCGTTGCATCGATCCCTCATGAACCTGTAGCCCCGGCAGTGAAGGAAGCCGCGATTGCCCTCCCGCCCTAACGGCAACCCGCAACTGAGACTCCGTCCCACTCAATCGACTGAGCAAGTTCCTACCGATGAAGCCAGTCCCACCCGTGACCAGAACGCGCGATAGCGTCGACGAAAACCCATTAGCCGATCCACTCGGCGATAGTTTCCCGGTGACGGGTGAATGGGATGAATTCGATTTCGTGGATTGCGTCATGATGCGACTGGCCGATCTTTCGATCTCTTTATCGGAAAGCATCCCGTGCAGGTCACTATTGAAACGAAAAACAGCCTGGAATCAACCCTGACTCGGTACCTCCCCCTGGGGCAATGTCGACTGCGTCGGCAAATAACGCAAAACCAGGCCTATGAGGATCATCCCTCCGCCAACCCACGTCCACCAAGGTGCTGGCTCGTAGTCCGGTTCCCCTCCCCGAGCCATAAACACCCAGACCGGCAGCAGAACCGGTTCGAGCAACGTAATCAAGGACGCCAAATGGCTCGGTGTCGTCTTCAGCCCGCGAGCAAACAATAGATAGGGCGTTCCCATCTGGATCATCCCTACCCCCGCTAGCAGAATCCACATGCCCCCCTGCGGCCAACCCACTCCGCTTTGCCATACCAGCGGCCACAGAAGCAATGCAGTCACCGCATGGTTGAGCGCAATAAGCCACGCTGGATCATGCGCCCGCAGCGATCGCAAACTCAAGATCACTCCCGCGTAACACATCCCCGATGCAATCGCCAGCCAAGGAGCCCACCAAAAGTTCTTGCTCGATGGCGCGGACATGCTGTTCTGCATGATCAAGATGAACAGAACTCCTCCGATACACAACGCGAGCATCCACCAATCCTTGGGCAACGTCGGCTCTCGCAAGATAAAAACCGCAACGAGCATCACCCATGCTGGCGCGAGATTCTGCAGCCAGATCGCATTCTCAGGGGGACCGCCAACCAGTGCCGTCAAATACGTCCAATTCATTACCGCGAAACAGGCGGCCATCGGGATCATGCGCCAATCCCAACTGACCCGTCGCACCAAAGGAACGAGTATCACCAACGCGAATATCGCTCGCCACAATCCGATCGCCGCACCGCGATACTCCACCGGCCAAGCATCAAAGGATGAAGACCTCGCGAACAGCGCGCTGGTACTCCACAACACTGCAGCCGATGCACACAGGACCGGACCGATCCATCTCTTCCACGACGGATCGGTTTCGCTGCGGGTATCGCTTGGGGAAACCATCTAAAACCTTCATCTATTTGTTTATGTGAACGGTGATCGGCAAACTCGCCTGCACCACACGATCCTCTTCATTGAGAACGACTCCCTGCAATCGCACCGGACCATATCCAAGGCGTTTGGGATCCAGTTCAAACACCGTTTGGTCGGCCGTCTGTTTGGCGACGATCTCCCAATCGTGACGAATCGCGATCGACCCGCTCTTGGGAGGATTCTTCAGCGTGACCCGCAGTGGTTCTCCTTCGCTGGTCGACAACTGCTCGGGGGCTTCGATCGCGATATCCAATTCCGCCGGACCAGCGATCACCCATAGGGTTTGCTCAAAGCGATGCTCGAGTGGCTTGGGACCTCGCGCTACCAGTCGCCATTCCTGGGCACCGCGATCTGCCTTGGAAACCTCCACCCGCACTCGCTTTTGGTAGAGCGATCCGTTCTTAGGAAAACCATCCACCATCCAAACCAGTCGCACCGGATCCGAGGTATTATCGTCGTCCGATGTTTCCAAGTCGAAGTTCACCACACCCGATACTCTGGATCCCGATTCGATTCCTTGCATGATGAATCGAGGGGGTTCCGCATACGGCTGACATAGCGGG
>JBILVV010000398.1:0-4685 GCA_044370255.1 Pirellula sp.
TTCATCCCGTCGGAGCATGGATACTGGCCTGGAACTCAGCAACCGAGTTCGCGATTCAATTCGAGCAATTCGTGATCGCTTACAGCATCGAAGTTGGCTTGATCGCCGGTGTTGCGTTGATCCTGCCGTTGCTGCCGAGGAGAGTTCAGGGCAAAGGGCAAGGAGCATAGGGAAAAATGGGGCGACGTCAGTCGTAATCTTGCTCGGGCTCGGCATGTACCGAGGTGTTTCCATCTTCGTCCACTTCAACATGGATGATGTTCGCGCGACAGCAAACCGGACAATCTTCGACATACGTTTGGCTTGATCCCTCGCTCAAATCCAACGGTACCACGATCTCCTCGCCACAAGCATCGCATACATAACTGGCCTCATCCTGTGGTTTCGATGAACCCTTGTTCCCATGCTTCCTAGTGTGGCCCGTGTCATTGTCCGAGATCGGCAACTGTTGACCCGATGCCACAACATTGCACGCCCACAACATAACTTCCAAGGACTCCTGATCCGCTAAACGATGATCTTTGCCAACCTCGATCAACGTCGCCCCCGATGCATCAGCCAACTCGACTGAATGCTCGTACGGAATCACTTCATCGTTCCTGCTGTGCAGGATGATGGTCCCAGACATTACCGTCTTCACAGCACCCCATTTTTTCCACGCTGGACATAGCAACACTCGAGGCGTGTCGCCTGCTTGAACATTCATCGCGACCGCTCCACCTCGCGAGCTGCCGACAATCACATCCGGGTGGTGCATATCAAACGCAGCCTGTGCGGTTCGCAGTGCCCCATCGAAGTCTTCGTCATCCAATTTGGGGTTGATAACCTCACAGCCGTGGTCCATCAAATAGGTAGGCTTAACTCCACCAGGAACACTCTGCCAACCATGCAGAAATAAAATTCTCATCATCGACGATCACTTGAGTTGATACAGAACAGCATTTTTGGTCGCTCGCCCAACGGCGACGATGTCATTGCGGCCATCTCCATCCAAGTCGCCGACGGCGAGATCTTCGACGGCTACTTGCCCGGGGTTCAGCAATTGACGGTTCCAGTTACCATCTGGTCCACGATCGTAGATACGAACGCCGCATCGGTGGGGAAGCGCTTCATCTCGCACACCGATAATCAATTCATCGGCGTCGTCGGAATCAAGATTCGCACATGCAACAGCATGCCCCCACTTCAACTCGTTGTCGATCAACATCCTCGGCCATAACGGATCGGTCGCATTCGCGTTCGATTTTCCTGTCGGTTCTTCATAGACGACGATCTCATTACCGTGCCATGGTTCTACCGTTGCGATGAATCGACGTTGGGAATCAAGTCGTCCGCAACGAATTTCACTCGCCCCTCTTTCGGGTGCCTTGCCTTCATGACCGGTACCCAATCGGACGAGGCTACTGCTACCCCCGTTTTCCGGTTGCGACCAAAGGTGCACGCCTTCGAAACTGGCCAGTAATAAATCGTCTCGTCCATCTCGATTGAAATCGAGCACCTGAAAATTATGCATCACGGGCAACGTCTCTTCGATCGTCGAGTTGGACCACGATTGCTTGGGATCCACAGAAACGTCCCAACGCGAGACGCGAACATTCCTGTCATCCCAACCCGGCGCCGATGCGTTGCGTCCCTTGAGGGGAGCGACTATCAGTTCTTTAGTCCGATCGCCGTCAATGTCTCCCCAGTTCATGCGATGGACGGTTGGCTCATCGGTAGTCAGTAGATGCAACGGCCATGCTGAACGAGGGTCTGAGGGGGATTCGAGCCAGCCGATACTGCCACCGCTAGCAGTATTGTTCGGCTGCCAGTCGTAACCAACAGCGAAATCGAGATCCCCATCGCCATCTATGTCGTTGGGGGCGAAGCAAACATTATCGGCACGAGCATTCGGCGTCTCCCAGATCACATGGGTCTTCCATGTGGGGTTCTCGAGCCACAACAGTCGCTTGCTGTCAACGATCGCGATATCGAGTCGATCGTCTTGGTTGAGATCGACTAGTTTCACGGCATATCCGACTGTCAACGAGACCGGCAGCACTGTGTCCGACCACTGCTGTGCTGCGCCTCGTCCCGATGCGAGAAGCATAATCAGCAACAATGGGTGAATAACCAACCAACTTCGAACGATTCCTGGCATCTTTATATAACGATACTGCATGGTAAAACCCTGCTGGCAGTAGAGGCCCCTATCACAACCCGACACGTGAGTTAGGGAAACCTGAGGGAACACATCGCAAACGACGCAGCAAAGTCACTCGCTGAGGCTCGGATTGTTCCATGGCTCGGGTGTTCATTCGTTCCGCGATATTCTACTATTACTTTCGTTGAGCGAGCCTGTTTTCTTTCCCGCAATCCGTTTGGTTTTTTCCTATGAGGTTCCTACCGCTATGCCCCATCCTTCATCGCACCCCCGCCGTCGTGACTTTCTTGGTGCGTCCGCCGGAATGATCGCTGGCGCGTGCTTGGCTAATACTCACATGCCTAAACTCTGGGGATACCCCAAGAAAACCGAATTGAATCTCGGATTGGTTACGTACCAATGGGGCAAGGAGTGGGATCTGCCGAACGTCATCAAGAATTGTGCGGAAACTGGATTCGGCGGCGTGGAACTGCGAAGCACTCACAAGCACGGTGTGGAGATCGCTCTCAATGCTGAACAGCGCACTGAAGTGCTCAAGCGATTCGCCGATTCACCCGTGACGTTGGTCGGACTCGGCTCGGCCTGCGAATACCACGCAGTCGACCAAGCCGTCGTGCAGCGGAACATTGATGAGACCAAGGGTTGGGTCGATCTGTGTCGCGATCTTGGGGGCGGAGGGGTCAAGGTTCGGCCGAACGGGCTACCGAAGGATGTACCGGTCGAGAAGACTCTGGAACAGATCGGCAAGTCCCTGAATGTTGTCGGCCGTTATGCTGCGGATCACGGCGTGCAGATTCGAGTCGAGGTACACGGTTCGGGTACGCAAGAGATTCCGAACATGAAGACCATCATGGACATCGCGGATCATGCGAGCGTTGTCGTCTGCTGGAATTGCAACCCCACGGATCTCAAAGGGGAAGGCTTTGCCGCAAATTACAAGATGCTTGAGGATCGCATGGGAACGATTCATATCCATGATCTGCGGCCAGGCAAAGTCGATTACCCGTGGGCGGATCTGTTCGAACGATTGCGGCAATGCACAGCGAGCGGATTCACCGGCTGGTGTTTGCTTGAAGACGGCAACGTACCCTCCGATATCGTGACCGCCATGAAGGAGAATCGAGAGGTCTTTGATCGCTTGAAGGGTTAGGAGGTTTTTCCGCAGCTAGGAAAACGTCAGCTGATGGCAATACTCATTTTGAAAAGCGGGTTCTGGCGTCGCATTGAGGCAGATCGATTCTGGTCTAGGCAGGATGTGGGGTAGTCGCCAGCGTTTTACGCCCCCGTGCGATCCCTAATTCTGTATTTCCTTCGTGCTACGACGCTCCGAGTCGTGTAATGAACTGAGTTGCGACGTATCATTGTGTCGTCGGCCCGAGCAAACTATTTGGCTTCTCATCCACGATGTGGATGCTTCGAACTAAACCATCACGACGGCGGAGCGTCGTGCCACGATGGGTTGCCGGCATCTGCCTCGTTGAGAGAATAAACATGCGAAAGGACTCGTTGGAGTGACTATGAACATTGCACGTGTACACAAGCTCGGGCGACAGATTCTGATCCAAGGTCTTCTACTAGTCTTGGTTGGCTTGCTTTGGGGATTCGCAGTACCTTTGACTCCGTATCCGAGACTTGCTCTCGGGGCGCACATACAGTTCGTCACCAATGGTCTATTGATCCTGGTCATGGCTATTCTGTTGCTGAAGCTGCCTCACCATGTGGGTCCGAAGTCTGCAGGGTTGATGTTGCTGTCAGCGTGGCTTACATGGCCGATGGCTTTATCAGAAGCTGCTAACGCTTGGTGGGGAACAAATCAGATGTTGCCAATCGCCGCTGGCCAAGCGGCGGCAACAGGTGGGGTGGCGTGGCAGGAGACAGTTGTCAAGCTGACGCATCTGGCCGCCGGGCTCGGTTTGACGCTCGCATGGGGATTACTCGTCCTGGGGTTCTTGGGTTCGGAAACCAAGGAGAACTTCTCTGAAGACACTTGAAAGGACTCCGAGGAATTCTCTTTCTTTCTCGAATAAGCTGCTCTTTGTGGCACGACGCTCCGCGTCGTGAAATGTCAACGCCGCATCGAAGAGACCATATCATTCATAGCGTATATGGCAGTTCAGAGTTCACGACGCGGAGCGTCGTAAACCGAAGTGAATTCAACGGAAACATTACATTGTTATCATGAACATACTTTGTGGTATTTCCCCCGCCGGTTGGGTTCATGTGACCGAGGGCGGTTCCTCCGGTCGACCGCCTTCATTCACTGTGTATGTGCGGATGAATGGAGTGATTGTTACGCCCAAGTTCGACAAGTCCGATTTCCTGAAGGAATGGGGACTGATGCAAGATGATGCACAGTAACCTCAAAAATCTCCTGGCTGTGATTGCCGGGGTCGTAGTCGGAAGCATTCTTAACATGGCGATCGTCAATATCGGGCCGATTCTGATCCCGCCACCTGGATGTGGGCAAATAGTGGCACGACGCTCCGCGTCGTGAAATGTCAACGCCGCATCGAAGCGACCATATCATTCATAGCGTATATGG
>JBILVV010000065.1:0-16018 GCA_044370255.1 Pirellula sp.
TGCGACTTGCATGCTCGGGGCAGATTCATTGAACCATTGAACTAGCATCCTGGGTTCGAGGACTCTCGCGGCGCCGTCAATCAATGCCGTCCGCACACTCCGGCCCCAGCGATCCTGGAGACCGTACTGCATTTGATCGGGCTGGCCCAAGAAGACTAAACCCAAAGAAAGGTTGGCGATCTCGCGTGCCCGATAAGCTCGATCCATCAACGGAACCTCTGGTTTTTCCCACAAGCACCAAGTCAGTTTATTGCCATCGCCATCGGAGATCGATTCCATCGCCGTGGGCATGAAGCCTTGTTCCAAGCGAACCATTGCTCCTCGCCGAAAATCGGATTCACGCACACCATAATCGACCTCGGTATCAACTCCTCGCCGCATCCAGCAAGTACTCGATACACGCGCCGTCAAGCGATTCTTGAAGCACCATGATTTCCAAGTGGCATCGGCCTGTAGGCCATCGAAATCGGCGCTGAACGTGCATGCGAAAAGATCAGGATGATTCGCCGACCATTGCTGCGCTCGAGAACAAAATCGCTCCATCAAACCGGGAAGGACTTCTCGCCCCCACGGTTGCGAGGCTACGAGCGCCCAGCCGCGAAGCATCGCTTCTCGTCCCTTATTCATCGCCGCGACCGAGTCGGAATTCTTCGCGGTCACCGATTCCATCTCGGAGAGGGCACCAGCCGTCTGTTCCCGGTTTTGATCGAGAAGGGCGAGACGCAATTGCAACAATCGCTTTTCGTAATCCTCAAGATCGCTGGGCTCAATCTCATCGGCGATCCAACGGCGAAGTTCCTCGGTACGCGACAGCTTGGCCAACGCCATCCCCTTGGCCCGTTTCCATGTATTCTGGATTCTCTGATCCGCAGATGCACCGGACGATTTCAAGCTCTCGATATCGATCTCTTCGAGGACCTCGAGAGCCGATTCGGCATCGCCTAAATCGAGCAGGACCTCGGATAGATGAACAAGCCGGTTTGCCGCACTGGATGGTGTTTCATTTTGTCCTGGTTGATTGAAAAAACTGAGATCGCTCGGCAAGCGAGCTCGATCGCGGACCGAACCGAATTCGTGCACGCGAATATCGGAGCAAGGAACTCCCGGGTAGAGATCACCAGCGGCGACACCGATTCGTGTCTGATAATCACAATCACTCGCGCGATCCTCCAACGAATCCCGCATGGGTTTGGTTATGGAAGTGAACAAGCCATCGAATAGAAACCCTCCGCTGGACGTCGGGAGGTATTGTGTGCGTTGCGGAACACGATCGCCTCGTTCTTTGGGATTATTCGAAACCGAATCGAGCGCGAGCGATTGATCCTCGATCGACCCGTCCGAAGTCTTGCGCCAGATCCCCCACCATCTCCGCTCGCGAATCCGTTCGCTGTCTGCAGGGGCAATTGCGGATTGGCTTGGATCATCTATCTGCGGCAAGCTGGCAAAGTCGACCATCACCCAGCCTTGCTGTTTCCTTTTATCAAACTCTTGCTTTAACTCATCGCGAGTGACATCGAGCAATGTTTCGAAGGTTTCGTCGCTCCGGCCCCAGGTGATGGTAGCCCACTGAGTGAGTTCGCCCGAGGTCGAACGCACGGCTTTCGGACGAATCGACCACGGCTTGAAGCCGAGTTCCCGCATCGGATCGATGAGCGAAGCCACCGCCGACAGGGGAACTCGATCCATCCAACCCCCGCGACCATGCGCGATACCTCCGTAAGCGTCGCACAATGCGTTCGCTTTTTGTGCGTTCGAATCTCTGCTGAGAGAAGCGTCCTTGTCGGAATCCTTACCACCGGAAACCGCACTCGACAGAGCAGGGTAGGGGGGGCGGGTCAACTGTTGGATGCGGTTGCGGATTTCGAGCGAGAGCTTGTCCTGCGACTCTTTAGAAGTGACGTTACCGACCAGCGATTTGACCCCTTCCACCCCAGACCATGTCATTGCATCGGCCAAGGCAACGGGATCCTTTGAGGCGAATCTCTGGATCATCAATCGACACGTGTCTGCCATCGGATCGTTATCGCGACGATATTCCTTTCCTTTCTCTAGAAGGCCCGGGACCAGTTGGCCGGCAACCGGCATGAATAATTCGGACCAGTATCCGAACTCCGTAGCTGGCTTACTCAACAGGAGTGTGTCGATGCTCGATGCGATCTCTCCCCAGACTGCGTTTTGAGGCGCGCGCTGTGCGAGCAGAGCAGAAAGAGTCAGGGCCTGCGGTTGTCCATGTGCGATCGCATCCTGAACGGATTCGACCAAGGTCCGCTCGTCGCCAATCGATTTCTGCGATAAGTAAAGAAGAATCGGTCCGAGATGTCGACTTTCGAATTCATGCAAATGATCACGAACATATTCGGCCTGTTCCGGCGATTCCTCGATACCAGCGAGTGCCAATTGCAATTTCGCTCGGTCGGAGGCTTCATCCTCCGCGGTTGGCATCCATCCAGGCTCACTCGCGAAAAAACGCAACGAAGAGGATCGAAATCGATCCAGTTCTTTGAGTACTTCGACCACTTGGCTCGAGTCGGCCTGTCTCAATCGCTGAGCAAGGGACGCCGTGTAATTGGAACCCAACGCCCAAAGAGCAACCAGCAGAATCAAACTCGCGCCCAGGAAAAAACCCAGTGTATTGCGAGCGACCCGGCGGTCGCTTCGACGCATCATTTGGCGTTCCGGTTCAGTCCAATGAGCGGCCGAGGTAAACCAACGGATCGACAACCATTCCCAAGAGGTGGGGAGGCGTTTGTTCGAGGGCTTGGCATTCCAAGCGTTTGCGAGTTCCCGCAGTTGTTCGCGTACGCGGCCAGCGCGTGTTTCCGATTGATGCAGAGCTAGCCATTCCCGCGTCGTTGGGACTAGGTAGTCATGAGCGAGTTGGTATGCGGGATCCCCAACCGATGAGCCTGTTGAAGAGTTGCGGCCAGTCGGCACACCGCTAGTAGGTGTGATCAATCGAAGCTCGGTGTCGAGCAGATGCAGAATCTTGCGAACCGTCTCTGCCGGGATCGCATACTGAAGGATCTGAACCAATTGGCTTTCCTGGATCGCTGGCGGCTTGATCACCGTGTTATCGGGCGGAAGCAACTCTGCGAGCAGTAAGCGAACCGACTCGGGGTGGGTTCGCAGCACCGGATGAGCGGAACCGCCGACGAGCTTTTCGTCCAGAAAGGCGATTCCCATACCGCGAATCCCGCCTAGTTCGCGAAGTGTTGCAGAGGACCACGTTTTTCCTTTCGTCATCTCCGAAAGAAGAGCCAACTGCACGGGATTGATCAGCCCCTGCGACTGCAAGCCATCGATTGCATCTTCAATAAAGGCGAGTTGCGTTGGCGTGATTGGATCTGCGACTGCGCCATAAGCACGACCGAAGGCAGCTAAGACTTGCTTCGCGTGGGCCGGTCCGAATGCTTCGACCGTAGCGAAGTTTTTGTTTTGCTGCAACGAGACTTCGAGTTCATCCATAAAGCTCGATAGGCCGAGTACAAAATCATCTCGCACGATGAGAAGAGCTTGAACATGCACGCCGTCGCATTGCCGAAGCATTTCGCGGAGAGAAGAGTGATCTCCAGGGCGATGGTGATTCAACCATTGTTCGAACTGATCGATCACGATCAATAATTTCTTTTTGGTTTTGGATCCTCCTGATTCCCGAACACGAGATAGCATGCAGGCCGGGTCACGCTCATCAGCAATCGGTTCATCGGAGACACGGCGAATTCCTCGCGACAACGCTTCCTCAAGCAAGTCCGGCTTGGCCTCGATATAGACAACCTCCACCTCCCGTTCGATGCGAGGAAGAACACCCGCGCGAATCAATGACGACTTGCCGCTGCCGCTGGGGCCCATCAGTACGCCGACTTGAAACGCCTGGTCCGATCTGCGACTTGCGATACTGTTGGTCCAGAAGCGAATCGCTTCCGGGACACCTTCTCGAGTTCGCGGCCCAGGAACGAGATAACGAAAAAAATCTGAGTCGTTGGCATCGAAGGGACGCAATCCGTGAGGGATCACCGCAATAGCATCCAATTCAATCGATTTCGACGAGTTCGCCGACGGAACGACGCCATCGCCGGTTCCTTCTGGTACTGGGGTGAATAGGCCAGTGGTGGGGCCAGTGGTGGGGAGGGTAGGGGAGGGAGAAGATTCGAGCGATTTCCATTGCTGAAGATCCTCCGCCATGTCGAGTGCACTGCTGTATCGATCGGAGATTTTTTTGGCGAGCGCCTTCATGCAAATTCGTTCCAACTCCCGAGGAACGGATGAGCGAATCTGTCGCACCGGCCGGACTTCGACATTGCGAATGCAGTCCAGCAATTGCTCCCGATCGTTGACCTGAAAGGGCCGTTTGCCGGTAAGCAGTTCGTAGAAAACGACTCCTAACGAGTAGATGTCGCTTCGGCCATCGACGCGATGTCCCTCATGTCGAGCTTGTTCGGGACTCATATAGGCGGGGGTGCCGACAAAACGGGCTCCGCGACCGTATGCGGATTCGGGCATCGCCAACCCGAAATCGGCCAAGACCGCGTTGCCGTCGGGTGTTGTCAGGATATTCGCTGGTTTTACATCCCGATGAATGACCCCTTGGGAGTGGAGGTAGTCCAAGGCCTGAGCTAGTTGCCTAGCGACTCTCACGGAATCCTCTATGCTCCAAACGTTGCTTTCCAGTCGTTCTTCGAGCGTCCCCCCTTCGATCAGTTTGGAGACGATGAAAGGTCCGCCGGCATCGGTTTTTCCCACATCGAAAATTGGAACGATCGCGGGATGATCGAGTTTGGCCAGAACGCGAGCCTCTTCGAGCCAGACGTCCACTTGATCAGGCGATCGAAAGCGTGAGAGCACTTTGATCGCGACTTGTCGTTTGAGCAGTTGGTCTTCGGCGCGGTAGACAACCCCGAAACCTCCTTTCCCTAATCGTTCGAGGATCTGGTAGCGGCCGATAACGCTACCAGGCGGTTCGTCAAAACTGAGTTCGACATCGGCATCTGGATTGTGAACGAGATTGTGAACTCGGGTGGAGTTTAAAGCTGGTCGATTGACTTGGGTGCCATGTGGCCCTGGGGATCGATTCGGATCATCGTCGGGCATAGAGTGCGGCTCCGCGAGTAAAGGGCGCGCCATCAAAGCTTGCCTGGGCATCACCATCGCTAGGTAGCGAGATGTTACCATGAGAGGTGTCGAGGGACAAATTACGGAGGTTGTGATCGGCTAGCCACCCCCAAAAACCCGCGAAACAACGTCCGATAATGTTTATTATGTTTGGCTTGGGATCGAGAAATCTCAGGGATTTGCAGGTTTTCCATCACGTTGGGCCGCCGTCCGGGCCGTGGAAAGCACGCTGCCCCGGCTCGCGAAACCTGCCAACCCTTGCGATATACTCATTCGATGGAAAACTCCACCCAAACCGATCCTCTTCGCCAAACGGATCACCAGGAAACTGGGACACAGTTTGCGGGGCGTCACGCGGCGAAAGCAACGTTGGCGATCTTTGTGGCAGGCACCATCCTAGCCATTGCCCTGCGTTGGCTTTCCTTCCACTTCGCTTCCGGAATCCTTGCTACCACAGCCGCCATGTTGCTTTTCGCGCCGGCTAGCTTTGCAACGGTGGTCTTGGGGTGGGGAAAACCCATGCGTTTCCGCCTCGCCTTTCTTGCGTTCGCCCTTTTCCTGCTCACCTTCCTGCTTTGGAATAACGTGATGCTACCGGGACTCTCCAAGGAGAACGCCATCCGCGCCTTCAAGCAGAACATGCTGCATTGGACCTTTTATCTCTTCTTTGGGATTCTTTCGCTGCGCTTCGTGCAATGGACTACTGGCATTGGGGTCGCATCGGAGGCGCATGTCTGCGACGAACCCTCAGGACTCCGATCGAGCCAAATCAGCTTGGCAAAGATCCTCGCGATCGCTGCCGCCTGCGCGGTCGCCACAGAAACCGTTCGTCGACTTATGAATCTCCCGGGAAGGGATACGGCGCTGTACTTGCATGGAATCCTGGGTGGAGGCCTGCTGGGTATCCAATGGAGCGTTCTGTTCTGGCTACTGCGCTGGCGATCTTGGCGCATCGCTGGCCTGATTCTTTGGATTGCCATCGCTGCCATCATTCGCTGGACGACCGATACCATCGTGGACCAATTCACCGACTTGCTTCTCGTGCGGAAGGAAGTGAAAAATTTGGATGACCTGTACTATATTGTGGTTGTGGTACCCAGCCGGACACCGCTAATGACCCTCGGGCAAGCCATGCAATTTCTTTGGCAGGCAAGCCTTCAAACGGCCATCATTCTCGGCGGGATCGCAAGCTTTCGGGGATTGGGCTACCCCATCCAATACTTGCGTTCAAAACGCTAGGGCAGGGCCCCCTGCTCCGAGCCCCCCTACTCCACCCTCCTTCACCCCATCGGGGTGCGAATTCAACTACCGACGATGCTGCCTCGTTCTTCGAGCGAACCGTCTTCGAGTTGTTCCAAATACGAACCCATGCGTCGGAATTTCTCATACCGCAATGCGATGAGTTCATCGACAGGGATCTTTGTCAACTGCTCCAGCGTTTTGCTCAGATACTTTTTGACGCGCGAGGCCATTTGATGATGATCGCGGTGGGCTCCCCCCAGCGGTTCCTCGATCACATCATCGACCACGCCCAGTTGCGGCAGATGCAATGCCGTGAAGCGTAGCACTTCGGCCGCCTTGGGGGCATGCTCATGGCTCTTCCACAAAATGCCGGCACAACCCTCGGGACTGATTACTGAGTAATACGAGTACTGGAGCATTGCGATGCGGTCTCCCACACCAATGCCGAGCGCACCGCCCGAGCCACCCTCGCCGATCACCACACAAATGATCGGTGTTTTCAACTGACTCATCAGGAACATACTTTCGGCGATCACCTGCGCTTGCCCCCGCTCCTCGGCCCCAACTCCGGGATAAGCGCCGGGAGTATCGATGAAGCAGATGATTGGCAAACGGTACTTCTCAGCGAGCTTCATCTTAGCCATCGCTTTGCGATAACCCTCTGGATGCGCGCATCCGAAATGGCAAGCGGCTCGCTCTTTGTACGTGCGTCCCTTTTGATGACCGACGACCAACACTTTCGACCGTCCGAGCTTGGCGAATCCAACAAGCATGGCTCGATCATCGCCGTAGAATTTATCCCCATGGAGCTCGATAAATTCGTCGAAAGCAAAATTCAGATAGTCGCGGGTATAGGGACGATCTTTGTGCCTCGCAACCTGAACGATCTGCCAAGGAGTCAGTTGACCATAGATTTCACGCGTAGCTTCGTTCCAGCGCCGACGCAATTGCCGCACTCGCTCTTGCTCTTCTTCCGTTAGCGAAGCTTTACCCTCCAGAACCTGGAGTTCGGCCTCGATATCCAAGATTGGTTGTTCGAATTCAAAGCCAAGAGACGAGTTAGCCATATGTGCTGATTAAACTCCCATAGTCGGTTCGTACATAGAATCGAATCTCCAATGTGCAGAAAACTACTCCGCATATTAGGTAGGAGCTTCGATGCGACCTCCACCCTGAAAGTCATCGAAGACAGACGATTCGGGGATTCGGGGCGGCTTTTTGAAAATCGCGGTTGAGCGGATCATCTTCAGAACATCCCACATGGTCTGCGGACGATCCTCGAGCTTCTTCGCCAACATCTTCCGAAGGATATTATTAAACTCCGGGGAGACGTTGTCGTTGTTGACCAACGCAGATGGAATGGTAGCCGATAGATGCTTGCTCAAAAGCTCGTTGGGGGTGTTTCCCGTATACGGGGCACGCCCCACGATCAATTCATAAAGCATGCACCCCATGGAGTAAATATCGCTCCGTGGGTCGAGCGACTGACCGCGGATCTGCTCGGGAGACATGTAAGAGCGAGTCCCTTCGACTTTTGTTTTGCCACCGAAGAGTTTGCCCAACCCCGATTTGATTTTCTTGGCGATCGTAAAGTCGATCAATTTCACTTCCCAGTTACGGCTGAGAAGCAGATTATCGGGCTTGATGTCGCAGTGAACGTAGCCTTTGGAGTGAAGGTAATAGAGTCCTTCACAGGCTTGTTCGACGATGCTGGGGAGCTGGTACGCGATTGGCTCAGGTCCACGTCTCAGAGCCATCTTCAAGTTCAATTCACTGAACAACTCCAAGACGATGAATGGAGTTTCCGCGTTGGTGACGTAGTCGATGAGCTTGATGACGTTGCGATGGTTCAGTTCCTTGGCGACCTCGTATTCATGCTTTAAGAAAGCGATTTCCTCTTTATTCCCACGCTGCTCCGGCCGTAGAACCTTGAGAGCCACTCGTTTGGCATCTTTGTCATGGATCGCCTCCCAAACTTGGCAGGTACTTCCGAGCCGAATGAGGCGAGCCAATCGATAGGGACCTAAAAAATCTTTGACTTTAACCATGGGTCGTCCGAGGACTTGTCTATTGCATTGCTTGCGTGGCGCGCGGTTTGTACTCTTCGCATGGCAGTTTCCCAGCCCAGTGAAAAACACGGGGATAAACAGGGAGCATAACGATCCCTACTATACGCCATCCCTGCACAATCCGAAAGGATTGACGGATCGTCAGACTCCCGTACATTCATCGGTTGAACAGGGTGAGATCGATGCGATCACGCCCTCCGCTCTACGCTCCCCTACCCTGCAATTCCTAAGGAAAAACACGATGGCTCGAACTGGCCTAGTCACATTTAAGGGCGCCCCGATGACCCTCTCCGGCAACCCCCTGTCCGTCGGAGCCCCGATTCCCGATTTCACAGTCCACTACTTTGAGGGTGGACTGAAGACCATTTCAAAAGGGGATCTGGCAGGCAAACCCACCATCATCTCGGTCGTCCCTTCCCTTGATACAGGCATCTGCCAAATCCAGACCAAGAAGTTTAACTCCGCTCTGGCAGCGATGGGGGACAAGATCCACGCGGTCACCATTAGCCGCGATCTCCCCTTTGCCATGAACCGCTTTTGTGGAGCCGAAGAAATCAAGTCGATGAAAGTCGGCAGTGACTATCAATCGGGCGACTTCGGGATGAAGACGGGATTGATGATCGAAGAACTCAAGCTCTTGGCACGCGCCGTCATCGTTCTCGATGCAGCGGGCAATGTGGTCTACGAAGAAATCGTTCCCGAAGTCGCGTCGGAACCTAACTACGATGCAGCCCTCGCCGCCTTGGCGTTGAAGGTCGGCTGAAAAAAGGACTGACGGGACGGAAAGGACGGAAAGGACGGAAAGGACGAAAGGACGAAAGGGACCGAGGGGACCAGGGGACAAGGGGACCAGGGGACGGGAAGCAGTGACAACCGCAGCGTGGGGAATTAATCGCGGCCGGTGGAGTCTTTCCTTGGTTGTTACCTCCCTTTCGCCTCTGACGTCAGTCGCTCGATGATCGATCGCAGCTCCTTCAATTCCCTCCGCATCTTCTCTTGTTCAGCCCGGACATCGCCGATGGTTTCTGCATGACGCGTCAACTCTTCCTTGACCCTCGCGCCCCAAGCCTCGTGTTCTGCGATCTGTTTGGGTTGCACTAGCTGAGGCTTTTCACGCTGAGGAGCGAGGAGCTGCATTTTTTCACCTCGCTCTTTCACTTCGGGCTGCTTATCGAACTGCATGGCGAACTTTTCTTTACGAAGTTGGCTTTCCAATTCTTCGGCTCGGCGACCGAGTTCATGGGCCATATCGGGCATGTCTCCTTCCTTCAAATGCTGTACGGCGGCTCGCATGTGCTCCAGTCGTCGCGACAGGCGATGGAGCATTTCCTCACGTTCCGCTCTATGGCCCTCGACTCGATGCTGATCGCCTCGTGGTGCGTCGGACTGCGGTTCGTCCATCCCCTTAAGCTTGCCCATCAATTCCCGAACCTGCCTCATTCGGTTACTGGCCTCTTCCTCGTTGCCATGGTTAGCCAACTCCTTGGCTTCGACTCGTAACGCTTCAATCCTTTGCTTGATCTCGGCTCGCTCATCCGCAAACGCCGGGACAGAGGAAGCCATGAAACCGATTGCGAAGGCGAGCAAACACTTGCGGTTCTTTTTCATTTTCACACCTGATATTCGAGTCACTGAAATCGAAACTTTCCATATGGAAACAGACTCGTTTAGTATAGTCCTTGCGTGATTCGCTGAGAACATCCGATCCTTGGAGCACTCCCCTTCAAGAAGACGACGATCGGCGAGAGCTTTTGCTTCGCGATGAGTCGGCACCCCGCATCGAATCCGTTGCGGTGGGTGCAATGAAGGCGACCGGCGGAGGCATAGGAGGCACAGCCATACTGTCAATATCTCGAGGAGCTAACTCCCGGCCGATGACATCGAATCGTGTCTTGCCTTCAAATCGCTCCAGCGATCGCACTAGTTCGCTGACAGTTTCCTCGATTCGTCCAAAAACCTTCGTGATTCGGCCCTCGAAGTAATGCGAAGCGATAGCGGCCGGGATGGCGACGATCAAGCCGGCCAGCGTTGTGACGAGGGCTTCGTAAATACCTACCGCAAGGAAGTCGGCTCGATTCTGGCCAGCCGCCAATTGGGTCGTATCGTGAAAGGCTCGTATCAGCCCCCATACGGTCCCGAGCAACCCCAAAAGGGGCGCAACTCCAGCCGCGAGGTTCAACCAACGAACATGACTGTAAGCTCGATCGACCTCCCGTTGCAGAGCATCCGTGGCGGCGGCCGTGATCTCCGATTGCGGCCTGCCAGCACGCACAATGGCTTCAGACGCAACGCTCGCCAACGCCGACGGATTTTGATCGCACAGTCGATACATGTCGCGCGGATCAGCAACATCGCCGGAGCGAATCAGCTTCATCAAGTTGCGACGAAACTCGCCCGGCATCAGTTTCCCGGACCGCAAACCAATCCAGCGATCGATCACAAAGGTGACGACAAGCAAGCTGACCATGCCGATCGGAATCATGAAGATCCCACCCTTGACCAGCAAACTGAGAAAGTCGATGCCCGACTGTTTCACAGCCACCCCCGAACCTTGTCCTCCACTAGCACGCGACGAGTCGGTACCAGCGGTAGCGCGAGCCGACTCAGCATCTTTTTGGAGCGAACTAATTTCCTCCTCGGTGACTTGCCCGAAAGAAACCGAGGACAGCGCGGCAAAGATATTCGTGAAAACGAAACCGATAACCAAAAGTCGCAGGCAAATTCCTCGCACGATCCATGATTCCTTAGACAAACTCGGATGGAGGGAGAACCTCGATTATAACTTTTGAGGTTGCGAAGATTATAGCCGAGGATCTCCATTCGGAGAAAGCAATGGATTCGACGATGGCGAATCCACAACTTCGTAGCATTCGGCACGACTCGAATCGAAGTCCCACTCCACGCGTTTCAACACACCCATTTGCTGCAACATCTGTATGGCGTTGCGGCATCTAGGTTCCCTTTGGGTTCCGAGCAACTGGTCTCGGAACATAAATCCTTGCCAATCCAACACGAGATGTCCGATCTGGTTCTTCAAGATCAAACTGCGAAAATCCCGAACGGGATCCAGATGAGTATCCCATTTTTCAACTAGTTCTTCCCATGGGTTGGTGTCATAGGTGCCGTAGAGTTCCACATTCGGAAGCCAGCGAAACGCATCTGCTGAACCTAGCAACAACCAAGGGTCGTTTTTTCGCTCTCGATCGAGACGGTTCCAAATACGATTCACGCTCGGTGCCATGTCGAATCGCACTCCCCTCCCCTGCTCTGCGTCTTCCTCTGAAATAATCGTCGCGAGCGATTCCAAGGGGACCAGCAGCCGATTGTCCGAGGTTGGCCATGCGCAAAGAGCAATGATCGACCAAGCCAACGAGATACCGCAAATCGCAATCAGCAGTACTCGTTGCCCTCGCTCACTTAACCAAGCAATGCCGCTCGCCATCGGCCAAGCCAGAAGTGGCATGGCAAGCACCCAGTCGCGATCTTGCTGCGGAGTCATCATCCACCATAGCAAGCACCAAACACCAAACCAAATCCCTGCATCTCGACCTGCTCGATGACGTTCGAATGCCAAACCGAGGATAGCGATCGGGATCAAGTGCAACGAATGCACCGTTGAAAAAAAGAGCATGCGCATAAAAGCGTCCCAAGCACCCTCCCCTACCCCGCTCCACGGCGAGAAAAAGAAGGGCAAGTACTGGGATAGGAACGCTTGCTCCACCCCCCCTGCCCTACCCCGGAACAATCCAGCGTCTACAAATTGCCCAACAACCGCACCACCCCAAAACATTGCGACCGCTGCGGAAAAAATTAACAAGCAGGTGCGCCGAAGTGAACCAAGGCTGGGTATGGTAGTCAATCGAATCGCGACAGGTACGGTCACTAACAAGAACATGACCCAACCTAGCCCGGCGGCCCCAGCAGCGATGCATACTAGGCTTCCGCATGGAATCTCATGAACGCGATGTTGCAACAGCAGTAGCGACGCTGCAGCGACCAAAACCATCCCCCCCTCCCCTGCTCCGCCCCCGAGACGGACCAATTCAAAAAAACCAGGGAGCGAAGCTAGTGCGAAACCCGCAAGAACGGCTGCAAAGGTCCCATAAGATCGAGCCAATGATCCGATCAATATCCAGATTGCGATACACCAATAGATTCCTTGCACGATCTGGCAAACCAAAGCCGAGTCCACCATTCCCTGTACAGCCTCTTCATTCAACAGATCCGGTGGTCTACCGACAAACATATTCATCCAAAACAACCCCGGCATCATCGTCCCCTGCGGTACATTCGCTTCCCGTTGGTGATCGATACGCATTAGTTGATTCTCGAGGTAGATGATGCGTGTAGCCATGATGCGATGCTCGCGGACATCCGCATCGTAGGTTGGTAAACATGCCCCCAGGACGGTCAATATCAACAACCAAACGATCCCCAACGAAGTTAATCCCATCAGTCGTCGTGCCCAAGAGTCATTCAAGGAAGGGTCGTATGTTTCCGTGTCGGTTGCTTCAAGGCTGGTTTGTCCACCATCAACCGTCTCTTCCTGCCTAATCGCAAACCGTCTGAAACAGAGATGCAGGGCGAGCCCTACGCCTGACAACCAACCGATCAAACCGAGACGGGATTGCGGGCCGAAGGTCATCCCATTACCTGCCACGCACAACGATGCAATCGATGAACCTATCGCAATACTCCATGCCAGGGCACTGAGTCGATTCACTTTATTGGTCAGCCTATCTCCTCGCACGATCGGGTAACCGAGCACCGCGCACAATGCCAGCCACGCTGTGGCGCATGCTATCTTCGGAAATCGATCACTGATTGTTGGGGGTTGCCCCGACGTCCACTGGTTCCAGATCGTCTCGAACGATGCCACCAGGATCATCCAAAATTCCGCTCGCGAGATGCGAGATACTTCACCGCCGGGACCTGCGATCGGCAAAGCGGGAACCAACAGCATGCAGCCTGCGTAGGTTGCGATCAGGACCGCAGCAACGAGAGCAATCCAGCGATTTCCCCTCACGTCGCGACCATACTCACTAGTGCTGCCATCAATATTTGAGAAGAGCCTCAACGCGATGCGGAGCGAGCCGCTGGCGTCCTCCCAACGCAGCCAGTTCAATACAGAACAAACACCCGACCACTTGAGCCTGATAATTCTCGAGCAATCGGCAACAGGCTTCGACAGTTCCGCCGGTCGCCAGCAAGTCATCAACGAGCAGAACTCGCTCTCCGGGTTGCAGGGCGTCTTTGTGCATCTCGAGCGTGTCGCTGCCGTACTCGAGATCATAGGAGAAAGAGTGTTTGTCGTACGGCAGTTTCCCCGGTTTGCGAACCGGAATGAATGCAGCACCCAACTCGATGGCTAGAGGTGCTGCGAAGATGAAACCTCGAGCTTCGGCAGCCACCAGTGCATCGACTTTCAAGTCCCGCACCAAGTCGGCCATGCGCGCGATCGTTTCGCGAAAGGCACTCGGATTTCCAAGCAAGGGTGTAATATCGCGGAACAGAATCCCTGGTTTGGGAAAATCGGGGATGTCGCGGACGAAACGGGTCAGGTCGAGTTGAGGATCGCGCATGGCTTATTGGAAGTAATGGGAGTTAGGACAGTACAAGAGAAGATCGCACAGTATAGCAAGAGCCGGCTGGCGTATCAGCTTGCCCGACGCATCATCTGGGGAGAGTCTTCGATAATTCTCGCGACCGCTGCGAGCACCCGTTGGCTATCCAAGTCTTTCATGCAGCGAGCATGCTTAAGGGGGCATTCGTACCGACCGCAGGGCTGGCATTCCAGACCCAGGGACAGGATGGTTTCCGGTCGATTGTAGGTCTGTGTCAATGAGGATGACACCGAACCGAACAAAGTAACGACTGGTTTGTTAAACGCTACCGCCATGTGGCGTGGTCCACTGTCGGTAGAGATAACCAGATCCGACCTCTGAATCGCTCTCTTGCTCAGCCCCAGTGGCAACGCGGGCATGCATCCCATGCTGCGTACCCGAGGGTCCCCTGCCCTTGCCTGAACCTCATCAGCGATCGCTCGCTCTGCAGGTCCGCAGTGGACCAAGACTTGTGCATTGTATTGTCGACTCAACACACGAGCTGTGGCAGCTGCATGCTCAACCGGCCAGCGTTTCGTGTCGGCGATTGCCGCCCCGGTATTCATAAGCACCGTGAATCGATGATCTTCGAAACCAACTGTTCTCCAGAGCTCATCGGTCTGGCTTCGATCTTCATCCGTAACAGCCAACTCCATCCGCCGATCTGAAACATCGCATCCAAGGTACGATGCGAGCCGCAGATAGGTATCGATGCACGGATCGGTGTGTGCATTGTGATGGTCATCGATAACTGGAATGCGATCGGTCAGTAGCCAGGAGCGTCCATCTCGAGCAAAACCGATTCGGCGTGGGATTCCGCTGAGCCATGCGATCGCGGCGCTCGAAAGGCTGTTGGTGAACAAAACGACAGCGTCGAATTGTCTGCGTCTCAACTCGCGGACCAGTCCTCGCCTTGATAGCAAATCGCCCCCGCGTGCTCGCGGTTTGTACATCAAGCGGGAGTCGGCCCATTGCAAACCCTCGAGGACCATCAGCGGCGCGGGGCGCCCCACCCAGCAGACTTCGTCAAACTCCTGCAAACCTTCGCGCAGAGCGCGCAACGTGGGCGTTGCCATGCAGGCATCCCCCACCCAGTTCGGAAGCATGATCGCGAGTTTCATGATTTGGGAAAGGTATAGAAACTGCGCAAAGCTGGGGTCAAGAGCAGTGCTGTTAGCGACGAACGGAATAGCATTCACCTTGCTGCTGGGCCAACCTTGTCCAAATGGTTGACGCCCACCCCTCGCTGCATTAGTCTTTCTGCTAGTGAGAGTTGTCCGTGGCGAGCTTTCGGGAAGGCCTTGAAGGCGCTATGACACTGCGCACATGTAACTCTTCTCTATTATTTTTATTTTTTGTGTAGGCGGGAACGAACCCATGAAATCTCCTAAAAAAGGCTTTACGCTAGTCGAATTGCTGGTGGTTATCGCGATCATCGGAGTCCTGGTAGGACTGCTGTTACCAGCGGTGCAAGCTGCTCGTGAAGCAGCACGCCGCATGAGTTGCAGCAACAACCTCAAGCAACTGGGGTTGGGAGCGCTCAACTTCGAATCCGCTTACAAGACCCTTCCCCCTGGTGAGTGGACGCGAGCATCAACTACAGCATCAACCAGCCGTCCCGCCTGGACCACGATTGTCCTCACCTTTCTGGAGCAATCCACGAAATTCAACCAATTTGATTTCACGGTGGATGTCAATACGGATGCAAGAAACTTGGCCGCTCGCCAACAAGACGTGGCTACTTTTCTATGCCCATCGGACCCATCTGGCGCTCAATTCGTTGCAAACGGTGTCACCGTGGGGCGGCTTAACTATTTCGGTAGCATCGGTGGCTATTCCGATTGTCGAGTGATGGGCGATTTCGGAGGCATATTCAACGGTAATTTCAGCCAAGTAGCCCTGAACCAAACACCTCGAGGTATCAAGATGGCCTCCGTTCGAGACGGGACCAGCAACACGGCGATTTTCTCGGAGGTAATGAGGAAGTTTGAGAAT
>JBILVV010000399.1:0-4677 GCA_044370255.1 Pirellula sp.
TGTCCGGTAACGAGATCGCAATCGATCGGCGACATAACCTCCGGTGAACAATCCCAGGCACGTTGCTGACTGCAGATAAACCATCGACATCCATCCGGCTTCGGTGAGACTGAGGGAAAATCGTTCTTGCATGTAACTAGCGAGCCAACTGTAGATCAACCATAGGCCGAATACGAACATTGGGAAGATGACGCATAGAGCAGAAAATGTTGGGACGCGAAAAAGAGCGAACCACGGATCCGATGGGCGGTGGTCCTGGGAGGAAGCCTGCAAACTCTGCGATCTGTTGGGAGAGCCGGGAACATTGCGGCTCAAGTACCAGCCATAGGGAATGGCGTAGAGCAATCCGCAGACTCCGAGAATGACAAATGCGATGCGCCATTCCCCTCGCTCTGCCATCCAACCACCAAACGATGACCCTCCGACGATCCCAGCGATCTGCGCGGTCGTCAGTCCTGCGATAGCTTTCGATCTCCATCGATCGGGCGTGGATATCGACGTGAGAGCGATGGCAGCAGGCATGAAGAGGGCCTCGGAGATTCCCATCGCGGCCCGCATCCCCAGCAACATACCTGCCGTTACCGACAATCCGGTCAGGAGAGTGACCAGGCTCCAGACGATCAAACTGAACAGAACCAACGTGCGTTTCGAAAAGCGGTCCGCAAGAAAACCAGCGATCGGACAACCGAATCCATAGACCCAGAGGAACAGGGCCGTTGCGAGTCCGAATTGAGTATCGCTCATGGACAGGTCGCTCTTGAGCACCTTGTGCATCGCCGAAACCGCCTGGCGATCGCAGTAGTTCAAGAAGTACGCGATCCACATCCATGCGACCAAAACGACAACGGATGACGCTGTAGCTGTTCCCTCTTTGGGTTGTGTGATGTCTGGTGATGGCATGTGTCGTGGAACGGTCTCAGGTGAAGATTCAACCTCGTATTCCGGATTTCAGGGCGAGGAAAGATTCCAACGTACGACGCGCCGCCTCTTCGGAGGTTGGGAGTGGGAAGACTTCGGCACTGAGATAGCCGGTGTAGCCGATCCGCTGAAGGGCTTCCACCATAGGCCTCGCATCCAAGTGCCCGAAACCGATTGCGTGGCGATTGGTATCCGCGAAATGAACATGACCGATCGCGGAGCCTGCATGCTCGATCGCTGCGATCATGTTCGCTTCCTCGATATTCATATGAAACCAATCCGCGAGCAACTTCGTCCTCGCTAGATCTCGAATGAGGTCGAGTCCTTGGGCGAGCGTGTTGCACTGGTCGGTTTCGTAGCGATTGAGCGGCTCATAAAGGAGGCGTCCCGCACCATCGGCTGCATGACGATCGAGGACTTCCAAAGACTCCCGCAGCAGGCCGCGGCTCCGGTCTGGTGGGCACTCTGCAGAGGAACGCCCCTGCATCGAGCCGATGATGGCGGCGGCCTGAAACTCAGCAGCGGTGTCGATCATGCGGCGCACGAAGTCGATGGCTACTGATCGCTTCTCTTGATTGGGATCGGCGAGTGTCAATCGCTCCACGAGCCATCCTGCCCCGGTCCCGAGGGCGGACACTTGCAAACCGAGGTCTTCTACTGCTCCTTTCAACTCGGCGACAGGAACCGTATCTGGGGATCTCGGAAAGATTTCCACGGCATGGAATCCAAGTTTCGAGGCAGTTTGAACTGCAGACCTCCAATCCCCATGGAAAACAAAGGGCCCCTGCCGCGCCTCCGGAACGAGTGAAACAGTGATCGAGGAACGCATAGCCCCTGACTTTCTCGGGAAATTCCGTATAATCCAAGTCTTAACACGTTCTTAACAAACATCGACTAGTCGCTTACACACCAATGCGACATACTCCGAGCCGAGTAATCAAAAATGTACTTTGCCCAGGGGCTTCGCGACAGCTATCTAAGCCTCGATAGGTTCTCTCCCAAGCTAGGAGTTTCTCTGTGATTTGCCACTTTCGAGCTGCGAGTCGGGTGATAGCCGGTTCGCTTTGCGCCGGTTGTTTTTTGATCCTTTCGCTGATTGCCCATGCCCAGGTGACGGTCGATCCACAGCTTCCGAGCTACAAGCCGGTCGCAGGGGTTTCGGGGCAGCTCAAGAGCGTCGGTTCGGACACGATGAATCCGTTGATGCTTCTATGGACCGAGAAGTTCTCGGAATACTACAAAGGGGTCCGTTCGGAGGTTGAGGGGCAGGGTTCCTCGAAAGCCATGCCGGCGTTGATCGAGGGTTCGGCAAGTTTTGGACCGATGAGTCGCGATGCCAAGGCAAACGAGATCGGCGACTTCGAGAAGAAGTACGGATACAAGCCGACATTGCTTCCGACAGCGATCGACTTGTTAGCGGTCTATGTGCATCGTGACAATCCTTTGGATTCGGTTTCGATACCGCAATTGGATGCTGTTTTCTCGAGCACGCGCAAGTCGGGTGGCGAGGCGATCGATCGCTGGGGTCAGTTGGGGCTCACGGGCGATTTCGATTCCGCGCCGATCACTATTTTCGGTCGCAACGCAGCTTCGGGAACGTATGGTTTCTTCAAAGAGAAGGTGTTGGGCAACGGCGATTTCCGCAACACGGTCAACGAGCAACCTGGCAGCACGGCTGTGATTCAATCGGTTGGCGAGAATCGATTTGCGATCGGATTCAGCGGCGTTGGATTCAAGACCTCGTCGGTCAAGATCCTGGCTCTATCGCCGAAGACTGGTGAGAAGGGTGTGGAGGCGACCAGCGAGAATGCCTACAACGGCAAGTATCCGTTGGCGAGATACCTGTACATCGCGGTCAATCACAAGCCTGGCACGAACCTGGATCCGTTGCGTCGCGAATTCGTTCGCTTCGTATTCAGCAAGGAGGGGCAGGAACTGGTCGCAAAGGAAGGTTCGTTGCCTGTCGATGCCAAGACCGCGGCCAAGGCGCTCAAGATGGTGGGAATCAATCCCTGATTTCCATTGACTTGTTGCTCGGAACGAGGCAACTGCGGAACATCATAAGTGACCACACCGGATTCCACCGAAACGGCATCGACGGCGAGGGTGCACCGTCGCAACCGCAATTCCTCAGCGATGGTCCGGTTGTCTGACCGGATCGCTAAGCACGTCATCACCATCGGAGGCATCGGCACGATTCTCGTCGTGCTGATGGTGGTGGTTGTTTTGCTAGGCAATGTCGCACCTCTGTTTCAAAAGGCTCAAGTCAGACCGCTTGCCCAATGCGCCATTTCAGGTCGCGTGATGGCGTTCGGTTTAGACGAGTACAACGATCTCGCTTGGTTTCTTGACGATGATCCGAAGATTCGCATCGCATCGATCTCGGGTGGCTCCCAGTCGTTGAGTGAATCCCTCGCCGAATATCCTCTCGCGGTATCAACGGGATCTTTACCCAAGATCACTGCCGTTGCAGTCGACGCGAAAAATTTTCATCTGCTCCTAGGTTTCGAAGATGGAACCATACGGCCCGCATCTGTTTCAATCGAAGTTGCCTTTCGAAAGCTTTCGGACTTGCCGACCGAAACTGCGGAATCGCTCAAGGCGGGAGCCGTAGTCGAAGGCGGGATGATCTATCGACTGACCGCTGGCAATCTTGTTCGGCAAACGCGAGTGATTTCCGTCGATCTTCAAGACGCCATCGCTGTCTTTCAAGCACCGATCGAGTCGTTGCACTGCGTTGTTCGGAGCGACAACTCCGGCTTCGATCCAGCGACGCAGTGGTGGTGGAGTGCAAGCGCTGGCCCGCAGGTTGCTATGGGGAACCTCGAGCAGAAACCAGCTATGTTCGGAAGTGGTATGCAAACCGAGAGCCGGATATGGCGAAGCGATAAGATCGATGAATCGCGACCGAAAGACACAAGGAAGATAGTTGGAGTCATGGTGTCGAGTCGGGGTGATTCCCTTCAATCTCTCGACGAAAAGGGAGAGATCACGTGGTGGTCCGCGGGTGACAACGAGAAGTTGAGCGTCAAGCAAAGCTATCTCACCATCACGGGTAGTGAGAGTCAAACGACTAGTTTCACTCCGTTGCTTGGAGGGGGAGCTTGGCTGATAGGTGGAGCTTCAGGGCATGTAGAGTCGATAACTTTTGCAGCAACCGAAAGTGGTCAAGAGCTGTTATCGATCCATCGTGTGCCAGCAAGTCAGGGAGCGATTTCATCGATCGCGAGCGCTCCTGAGAGTCGAGTCTTTGCCACTATAGATGGTGCAGATACAGTTTCCCTGCGATACACGACTTCGGAAAGCGAATTGACTCGATGGAAACTTCCAGCATCGAGTAACGCAGCAACCAACGAAGATGACAGCGAGGCAGGATCGCATCGTCCGCGATTGATCCAGTTCAATGCAAGTGGCAATGCGTTAGCTATTTTAGATGGGGATCGATTTCGGGTTTGGGGGATCGACGCTCCATTCCCCGAAGCTTCTTGGGGAACCTTCATCTCCCCAATCTGGTATGAGGGATATCCGGAACCTCGGCATATTTGGCAGAGCAGCACCGGTAGCGCCGAGGGGGAAACCAAATTCGGAATGTGGCCGCTGATTTTTGGCACACTCAAAGGGACGTTTTATTCCCTACTGATCGCTGCTCCGATCGCGCTCCTGGCTGCCATCTTTGGGAGCGAGTTCATGAGTCGCTCATGGCGATTGAGATTCAAACCGCTGATCGAATTGATGGCGAGCATACCAAGCGTGGTCCTA
>JBILVV010000066.1:0-15936 GCA_044370255.1 Pirellula sp.
AGGGAGGCAACGGTCCGATGGATGAGCCGTGCCAGCCATGCGGTGAAAGTGCTCGGTACGGTGGTTATGACGATGTCGTGGGTGGCGATGGAGTCATCATCGGTAGCTACGACGGGGTTCCAAGCGGTTCGACAATCACGAGTCCGTCATCGATCATGGCGCCGGGAAGCACTTCGACAAGCATCCCGTCAGGTTCCTACCTGGGAAGCCCGACTCCAGCCGGAACACGCCAGGAATCGGTTCTTCCGAAGCTCGCGAACTGAATTCAGGCCGGACACAAGCTTATCCGGAATAAGCCTATTCGGAAGTGAACTTTCGATACAAAATGCGGTTACAACCTATCCGCATTTTTTCGAGGGTTTTATCGGTGGAAGCACAAAGCATAAGCGTCGACAAATCAGGGGATCGCGTTCGACGCATGTTTGCGGAGATCGCTCCCCGGTACGATCTGCTCAATCACGTCTTGTCGTTAAACATCGACCGTTATTGGCGTTGGCGGACTCTCCGAATACTGGGGCTCACGCCTGGCGAACCGGTATTGGATGTATGCACTGGTACGGGGGATTTGGCCCTATCGGCCTCGAAACGGCTTGGAGGTAGCACGGAAGTCGTCGGCACCGATTTTTGCGCTGAGATGCTCGAGATCGCCCGGCAAAAACAATCTAAGAACCTTCCCACACACGGCCATCTCCGTTTTCTGGAAGCGGACACCATGCGTCTACCCTTTGACGGGAACGCATTTCAAACCGTGATGGTTGCGTTCGGATTAAGAAACGTGTCGGACACCGATGCGGGTGTCCTGGAAATGATGCGAGTCTGCAAGCCTGGAGGCCAATTGGCCATTCTGGAATTTTCCAAGCCGACATGGCCGATCCTGAAACAAGGTTACGATTTCTATTTCCGACATGTGTTACCTCGTATCGGTAACTCCGTCGCACGCAACTCCTCTGATGCGTATCGCTATCTTCCTGAGAGTGTGATTGAGTTTCCGAGCGGTAAGCAACTGGCTGATCGATTGCGTGCGTCCGGTCTTCAGGATGTCCGTTGGATTCCGATGACGATGGGTGTTGTCACGCTCTACATCGGACGCAAGCCAGCGCAATAAAAGTATGGCAAACTCTGCGAACTCACTCCCGATCGTTCTCGCGATGACTGGCGCCAGCGGAGCGGCGTACGGTGTGCGGCTTTTGCAGCAATTGGCGTTGTCGGGCAGATCGATCCATTTGTTGACTAGTCCTTCGGCAGGGGCGGTTCTCGCGCAGGAACTCGCGATCGATCTAGGTGGTCGGCGAGACAATATCCAGCCGATACTGAAGTTCGCGTGGGTGACATCCGGAGATCATCAGCGACGTTGGCACCCTCTCTCCGATGAACAAATCGCTGAATGTAGCAGCAGGATCACGGTGCACGATTACCGAAACTTCATGACACCGATCGCAAGCGGTAGTTTCCTGACAGCGGGTATGATCGTATGTCCTTGTTCGGGGGCGACACTTTCGGGCATCGTCCATGCAGCGGGAAACAACCTCATTCAGCGGGCGGCTGATGTTCATCTGAAGGAACATCGAAAACTGATTTTGGTGCCCCGAGAGACCCCGATGTCGGTATTTCAACTTGAGAACATGCATCGTGCCGCTCAGGCTGGTGCGATCGTCATGCCCGCCATGCCCGGTTGGTATCACGGGGTCACCAGTCTGGTCGACCTAATCGACTTCATGGTCGCCCGCATCCTCGATCACCTCGGTATCCCCCATGAGTTGATGCAACGATGGGGCGTGGAACCGATCGAGTGCTCGGATCAACATCGCCGCACGGGCGAGGAGTAATGAGTTTCCGCTATGTTGGAACGCATTCGACGTTACGGCGAACTGATCCGGTTCAGTCACACTATCTTCGCTCTTCCCTTTGCACTGTTGGCATCTTGGTGGGCGTGGCTGCTGCCATCCCCCGTAGATGGTAATCCGATCGTTTTTCGCATGCAGGACTTGGCGGGTATCCTGCTTTGCATGGTGG
Source organism: Pirellula sp. (assembly GCA_044370255.1). GTDB lineage: Bacteria > Planctomycetota > Planctomycetia > Pirellulales > Pirellulaceae > JBKCUI01. The sequence goes on from JBILVV010000066.1 coordinate 2,014, forward strand.
CGGCGCGAAGTTTCGCCATGGCCACGAATCGTCTGCTCGACGAGCAGTTTGATGCAGCAAACCCTCGAACCGCGGGAAGACATCTGCCAGCTGGGTTGCTTGGACGTGCGGAGGTTGGATTTTTCATTCTTTTTTGTGCAGCGGCCTTCATCGCATCCACATTGCTGTTCCTTCCCAATCGGATTCCGCTTTTTTCGAGCATACCGGTCATGCTGTTTTTGGCAGGCTACAGTCTAGGAAAACGTTTCACTTGGTTGGTTCATCTGTGGCTTGGTGTCGCCCTGATGTTGGCTCCGATCTGCGCTTGGGTCGCCATTCGCGGGAGCATTGTGTCCGAGCGATGGACCGATCTGCTGCCCGCCGTTGTGTTGGGAACCTGCGTTTGTCTTTGGGTTACCGGATTCGATATCCTCTATGCATGCCAGGACTTCGGGTTCGATCGAAGTCGCGGACTGTATAGTATCCCTGCACGATTCGGCGTTCGTGGAGGCCTGAACATCGCGAAAGTCCTCCATTTAGCGATGTTTGTTCTGGCCGTCGGCTTGGCGTTCTGGTTCCCTCAGTTGTCGCTAGGCTGGATTTACCGGTTGACCCTGGTAGGGATCGGAGTTCTGCTGGTTTGGGAGCATTTCTCGGTGTCTGAAAACTCCCTGGATCGTATGCAACTCGCTTTTTTCCAATTGAACGCAGTCATAAGCGTTTTGTTTCTGGTCGCCGGGGGAATCGATGCTTGGCTTCGCTAGTGCTCCAGTCAACGAACAGAATCGATAATCGGATACAATATCCCAAAGAGTTTTTGTTTAACGGGAAGTGCAAAACGCATGATATCTCCAAACGTCAATGATCGTTTTCGCGTCATTCGCAACAAGGTCGAGCAGGGGGGGCGGCTCGACCTCGAGGACGGCATCTTCCTCTACTCGCCAGAAGTTCCGTTGCACGATATCGGCCAATTGGCCAACATGGTTCGAGAGCGGATGCATGGCAATGTGGGATATTACAATATCAACACGCACCTGAATCCCACAAATGTATGTGTATACCGCTGCCGCTTCTGTGCCTTCAGGTCCGATTTGCGCGACCCAAAAGGTTACGTGATGAACGAAGAACAGGTGCTAGGTCGAGGTCGCGAGGCGGTTGAAAACGGTTGCACCGAGATGCATATCGTCGGCGGTTTGCATCACAAACTCGGCTACGACTGGTATCGAGGCATCCTCTCCCAATTGAATGAAGCCTATCCGCAGATCCATTTGAAAGCTTGGACACCAGTTGAGATCGATTGGTTTGTGTTCCTCACGAAATGGACTACCGAGAAAGTACTCGCAGATCTTCGCGATGCAGGCCTGGGCAGTTTGCCTGGCGGGGGGGCTGAGATCTTTCATCCCGAGGTTCGGAACCAAATTTGCGAACACAAAGCGAATGCTCATCGCTGGATCGAGATCCACCAAACGGCTCACGAGATCGGGCTCAAATCCAACTGCACGATGCTCTATGGCCATATCGAGGAACCTTTTCATCGAATTGACCATTTGCTTCGTCTGCGAGATCTTCAAGACCGTACCGGAGGATTCCAGACCTTTATTCCTTTGGCCTTTCATCCGGACAATACCAAACTGTCGCATATCAAGAAGGCTTCCGCCCTGATGGACTTGAGAACAATCGCGATCAGCCGATTGATTTTAGATAATGTCCCACACGTCAAGGCATACTGGATCATGCTAGGAATCGGCACCGCCCAAACAGCGCTGTCTTACGGTGCAGACGATATCGATGGTACGGTGCGCCACGAATTGATTTATCACGATGCGGGTGCAACTACACCCGAGATTCTGTCTGTCGAACAGATTCGCCACCTCATTGCTGAAGCAGGTAGGACGCCGGTTGAGAGAGACACGCTCTACAGGCGTATTCATCGCGATGAACACGATTTCAAAACTTGGTATACTGGCGATCCAACGGAAGTGAAGGCCTGCACCACGCCGTAGTGGCATGCAAGACCTTGACTTCGTCAGGGACTACGACAAGGACTACGAGGGACAGGTCTATGAGCGGAAAGAAGTGCCAGTTCGGCAACAGGCAGTATTTCGCTAGCCGTTTTCTGTGTAGCGCTGCGACTCTTCTAGTCTGCCTTCTCTGTCCGAAGATCCTGGCTCAGGCTCCAACTCAGGGTCCCTCTGTGCGTCTTACCACCATCGATGGCGAGGCCGTGGAAGGGAAACTACTTGCTTCCGATTCGCAACGTGTGCAACTCGAGGTCTACGGCGGAGAACGCGAGTGGGAAAGTTCAAAAGTACTAAAGTTGGATTTCGGTCACAAATCCGAAAACAATGTCTCGCCTCTCGAGTTAGGACTCGTAGATGGTTCTAAGCTCAAGGGAATGAAATTGGTTGGTAAGGAGGAATCCTGGCAGTTCGACGACAGTTCCGGCGCAAGTCAGGAATTTGGAGCGGGAGTGGTTCGGTCGCTCTTGGTGCGAAATTTGACTCCGGATTTAGCGAATGCTTGGAAGGAAGCGTTGCAAGAACCCTCGGAAGCGGATGCACTGATCCTGCTTCGACCGGGCAATGTCGTTGATCGCGTTGGTGGCATTATCCGAGAGGTAAAGGATGGTGGGGTCGTTTTCGATCTCGATGGTCAAGCACTTGATGTTGCTTTCGAGAAGCTGCTCGGGTTGATTTGGTTTCGAAAACAGAAGGACCGAATCAAGCCGAAGATCGAAATCGAATTTACTGACGGTAGCTCCGTATTTGCGGAAACATTAAGCGTCGCTCAAGGCAACCTTACGTATCGTTCCATCGGAGGAAAAGATGTCTTGGTGCCTCTCTCACGCATCTCGATCCTCAATTATGCGAGTGCAAATGTGAAGTGGCTCGCTGAAGTTCCGGTGCTGAGTTCCGTCTGCGACCAGAGAATTGAATGGAAGGGGGAATCGGGGAATATCGGAAAAATGATGGCGCCGCAGTTTCTCTCAGGAAACAAAAAGGCAATAGCATACGCGTCGAGGAGTCCCGAGGATCTGGACTTGGTGTTTCCGTCCGCAGGAGCCTTCACGTTCCGCGTGCCCGAGGGCTTCTCACGATTTCGCGCGAGGATCGAGAGATCTGGAGGGGGCAACGCACGCTCGGAGTTGACTGTGGAAGTGTGGCAAGATGATCAGAATATTTCACGGCTGGTTTTCGGAACCGGCGATGAGAATGCAGAGCTCGATGTGCCTGTTTTGTCGGCAAAGAAAATCATACTGAAGGTGTCGTCGAAGAGCCGTCTGCAAGTTGGCAGTCAATTGACTTGGAAACAACCTCGTCTGACTCGTTGATGCCTTGGAAGCAATCTTTACCCAATCTTGGTTTGCTGATTCGAAAATGCAAATTGCATCGCGCATACTTTCTACAAAGTGCATGTCGGAAATAGCCGTTCAGGTCTACTCGTTCGAAAAAAGAAACTGTCACTGATCCGAAACTTCGGACGCACTTTTTGATGGCTCAGTTCCGATAGACAGTCTTACCCAAAACGCACTACTTGCCATTGGCGATGATTGCGGTTTTCAGGGTTCATCGCACCTGGATTGTGGCTTGCTACACTACAGCATAGGTGAGTCGAATTGCCAAACTTGAATGACATCCGGGAAGTGGTACTGCAGGAGTTGTGCAACATGCACCAGCTTTTGCCCAACGCTTTCCCCCTAACTGAAAAACGATTGTACAAGCAGGGTGAAACCTGCGGATTTTTTTACTGTTTGCATGGCCCTCGCAGCATCCGATTGACTGCGGTCTTTGACATCGCGACTGCCAGGGTCTTGTTTTATGATTCAACGGGACATCGTGCGGGTACAAAATGCGTTCGCGACCTGATCGTCGCGGCTGCATAAATCCGATGAGAACCGTCGAGGAAACTCCCACCTTGATCGATGGGAATGGAATCTCAACATGTTGATTTTGTCGCGTCGAGAATCTGAGTGCATTTGCCTAGGCGACGATATCGTCTTGACGATTGTTCGTGTCAACGGCGACAAAGTTCGGATCGGGATCGAGGCACCCCCTAATGTCAAGATCCTCCGCAACGAGCTCGAGACTATTCGAACGTTGCCTGCCCCTGACCAGCAGGAGCCGGGCAGCCAACGAAAATCGGCTTAAGCACCAATGCACTCCCGACGGGCGCCGGATCGATGCACCAACAAACATCGGTCCGGCGTCCTTTTCTTTTTTCGGGGATCGGTTTCCTGATCAAGCGACCTTTGTGAGCTTGGAAATCCGGCCGGTGCGGACCCATTCCGCGACGATGATGTTCCCTTCGCGGTCAAAGCATGCATCGTGCGGATGCACGAATTTACCGTCGATCCACTTCGCTTCATCTTCGCGGATACCGGAGACGGTGTTGATCCGTTCCACATCGCTTCCCAATTGCACGATCGGTTGGTAGTTGCGGTCGAGTATCGAAACTCTCGCTTTCAACTCGGGAACCAGCAACAGTTCTCCAAAGCGATCAACATTCGCAGGCAAACCGAATCCAGGGACGGTTTGAAGATACTTTCCATCGATCGAGAATATCTGAAGCGTATCATGGGCTCTGTCTGTGACCACAATCTTCGGATTGCTCGCGTCGCGATCGTCGATCCATAGACCGTGGGGTGTATTGAACTTGCCCTCCCCTTTTCCTTCGCCCCCAAAGGAACTAATCCACTTTCCATCCTTGTCATAACGGTGAATATGGAACGCTCCGTAACCGTCCGCCAAGAAGAATCCTCCATCGGGTAGGAATGCGAAGTTGGTTGGCATAAAGCGATCTCGTCCCCAAACTTTCGCAGGATGCTCGAATTCATCTGCGTTGTAAACATTGGCTTCGCGCGGCGCCCGCTTGGTCCAGATCTCTTCGCCGGTCAAACTCAGTTTCGAAAATGCTTTGACCTGTTGATAAGCCGCGACATATAGGAACTCGTCGTTTCCTTCTTTTCGAACTTCGATTCCATGCCCCCCTCCCTGATATTGGTTACCGAACGCGCGGATGAAGGCTCCCTTGTCGTCGAACACAAAGATGGACGGATGGTCCTTCAATTCCTCGCGACCCTCGTGAATGACATAGAGTCGATTGGACGCATCGACTGCAACGTTGTGTGTGGTTTGCCAGGAATACTGAGCGGGAAGTTTCAGAAACTGATGGTTTACACGGTAGCGATGGGAACCCTCGCCGATAATCAGTTCTGAATGTGTCTTACTGGCCGTTGCAATCGAAGGGGCAACCGCGATGCAAGCCGCACTGGCCGAAGCCTGGACCAAGAAAGAGCGACGGGACGAATGACAATTGATCAAAGACGGTTGCGGATGGCGCACGATGATGCTCCTGGGAGTCGAGTGGAAGGAAACGCGCCGAAGCGCTTTGAGCTTCGGCACAGTATAACCCATCCCGATTTCCATCGCGAAATCGTTTGAATGTCTGGCTTCCAGAACCTTACAGATCTTCGATCAGCAAATCAGGTTCGATCACCCGTTTGTTCTTCCAGCCTCCGTGCAGATACCGGACGGTGAACAGGATTGCGAGAACGACAACCCACACGGTGATGATCGACCACCAGTAGTAGAGTCCATCCCAGCCGAATAGCCACCAACCCAGGACGCCGAAGCCTACGGTTCCAGCACCGGCCGCAATATGACCACCGAGAACCGTCAGGGTGTCCCCTGCTCCCTTGAGAACTCCAGCAAAGACGATCTGGATGGCGTCGAAGACGCAATAGCCCGCAATGAACAGGAGCAATGGTCTCAGGACCGGCCGCATCTCTTCAAATCTTTGAGGATCGGTGCCTATCGCGTAGACGCTGATCGCCCAGTCCGGGAAGCCACCGTAGAAGACCACAAATAACAAGCTGTAGATCAGCCCGATCGATAGACCGATCCGCACCATCCGTTGTACTGTTTCGATACGGTTCTGAACCAGATACTTGCCGACCACAACGCCCACCGCCATTCCTAAACCAATCAATGGGATGAATGCCAAAACATTGACACCCAACGCGAGTGTTGTTGCAGCTGCGGGCTTCTCTCCAAGCTTCGCGACGAGGATCATGATGATGGTAAAACTCCATGCTTCTGCAACGGTTGAAACACCGGCAGGCCAACCGAATCGAACCAGACGCTGCATCAATGGTTTTTCGAATCTCATGATCGACACGAGTCGCGAGGCGATAGGAGCTGGGCTCATGAGCGAGGGGGGCGCGTCTGGATCCGGTGATGAATCGGGCCATGTTCCGAAATCGCCCCGAACGAGATACCGATATGCAAACCATGACAAGAGCACAAGCTTCAGGCATAACGAGATGCTGGATGCGATAGCTGCGCCTTTCACTCCGAGAGCAGGCAAACCGAGATTTCCGAAAATCAGTCCCCAATCCAGGACGGCATTGACAACTGTCGCTATCGCATCGCAATACAACAGGACGAGTGTCTTTTCACTTCCAGCGAAAAGACCGATGAGCGACGCTGCGATGACTGTTGCTGCGGCTCCCGGAACGAGGCACCAAAAATAATCTCCCTCGGCTTTTGCTAAATTTGCTTCATGCCCCGCGAGAAAAAAAAGATCCCTCGAATACCACCCTAGCAAGAATAGAAGCGGCACCAGTGCCAAGGCAAGTAGCACTCCCTGCCACACGACCTGCAAGGCGCGGTCCAATCGGCGCACCCCCAAATACTGCGAAACAAACGTATTGGTGTATCCGCAGATACCAACGGGTAGACAGGTTACCGACCAGAACAAAGTTCCCGACGACATGGCAGCTGCCGCGGCCGCATCGGAGTAGCGGTACAAGAAGAGGCGATCTACAAACAGGGTGATAGAAAACAGACCCGTCGATAGCATCAACGGCCAAGCCGTCCGGGCTAGTTCCCAAAAATCCTCGGTCCATCCGCCGCGATTCGAGGTTGTCATGAGTCGTTGAAAGTGCGGCCAGTTTTTCGCATAAACACATCTTCCAGGCCCGGCCGACCAACGGTAACGCTCAAGGCTTTCGGACCGAGCGAATCCAGAACCTCCGTGAATCGATGTGGAGATTCGGATACTATGGCCCGCACGGTCTCTCCTGACACGGTGCATTCCCATCCAAATCGTTTCTTTAAGACATCTACCACTTCGACAGGTTCGCGCGTTGAGACCGAGATAACCATTTCACCCGTCTCGCGTCGCAAAGCGTCGGGGCTTGCGAGAGCGACGATGCGACCTTGATCCATGATTGCAAGCGAGTCGCATTTCTCGGCTTCTTCCATCAAGTGCGTGGTCATCAGGATGGTGGTTCCCCATCGATTCCGCAACTCGCTAAGTGCATTCCAGAATTCCAACCGAGCCGTCGGGTCCAACCCCGTGCTGGCCTCGTCCAGCATTAGCAGGGCCGGACGATGCAGTAATCCTTTCGCTAACTCCGTACGCCGCTTCAATCCACCCGAAAGTTTCTCACAGCGCTCGTGCAAGCGACCTTCGAGCCCCATCATCGCCACGAGACCCTGTACTCGAGTTCGAAGTTCTGCGCCGACGATGCCGAAGAGAGCACCTTGGCACTGCAAATTTTCCAAGACGGTCAGTTTGCGGTCGAGGCTTGATGACTGAAAAACTACGCCGATCGCACCTCGCACAGCAGTCTGCTCCGAAGTTACATCTCGGCCGAAAACACTGATCTTTCCGGATTGCAGTGGTACGAGCGTTGATATCAATCGAAACAGTGTCGATTTGCCACTTCCGTTGGGACCAAGCAATCCGAAAACCGAACCGCGAGGAAGATCGAAGCTAACGGAATCCAATGCGATGCGGGAGCCGTATCGATGACTCACGCTCGATACAGAAAGCGCTACATCAAGAAGGCTCACAACAAGATCCAACGGGTTACAGCGAGCAGCAAGATGGCTGGCAAATAGACCAACGAAGCACGGAGCAAAGCTCTCGCGTTGATGTCGTCACGCTTGAGCAGGAAGCGAAGCGAATAGCGAATCTGAGGCGTAGCGACGGCGGCACCGAGGATCGCGAAGATCCAAGTCCACATGCTCGAGGGATGCATGACTGCCATCGATACAGGGATTAAAGCGATCGCGGGTAGGATCGCGTGCCATGCTGCCGCCTTGCCGGTCGGCTCTTCGCGAGTCAGCATCCGAAAACCTGCCCGCGTATATTGATCACGGTACAGCCATGCAATCGCCATGAAGTGTGGAAATTGCCAAAGGATAACAATCAACGTTAAACACCAGCCAGTCCAATCAAGCAAGCTTCCCCCGGCGGCGGTCCAACCAATCATGACCGGGAGTGCACCAGGTAGCGTCCCGACGGCAGTGTTCCACCATGACATCGCTTTCATCGGGGTATAGATCCAACAATATATGAACCAAGTCGTACCGCTGATCGCGGCAGCAATCCAGTTCGCACCAAACCCAAGCATCAGGATTCCGACGACCAAAAGCATCCAGCCAAAAACGGCCGCTTCGAAGGTGCTCAGTCGTCCGCTTGGCAACGGGCGTCGCTGCGTACGCGGCATGACGGAATCTCGATCACGCTCATACCACTGATTCAGTACACTCGCGCTCGCAGCAACCATTGCAGTGCCAATCAACGTCGAAAACCAAACGAGCGGCGCTATCGACACGTTGAGCAAGCGATATGCGACGACCATGGCGACCCCCACGGTCAACAGGATCATCAGCGTGATGCGAGGCTTTGCAAGCACGCAGTAATCTCGCCAGACGGTTCCCCTCAGCGCTTCTGCACCTGTCTTTGCAGATCGCTCTCCGTTGGATAGCGCAGGAGTTGCAGTGTGAGTGGTCATAAAGCCTGTGGCTCTGGCACGGGTTCGTTGGTCGAGATACGTTCTGATTCGGAAAGAGAGACCCTCTCCAATGTGGAAATGGTAAACGATTGCGGATTCACCACAAGCGAGGCTTGCCTGCGAGAGACCCGGCATACCATCCATACCGACATGGCAATGATCAAAGATCCGGTGGCTTGATGGGCAGTTACCACCATGGATTCCCAGAATCCCTTGGCCTGAATCGCATATTGAGCCAATACCGGGTGAAGGTCGCTCCAGGGAAGTGCGTAATTGACCAGCCAAGTCCCAATTCCAAGTGCAACCTGGAGGACCAAAACCAACAACAAAAAGTTCGATGGAGATCGCAAGCTACGATGATTCGCATAGGGACGCGTTCGGACTTTCCAAGCCAAGGCGAGGATCAAGCAGACGAGCAAGCCTGCGAATGTGAGGTGAAGGTGGACCAAGCTCATGAAGGAACTAGGTTTCAGGTCCGGAAGTGCGTGCCGCAGTTGGGCTCCAAGAATCAATTGCACGATCGATGTGGCTAGTATTGCGATCGATAAATGCCGTAGCCCGCGCGGGACGATCGAATTCTCAGCCGTCTTCCAGTCGCTTGAAGAAGCCAATGCCAAAAACGAAGCGAAAGCGAAGACCAAGGGCCCCCCACATCCATGAAGCATTGCGATCGTTCTCGCATCCAAAACGACTCGCAAACCACCTAGCAATCCTTGTCCTATTACCGCCAGCAACAATCCGATGCAGGCCCAGCGATACCAGGTTCTTGCGTCTCGACTCCATGCAACCAAGCAAAGTACGATCGAAAGGAGTCCTAGGAATGAACCGAGCAGACGATGCCCGTGCTCGATGAACAAGTCGAACGGACCAAACAGCCATGTGGACAGAGGGTAGAGGAACAGATTGTAACCGTACGTGCCTGGCCAATCGGGAACCGCCATCCCTGCGTCATGGGTCGTCACCAACCCACCGACCCAAATCAGCGGGAAGACGGTGAAGGTCACGGCCCATGCCCAAAACCATGGTTGAGATAGAATTCGGCCCATCAACCTTTTCTCCCCAACGAGAGGACGTAATGGACCACATCCCAAATTTGTGCATCGGTCAAGCCGGGGTTGCCACCCTGGGCGCGGGCGATCGGAGGCATGGGTGTACCTTCAATACCATGGACCAATCGACGAAACAGATCCTCCCGATCGTCGCCTCCTCGGTACGCATGCCAAGCAAAATTTCGTGGTCGGTCGATGACCGGCTTGAGACCGCCGAAAAGCTTCATTTCCTTCCAATCCTCGGGATCTTTAGGATCGATTCCCGCTAGCACAGTCCAATCCTTGGTCCATTCATCATAGTCTTGCGACAATCCATTTCCCAGACCGTCTGGACCGTGGCATTTTACACAGGCCGTCAATTCGCTCGCGTACCACTCCTTGCCTCGCTGGATAGATTCTGCCAGCTCCGTTTCCGTCATCGTTGGAGGAGACGGCACGCTCACTTTCTCAGATTCGGATTCCTGCCAGCGGCGAGCGACCGCGATGGCGATCTGTTGAGCTTCCGCGTTCTCCTCGCTTAGGTTCAACCCCTCTCGAACCATCTTTGCGATCAACTTTCGTTCGATTTCCCCACGAATCGCCAAATAGCGAACGTACTCTGCGAGGTTTTCGATGTCATGTGCGAACTCCCGAGACTCTTCGAGCGCTGCGAACGATGGCATCGCGGTACCTGGAATTCCATGCGTGAGCGTATGGATCAAATCTTCGCGAGTCGGCTTGTACCCAGAGGGTGTCGATTTAAACTTGAAGGTGCCTCGTCGGAAGTCTCGTGGATAGGGAGCTAGTAGCGAAGCGGCCAATCCGTAGCCGTCGCCTGTGATGCCATGACAACTGACACAATGTTTACGAAACAGTCCCCGCTCAATCTCATCCTCGGCCCGACCCACCGGTCCAGCGCATCGCAACACTTTTTCCATATCGAGGTCGGAGACGCCCGCCTCCAATAGGAAGTTCGGAATGGATGGGGAGTCCGAGGTCCCAAACCATTTCGCGACCATGCTCGACGCTTCCGCGGCGATGAACCGAGGCTCCCCCTCGCCCGATTCCCGCATCAGACCAGCGGTGTAAAGTTCATTCGGTTGGAAGGGAAACTCAGTCTTCCCGCAACCAATAAAAAGCGCCAGAAGCAGTACAGCACCTGGCGCAAGCCGACCAGTAATTTTGAGTGAATAAAAGATCGAAACCATGCCCAATTGCCCGAAAAACCCTGACCCGCCGTAACTCCTCGCCCCATGTGCCTGAGAATTCGTGCCGGAGAATTCACTGCGTTGCATTCACAGTGTCGCATAACCGAGGCATCTATCGAAGGAGACAAAACGCCGCAGTCCGTATGCAGTTATTTCGATGAACTCCCAGAGATAGCGGCTATTCCGCTTAATTTGGATGTGCGGAAGACGATAGTATCTGCGATTTGTTGATTATTCGCGTTCTGCCAAGTGTTCGTCGAACCACTCGACCATGGCTTTGAACATCGTTTCGTTTCCCTTAGTATCAAAACCATGGGCTGCGCCGGGGATGACCACCAAGCGATTGGGAATCTTTGCTTCGGTGAGTGCGTCTCGAATCTTTTCGCTGTGCCAGATTGGGACGAGTTCATCTTTGTCCCCATGCACTAGGACCGTGGGGGCATCCACCGCGGAAACCTGACGCAGAGGAGAGAATTCGTCCGAGCGTGTGCGATCAAATTTGAGTGCGGGGAACTGCTCGCGAAGGGGATTGTCTGGTTGTGTGTATGGCTCGAGGTCGGTCGGAGGAAAGACGGCAGCAACGGCGGCGATACGGGGCTTGGTCCCAGGTTTCTTTTCCTCCACATCGTTAGCGGTGGTTCCTAGCATGAGGGACAAGTGCCCACCGGCGGAGTATCCAAACACTCCGATCCGTTTAGGATCGATATCCCAAGCATCGGAATGTTTATGCACATGGTCCAGTGCGAGTCGCACATCCTGAACAATCTCGGGTACCACGTATTTAGGACTGCTCCCGTGCCGAACCGGTATCACGGTGTATCCAGCATCCAAGAACGGCTTGATCAGCGGTTCCATCTGTTTGGCAGGGGTCCACATCGAAACCCAACCACCACTGACCATGAACATCAAGCCCACTCCGCGGCGATTCTTTGTCGGTTCGATCACATCCATAGTCAAGGCCATCCCATCCTTGTGTCCATAAACGACATCGGCGCGGATATCCGGTTGACCGTCCTCGGCGACACACTTGGGCGTAACACCGCAGACCGCAAGGATCGCGATGGAGAGTATGCCAACTTGATGTTGGACCCGTTGTGGCAGGATACGATGAACACTCATTATCAGTTGGCTCCCAATTTGCCTGCGGTGGTTGTTGATGGAGAGAGTCAGGAATATTCGATACTAAACTTCGGTGCATCGACTTGTTCAGAGACTTTGTCCCTGAGCGTTATCTCTCTGAATGGTACAATTTGGAAACGCTGCTCGCAATTCCTGGGGCATGTCCTGGGGGAGGCGGAAAAGGTGTCACGTGCGGTTGAGGTACCTTTTTATTGTTCACGCGTGTTGCAAAGGGTTCGAACTTGCCACCGCATGGAGACGCGAGTGGAATAAAAGCCGAGCAGCGCAAGCTGCTGGGTTGAACTGCGGCAAACGTTGCAACGCACAGTGCGTTTCCACCCGGATGCTCGCGCACGATCGGCTAGGATTCGTAACGGACTCGCGTCGTAGCTGCAGCCGCCCGGGCTGCGGAAACCGTAGCTGCAGCCGCGCGTAGGCTGCGGATGATGCCATCGGCGGTCAATCGCGACGATAACACGACCGCAACGCGCTCCCCATCAGGACGCGAATTTATCCCGGTCGGATGTTGAACTGATGGCCTGTCAAAGTTGAATATGGCCTTTGGCCAAAGGGATTATCCATTGTTCGATTCCCAGGGGCGATGCCCCTGGCTAGGGTGAATATGGCCTTTGGCCAATGGATTTCTATCGCCAACGGCGATACTCAACGTAGCCTGGGGCAACGCCCCAGGCCATGGATATGTCTTCGTCCCGGTTTGGCCAACGGCCATATTCAAAAACGAACTGGACCGCGCTCCCCATAGCTGCAGCCGCCCAGGCTGCGGAAACCGTAGCTGCAGCCGCCTAGGCTGCGGATGATGCTAGGCACTGCTCCCCATCGCATGCGGATCTGATGGCGACGTGTTCGAAGCGGTTCGTCCACACCCATCGCAGAGCCTCTGGGTGTGCCACCCGGACGTAGCTGCAGCCGCCCAGGCTGCGGACGGAGTCAATCGGACGCGCCGCGAGTCTCGCAAAGGTCGATTTCAAGTGTGCAATCTGGAAATTCTCGCCTCAACTCGTCGAGCATGCTTTCAGAGACCGGAGGGGCGTGAATGCGAATATGTTTGAGCCATGAGATCTTATGAAGACTCGGATAGAGTTTTCGGATTTCGGACTCATCGCATTGGTAGAGACCGATCCTCACGTCTTGCAGATAGTGGGTGGGGGCAATGAAGCCATCCCATTGATTTTCGGCGATGAGACGATTGAACTCAGCTTGTGTTTTCACGCCAAGCCTCGCCGGTCCAAACCATATATTTTCAAGGAACGTGTAGCAGGAAATCAAGATCGCGAAAAGGATCATGCACACCAATACGGTTCGAAGTTTGAATTGCATCGGGCCATCACTTCTCGGAAAGCTTGATGTACCCGCTCCAATCGGGTGGCGCGGTTCGTCCGTGTTGAGCGATCAAAACGGTCAAGAAGTCCTTGACCCGATCCTCGGCAGGTACTTGATGTAAAAGCCGGAAAGCTTCTCCCCAGTTTCCATCTTGAAAACTGTCTAGCGCTTTTTCATACGCTTGTACATGCTGGTTGGTCAACAGAAAGTCGGGTGACTCGGGTGGCAAGAGTTCGCTCACCATGAGAGGCTTTTTCATGCCCAGGGGAAGAACCTTGGCAACTCTGCGAACCCGTGCAATTTCGGTAGGGACCTCTGCTTTGATACGCTGCGCAGTGGTTTCATCGATCAGGATTGACGCCTGCAACTGCTTCGTCATACTTTCCAAACGTGCTGCGAGGTTAACGACTGGACCGAACACCGTCACCTTGACTTGATCTAC
>JBILVV010000400.1:0-4648 GCA_044370255.1 Pirellula sp.
TTTAATGTTAGCCGAAGTGCGCGAGCACTCGGGTTTGAAGTGAGGCAAACATGGCGATGTCCTGCGCGCTTCCACCCGGATGCTTGCGCATCTCGGCTAACATTTTTCGGGTGCTTGCTCATCGCGGCTAACAAAGAACCGAACAACCAATCGCGACGATGTTGTAAGCGTGTTACGTGCTTTGAGATGCTTGCGGATGTTGTCGCTTATTTCGATTGGCTTGTTCCGCTGCTGGATGCTGCGTAACGGGTCGATTCTTCTTTGAGCAGATCGTCTTCACTTCCCTGGCATCGAACGGCAGCGCGGAAGCGATGCGTTCCCGATTTGGATGCTTGAGCCGTGATCTTGAGAATCAACTCTTGTCCCGGCTCGATCTTAGCAATGTTGTCGAAGAGAGCTTGCCCCGGTACCAGTTTGCCGCTGTGTCCTTCGATACGAATCGGTTCGATGCCATCGGAGAATTGCGCGATGACAAAGACATCCTCGGCCACTTTCTTGCCGCGGTTGCTAATAGTGATCTGATACTCGACCGGTTGGCCGACGGGAGCAGGCGAGATTGGGTCGTTTACCGACAGCGACAAGTCCGCGATGGCATCAACACGCGTTTGCATCGTCGCTTGTGCAGGTTCACCGCTTGAAGAACTTGCCTCGACGTTAAACGGTAATTCTCCAGAACGGTTTAACGTGAATTGAAACTTCCATTCCAGCGTTTCGCCTACGGCAATACGGGGAACTTCCCAAAGAAGTCGGTTCTCCGTCTGCGAAACGCCGGAAGGAAGAGTGACCACGGCAGTACCGGCGGGAATGGTCACGCAGCACTTGTTGTCAAGAGATTCGATATTGCCCCGATTCTCGATCGTCAGAACGTAATCGCCGGTATTGCCTTGATAGAACTCCGTCGGACCCGTCCATGTTGCAACCAGTTGCGATTGACGCACATCGACGTCGATGTTTCGAGACGCTTCCAATTTCGACGTCTCGCTGATCGCCTTGGCGAAGACCGCGACCTTGCCCGCCTGTTGGAATGTCAATTCCACTTCGACGACTCGCTCGGTTCCTGGCGGTAGATCGCCGATGATCTCTTCGCTGCTGCCGTTGGGTTCGGCTTGGAGCAGAATTCGCACTCCTTCCGCGGTGGCATTGCCCGGGTTCCTGACTCTCAAGCGATAGATCTGCGGTCGACCATAATCGGCTTCCGATGCTCCTTCGAGAGCGAGAATCAACTGTGGCTGTTGCACTCGAATGGGAATTTGGATGAAGGGGTTCTCAATCTTCCAATCGAGACTCATCGCAAAGTGTTCGGGCTGTTCGGTGCGCACGACAATCTTCAGCGATCGACTTTCATTGGCAGGCAGTTGGCTGATTTCCCAAACCACACCCGTACCTAATTCTTCCGAGATGGCTCGCGTTACGCCATCGCTCGACATCGGTTCTTCGATGGTGACGTTGGCTGGTACAACCAATCGGATTGTCAGTCCGTTGAGAGTTGTTTCACCTTCATTGGTCGCCACCAATTCGTAAGGAACTGGGCGTCCTACCAGAATGGATTCGGGTCCGGTCATCACCAAGTTGAGTCCGGGTGCATGAAAATCCAATCCAATGTTCGAGGCAGTTTGAGTCTTCGGACGACTGGGAGCGTTCTTGTTGCTGGCCAGCTTCGATCGCACAGTTCCCGGCTTGCGAGCCGAAGCACTCTGATCGGACGAACCTCTTGTCGACCTCGACAATGGGGGCCCGAGCGAAGATTCGGATGTTTCGGGTACTTGAGTTCCCGAAGACGCAGATTCGGTTTCCGGAGTTCGAGGCTCGGGGGCTTGAGACTCTGGAGCGTTCGATAGCGCGGCTTCCGACAGTTTGGCCTCGACCGGTTTCGAGTCCCTCGATCGAGTTCCCTTTTCCTCTGCGGAAACGTTCGAGCGAGAGGTAGGTTGCTTTCGAACCGTGGAGCTCGCAGACTTGCGGGAGGTCCCCACTGCATCTAGGTTTTCCGTCTTCGGCTTCGCGATGTAGGACTTTGGTTCCGTTCTCAAGTCATCCGCCGCGGAGTCATCATCCGGCCGATTAGCAGCGCCCGAACCGATGGGCCCCGAACCAACGGGGGCCGATTGAGCAGATCGTTCGGACTTGGTTCCCGAGGGAGGAATGGAATCGGTTGACGCGGATGGGGTACCCGGCCGAGTGGATCGTTCTTGAGATGCACGTCCTGCCGATTGCGGCCGCACTTGGATCTCCGTTGCAGAATCGGAGAACGGTTCGCGCGGAGGTGAGGGTGGCGATGATTGTTGCAAATCGATGTCGTCCCCTGCAGATCCAGATCGCGTCATGTTGCGAAAGGGGTTCGAGAAGGACTTCATGGGCATGAAGAACCCGCCGAGCCCTTTGGTTTCTCGGGGCGGAGACGGTTCTAGGATGCGTGGTGCAGGTGGATTGACGAAGCGTCCGAAGGAATTCGGGAACGGCATTGGTTTCCGCGGCGCGGGATCTTGAGTAACTCCCCAATTCGGGGCGATCGCCGTGGTGACCCAAAAGGTCGCCATAACAAAGAATGCTAGCCATCTTCGGGGTGCATGCATCTGTTGTCTAGCCATTACTTTTCGTCCTTTACCCTTTGGGGTCTGCGCGTAGCTTGAACAATGAGCGCAGCCGATTTCGGATTGATCGGATGTGGAATCCCTGTTGGATAAGTGGAATCTGAGGGTTTTGCGGAGTTTGCCGTCTTTGTGGGATCGTTTCGAGTTGTGGAAGTGTTCTACTTTGCAACGGTTGGGAGAAGGGTTGTTCGAAAATGCGTATCAAGGACGGGGTGAGTAGCCGTAGATTCGAGGGTTTTTTCGACCCACGATCGGAATTCCGGAGATCACCGATTTGTTCGATGTAATCTCAACCCGAAACGTAAGAGAGGGATGGACTTACGTTGCTCGCGACGTTTTCCCTCGTGCTTCCCTCGCTCACGCGTCGGGTTGTGATTAACGTGGGTCGATGGTGAGTGGGCAGACTCTGGGAAGATCTAACTGGCGGCGTGAAAACTGAGAATTGGCCCGCTGTTTGCTCTCTGCTGATTCCTTTGGTTGGACGGTGTTGGGTTCGGGTGGTCATGGCAAGCAATTCCATGAGTTACCGGATTCGACCGCTCGATTTCTTGGAGGAGCCGAAGGATGGCGAGGGAAGAGAGCGTTGAGTTTTCTGGGTCATTTGCCTGTTTTTTGGTGGCAACGAAAATGCTCCAGAAATAGGATTAGGAAGTAGTGTTCGGATTGAGTTCCGGACCTAGGCCGAACGTAGCTTGTGTAATTGAATTGTAGATCCTTGATATGAATCTTCGACCCCCATCGGAGCGAATCGCTATGCTGATTCAACGTGTGATGCCTTCCTTGGCCCTTGGTTTTGCTTTGTTCACGGCGGCACCGTTGTGCCAGGCCTTGGACGCGAGTTCGGAGCAGTCGAGCGGCATGGCGCGGGCCAGTCGTTTGGCGACTTACGACGACTCGGGCAAGACATTGTTTGCCTTGAGCGTAATGCCTGGGGAGATGGGTGTCGAATTGGCGACGCCGAGCGTGTCGATCATCGTCGACACATCGGCATCGCAGAACAGTGATTACCGTCGCGAGTCGATCGAAATTGCGCGGGCGTTGGTGGATGCGTTGCCGGAGCGAGCGACGGTCTCTATGTTTGCCTGCGATCTGGCTCCCTCCCAGCTTCTTTCTGCTGGCGATCCGAGTTCGTCGCGAATCTCGATCGGTTTTGAGCAATTGGAGCGGCGATTGCCATTAGGAACATCGGACATCGCTGCATCGTTGCGTGCTGCGGTTGCGTCGTTGCCTGAGAAGGGGGATCGCAACATCGTTTACATCGGGGACGGCATTCATCTCAGCAACTTGATGAACACGCAAGAGTTTGGCTCGTTGGTAGCGGAGTTGGTGGATGGTCGTTGTGTCGTTCATTCCATGGCGATTGGTCCTCGGGTCGATTGCGAATTTTTGTCGACGTTAGCGAACCACACGGGTGGCCGCGTATTTGTTCGGCAGAACATTCAGGGGATAACGATCCAGCAGATGGGTGACGAGCTATCACGCGTTGTATCGCGTCCCGTATTTTGGCCGAAGGAATCGCGTTGGCCAGCGGGTGTTTCTTCGCGGTACCCTGAGCGTGTTCCTCCGTTGCGTTCGGACCGCGACACCATCGTCGTGGGGTCGCTGAATGCTCCCGCGGTTGAGGGATTGCTGTCTCTCGAGGGGACGATCGGTGGTGAAACAAAGACCCTTGAGTGGAAGCTCAAGAGTGAGTCGAGCAATCCGGACTTAGCGTTCCTAGGTGTATTGATATCGAAGTCATCTTCCAATGGTGGCTTGCTCCTTCCGACTGCTGGTTCGGACACACTTCGCGAGCTTGGGGACAGCTTGATGAGTTCCTCGGATCAATTGATTAAGGGAGCGAAGTTCGCCTTGCACATCGGCGACCACAACGCTGCAACGAGCATTGCGGAAGAGGCATTGCGTCGATCTCCAAACAATTTGGCTGCACAGTCAATTCTCGATGCGGCGAGCGAGATGGCTCGCGAGGGGAAGACGTCTCAGCCGGTTAAGGAGCAGGGAGTTGCTCCTCGCATTGCCAAGTTCATTTCCTTCCGCACGCAGGACGATCCATTCGA
>JBILVV010000401.1:0-4642 GCA_044370255.1 Pirellula sp.
GGTCAGTGCCAGCGGGACAAGTTGGCGAAATTCTTTCCACATCAAAGCCGAACGCCAAACGGCTGAATCGAGAGTTCGATCGTTCATGATCGGTTCGCCTCCATCGCTGTTCGACCTTGATTGCTTCCGATTGGTTCGGTCTGCCGTTTGTAGAGGCTGTCTCCTCGCGTGCAGGCTACAAACAATTCCTCCAACGTCGCCGCCCTCGACTGAGCATCAATCACCCCGGCAGCGTCTCGCCAAGCGGCTGAGGCTGCCTGGCCATCTCCCTGGACAATCAACTGCTTCTGTCTCCCTTCCGTGATTTCGGCGAGGATCTTGTTCGGTGGTGGTGGATCCGCCAGCGCGATGAGCGGATCGTTGAGTGATACAGTCACCATCGCAATCGACTCCTTAAGGTCCGCCAGCGGTCCGACCAGTTGCACCTTGCCCTTGTGAAGGATCGCGATCGTATCGGCCACCCGTTCGATCTCGGAGATCTGATGGCTCGATAGGAATACCGTTCGGCCGGTCGCCGCGACGGTAATCATGCTTTCGAGAAACTCGCGACGCACGATCGGGTCCAAGCCGGAGGTGGGTTCATCGAGGATCAGCAGCTCCGGATCGTGGGCGAGTGCGAGAGACAAGGCTACCTTCGCCCGCTGGCCTTTGCTGAGATGTTTGATTTTCCGGCCAGCTGGCAGTTCGTAGCGATCGATGAATTCCTTGTAGGATTCCTTGAACCCATCAGGGTAGAACGAAGCTGCAAACCATCCGATTTCGCCGACCGTCATCCAATCATAGAGAGCCGGTGCATCGCTTACGTAGCCGATCCTGCGGCGAATGGCCAACGATTGGTCGCTGCGCGTCGGGTCGAGATCGAGCACCCGGACTTGGCCGGTCGATGGACGCTGAAACCCGGTCAGGATACGTATCAATGTCGTCTTCCCTGCCCCGTTTTCACCCAGCAGGGCGAAGACCGTTCCCGGTTCGATCCGCAGATCAATTCCTCGCAATGCGTCGCAGCCTTTGAAATGCATCTCGACACCTTGGATGGAGATCGCATCGCTCATGGTAGAAACCTCTGCATGTGAATCTAAGTAGCTAAAAAATTAACAAGTAGGTGCGCCAAAGTATGAATTGATTCAGGGATTAGACCGGTTCGGTTTCCTCGAGAGGGCTTGAAACGGTATTGATGTTTCCGTCCAAGGATTGGATCTGATCGAGGACCAGTCGTCGGACTTCCTTCGCGCTCAAGCCTCCGTGGAGTGCTTCTGCGATCGCGGTACGAATCCGATCTTCGAGAATCTCGCGACGGGCGACGCGGCATGACTGAACGGCGTCATCGCGCACCGCCAAGCCTTTCCCGCGAAGGGGGACAACGACTCCTTCGGATTGCAGTTGCTGAAATGCCTTGGCAACCGTGTTGGGATTGATCGCCAGTTTGACCGCCAAAGTCCGGACGCTTGGAAGCAGTTGCCCCGGGACCAAGACGCCGTTGGCGATCGCGAACTTCACTTGCCGGACGATCTGTTCATAGATCGCGATGCCATTGTCCGCGTCGATCGAAAAGAACATGCTCCACCTCGCTTGATGTACCGCCTCTACCCGAGCCTTCGCATCTCGCGTCCTGGTGTACTAGCGTGATCGTACACAAGTACGATTGGGCTGTCAAGCGATTTTTGAGGGTTTGTAGCTCTGGGTGGTTGGTTCCGTTGCATGCGGTTCGCCCTTCTCAAAACGGATGTCTTTTTGCGAAACATAGGATGTGCACGTCAGCTAAACTACTGTCCAGGTGGTAGCAATTGTTTTTGAAAGGTAGACCCTTGATGTACACGCAGTCTTTCCCTCGTTCGTTCTCCCTGAGTTTGGCGATCCTGGTATCGACATCCTTTGTGTCGGCTCAGCAACCCGCCCCACAACCCGCACCGCAACCGGAATTTCCCCCCGCTGAGAAGGTGCTCGAGGGTTATGAGAAGGTCGTCACCAAGGGGAATATCGCGACGATGGTTACCCTTTGGCTTCGCGCCAAAGACAGCCAGTTGTATGCCGAGTTGCCCCGCAACTTTGCCCAGAAGAAGTACTTCATCGCGACGACAGTCGCCAGTGGAGAAAACTATGCGGGGCTTCAAGCGGGTGAGTTGTACGTCTATTGGCGACGATATGACAAACACCTCGCGTTGATCGCGCCGCAGATCGGTATTCGTGCGAACGGGGACAAGGAAGCGGCATCATCGGTCAGTCGACTCTTTACCGACCGTGTACTGATGGAGGTGCCGATCGTTGCGATCGGGGCAAGTGGCGGTCCGATCATCGATTTGGATCAGATGCTCTTGAATCCCGATGCTCGGGAAAACATCGGCCCACGCATGTTCGACCCGAATCTGCGCATGCGAGGTATCTACACGATAAAAACGGCGAAAGCATTTGAGAACAATATCGAGATTGCGTTTGAAGCTCCTGAGATGGGGACCAATGTCCTCAAAATATTGCATTTCTCGATCAGCGATATTCCGGATAACACCGGCTATCAGCCTCGCGTTGCTGACAGCCGCATCGGATACTTCACGACCACCTACTCCGACCTCGCGAAATACAACGATCGCGAAACCCGAGTTCGATATATCAACCGCTGGTTCTTGGAAAAAGCCGATCCAAAACTTCAAATCAGTCCGGCCAAGAATCCGATTCGTTTTTACATCGAACACACGACCCCGGTGCGATATCGACGTTGGGTGCGCGATGGCATCCTGGCCTGGAATAAAGCGTTTGAGAAAGTCGGTATCAGCAACGCCATCGAGGTTTACTATCAGGATGCCGCTTCGGGGGCCCACATGGACAAGGACCCCGAGGATGTTCAATACAATTTCGTCCGGTGGCTGAATAACGATGTCGGTACAGCGATCGGCCCGAGCCGGGTTCATCCGTTGACCGGCCAAATCTTGGATGCGGATATCATCCTGACCGACGGTTGGATTCGACACTATCAGAAGCAATACGCTGAGTCGCTGCCGAAGATTGCGATGGAAGGCTACGGCGCCGATACGCTTGCTTGGCTGGCTGACCATCCCGAATGGGACCCGAGAGTCCGGCTTGCTCCTCCTTCGATGCGCCGAACGGTGATGGATCGTATCGCGGTCCAAGCTTCAAAACCTTACGCAGGTCACCCGCTGGCGAACGCGGATGCTCGCATCCTGGGAGATGACGAGTTTGATGGCCTCAATCGCCCGAGCCAGGTCAACGGAATGTGCCTCGCCGCGGAAGGGATGGGGTTTGATCTCGCGGTGATGAAGATGACGCTGGATATGCTCAACTGGGAGCAAGAGGTCGCAACCGAGACGGTGGAAGACGACCAAGACGACAAAAATCCGATCGAAGGAGATTGGAACGGAATACTCAGCGGCATGAAGGCTGCGAACTTTCCCATCGATCAAGTCCCATTCACATTTTCCATCACCGAAGAGAACGGGACACTCAAGGGAAGTATTGCAGTGGCCGGGATGGAAGTCCCGATGGAGTCGGTAACCTACGATGAATCGACCCAAACGATGACTGCGGTTGTGAAAGCCAACGACGGTCAAGTGACGGCAACATTGACAGGGAAATTGACTGGTGACAGTTTGGCGGGATCTTGGGAAGCAGCACAAAATGGAGCGACGATTCGAGGGGATTTCTCGGCGACTCGGAAATCGGCGTCCAAACGCAAACGTGCGATGAAGGAGGAATCATCCGGCGGCGCACCATCGGCGGCACCTGCTCCCACAGAAGAACCTAAAGCTGGAGACGAGAAAAAAGCTGATGAAAAACCTGTAGAGACCAAGAAACCGCAGACCACTTCCACCGGTGAGCAGATGCTCGATGGCATGCCCGAATCGTTTGTGGGCCCGTTGATCTCCTATCTTGTCGCGCACGAAGTAGGACACACCTTGGGATTGCGTCATAACTTCAAGGCATCCAGCATCTACACGCTGGCACAGATCAACAGCGATGAGGTAAAGGGCAAGAAGCAACTCGCCGGTTCGGTCATGGATTACATCGGTACCAATATCCGACTCGATTCGGGTAGCGTTCAAGGCGAATACTGCATGACCGGTGTTGGCCCTTACGACATGTGGGCAATTGAGTACGGCTATTCGTTCGGCGACTTGAAGCCGGTTCTTGCTCGCGTGGCGGAACCGGAGTTGGTGTACGCGACCGACGAGGACACAGGGGGCCCGGATCCGTTGGCTCGACGATACGATTTCTCGAAGAATCCGCTCGATTTCGCTGAGGAGCAGATGCGGTTGGCCGCTCATCATCGAGCCAAGTTGTTGGATGGCTTTGTGAAGGATGGTGACAGTTGGGACCGCGCGCGGTACGGTTACGAAATGATCCTTGGATTGCAGGCGAGAGCCCTGTCGATGATGGCTAGTTGGGTAGGGGGGGCGCATGTCAATCGCGACAAGAAGGGGGACGTCAACGGTCGCAAACCGATCGAAGTGGTACCGGCCGAGACGCAGCGCAAGGCGCTTGCCTTTGTGGTTGCAAACGCTTTCCGCGATGAAGCTTTTGGCCTGAACCCTGAATTGGTGACCGCCATGGGACTGGACAAGTGGAGCGACGACCAAGGTTCCATGATGGAGGAATCGACTTGGCCGATCCACGACCGAATCATGGGGATCCA
>JBILVV010000067.1:0-15752 GCA_044370255.1 Pirellula sp.
CATCACGAGGCGGAGGACCGCGGGTGTCTTGGGACCGCGGTCGACGAGGTCGCCGAGAAAGACCAGTTTTCGTGGGATGCCGTCCTGAAGGGGTGGTTCCGCATCGCATGCTCCTTCAGGTTCACCGGAAATCGAGGTGATTCGCCAGTGGAGTTGCTGTAGGAGTTCGATGAGTTCATCGTAGCAACCATGCACATCGCCGATGATATCGAACGGCCCATGTTCATGCTTGAGATTATTCCAGAGCCGTTGTCGCACGAGGGTCGCACTTGAGCATTCCTCGGGACTACGAAGAGTGAAGACATGTCGAAAACCTTCGCGGAACAGACCTCGCAGGTCTCGCTGCATGGCTCTCCGTTGGTTGCGAACGACGTGCGGACCAAAATCGCGGTCGGGTCGCGTTGCGTTTCGATCGTGGCAAACTTTCTCGGGGGTATCGACAACGATTGCAACCGGGAGACAGTGATGTTCGCGGGCGAGCTGCACCAGTGGTTGACGGTCCTCGGCCCGGACGTTGGTCGCGTCGATGACGGTCAGCAAGCCTCGCGCCAGGCGTTTGCGAGCCAAGTAGTGCAGGACTTCAAAAGCATCGCCCGTCGCTTCCTGGTTGTTCTCATCATTGGAGACCCAGCCACGGAACGTGTCCGATGAGAGAATCTCGGTTCGTTCGAATAAACGGCGAGCGAGCGTACTCTTTCCGGAACCAGACGCGCCGATAAGCACGACCAGGGACAGTTCGGGTACGAGGATTTCCGGATTGACTTCAAGAGTTTCGGAGATTTCAGGAGTCACGAACGAATACTCCCATTTGTGTTGGGCTGCCGACGTCGCGGCCGTCGGATGAGGTTCCCGATTCGCCGATGTTCCGAAATTCGCATGCATATCCAAACCGGGAGCAGATGCTGTTGGCCCAGGCTTGAAACTGCTCGCGTGTCCACTCAAATCGGTGGTCTTTGTGCCGCATCGAGCCTGCCGTGAGCGATTCCCACATCGCGTTGTATTCGCTGTTGGGAGTAGAGACGATGACCAGTTTCGGCTTCATACTCCAGAATACGACTTTCTCCATCGCCTCGAGTCGCGGCTGGTCCATATGCTCAATGACTTCGCAGAGGACCGCCGCATCGACACCGTCCATGCGCTGATCGCGATACATCAGGGAACCATGGAGCAGTTCCACTCGTTGTTGCATGCGCGGTGGAAGGCGATCCAATCGAAGACGATCCGCCGCCATCTCTAGGCTGCGATGGGAGACATCCATGCCGATGATCTTTTCGAGGTTGGGTTGTTTGAGAAGCTCGCGCAGCAGTTTGCCTTCACCACAACCGAGGTCGACAACTTTACGTGCCCCATGAGTTTGAAGCACAGACAGGATTTCGTGGTGACGCTGCTGATGCAGACTGAGTTTGTTTTCAGTTGCTTCCTCGCGAGGATCATCCGGGCTGTCCGAATCGATCGCGATGGGGCTTTCGCCATCCTGTTCGCGCAGTTGCTTGATCGCGTCATCGGCGAGGGTGCGGCGGTACTTTAAATAGCGATTGGCGATCAGTTCCCGCTCCGGGTGCTGGGCCAGCCACCCTTCACCGTGTCGCATCAGTTTCGCGACCTCGTCATCGCCGACGTAGTAATGTTTTTCGTTGTCGAGTACCGGGATCAACACATACAGGTGGCTCAAGAGATCGCTCAGTGTTTTCGTAGCGGCCAGTTCGATACCGAAGAGGGAGGGTTTATCGCTCGGATCCCCAGTAGTGTTCGATGCATGCACCGTCACAGATACGCGATATCCCAGGGGCTCGAACAATCGATGAAGCAGTTCCTCGCCGCTTGCGCATGGTAGAGATGGAATACGAACTTCGAGAGGGATGGCAGTAGAAACCAATGCGGGGCGATCCTTGCAATTACCTGCGAGAGCCGTGCCGTAGACCTGGGCGATGGCAACCGCAAGCATCGACGAAGCGACATAGGGGCGATCATTGACGTACTGGTCGAGCGTTCGTTCACCTCGTTTGCCTCGTACAAGTCCGATGGGGTCGACATCGAGCATGAGGCATGCTGTGCATCGTTCGTTATCGGAATCGGGATAGAAGACATGAGCCTTGCCGAAGGCCAAATCAAACGACTGCACCCGATCGGGATGCTTATGAAGGAGGAACCCCAAATCCGAGGGGGGGTGATGGTTGGTGGAAATCGAGAGAAGCATGGATCGTTCCAAGCGTGGAGGATAAGAACCCGTATTGCTAGCATGACAATACGCTCGCCGAATCAGTTTAGGATGCCCCGCCAAGAAACACCACTTGTGTGATGCTAGCAATTCCGTCCGGAAAGCATTGAATCATCCCTTGAGAGACACATGCCGAGCCGAAGGGGACGAGCCGAAGGGGACACACCCATTCTGAGTACTTCGCGAAAATGCCTGCAAATCCCAACTCAACGTCGCGAGAAGCGATGGGTGGGTGGCACCTATTGCCGTACCCTGCTAGCACCCTGCCAGGACAGGCATTGCTTCCCGTCACTGGTTTGCTAGCGATTGTACTGCGATGAAACCAGTGACGACGGCGGAGCGTCGTACCACGATGGGAACCTGCGTCGAGTGAGGCACCTAACTGAACCAGGCGGCTGGCCGACTCTTGATACTTCAGCCAATCCCTGTTGGCACTCGGTGGTTTTCCAGCTAATATCGAATTATTCGAACATCGAACTATTCGGCGTTAGTAATTTCCTGAGGAGTGAACCATGCAGACCATCGATGCCCGAGCGGTGGACTTCGGTGAGATCGTACGAGATATTCTCAAGCAATTTCACCATCTGCACGATGCCGCCGCCGGAGGAAAAGGAAACCTCGGTCTACAGGATATGAAGGTCCTGGAGTGCCTCGGCGAGAAAGGACCGCAAATGATGCGGGCCCTCGCCGAATACTTGGGTCTGGCGGTCAATTCGATGACCTCCGTCATCGATCACATGGAGCAACACGCTCTGGTATTCCGCACCCGATCGGACAAAGACCGACGGGTGATCAACGTCGACCTGACCGACAGCGGACGAGCCATTTACCAATCGTTGCTCGACGGCCGGCTCCAGTTCCACCGCGCCCTGCTATCTGCGTTGACCGAAGACGAACAAGAGATCCTGCTCGTGCTGTTTCGCAAAATCGCGCGCGAGGGGTGGAAACAAGTTCATTCCCTTACCGACCATGAGGTCGCCTGATCCCTTCCATGACACAAATCGCACCTGAGAAACTATTGCCTCACGTT
Source organism: Pirellula sp. (assembly GCA_044370255.1). Classification (GTDB taxonomy): domain Bacteria; phylum Planctomycetota; class Planctomycetia; order Pirellulales; family Pirellulaceae; genus JBKCUI01. The sequence goes on from JBILVV010000067.1 coordinate 3,249, forward strand.
TCGCCCGTGGAACCCACATCCACATCGATCCCGACAGTGATTCTTGACGTCCCTACTCCCATGCATAAAAGAATGGAAAGCGATAACTCGGCATCGATCTCATCCCGGCGACGTACTCGTAGGATCTTGCAATCGCTCCTCGGTTGGATAGGGGTCGTCGCTATCAGCTTCCTGGCTGGCTGGTACTTCGGCGGGACTCGAGCCACTCAAAACTCGCTCATCACTCTGAGGGAGGAACTCCCAGGCTCGCAGGATTCATCGACTGCGATTCCTGTCACCGTCGAACCGATCATGCAGCGGTCTGTGGCTCGCACCGTCAGCGCCGTGGGGAGTCTGAACGCGTTCGAAGAAGTGATGGTCAGTCCCAAATTGGAGGGACGAGTCCAGCGGATTGTCGCGGATGTTTCGACTCGGATAAAGCCAGGTGATGTGTTGCTCGAGTTGGATGCTACTGATGCTCGACTAGCGGTTCAGCAAGCCGAAAGAAGTTTGCAAGCGGAACTTGCAAAATGGGGGTTCCAAGGTGTCCCTGACGAAAATGTAGACCTCTCCCAACTCCCCAGCGTTCGATCGGCGAAAGCGAAGTACGAACTCTCCAAAGCGCGTTTCGAACGGATGCAAAGTCTCAAAACCACAGGATCGGTCAGCGATGATGATTTCGATCAGGCGAGGACGGATGTCGGCGTGTTGGAGAACGAGTGGCGTAAAGAGCAGCTTCTTGCTCAATCTTCCGCTGCCGTGGCAAGATTGCGCGCCGCCGACCTCGCGATTGCTCAACAGCGGCTGAACGATTGCCAAGTACGAGCTCCGATTCCCTCGATCAATGATCCGGAGTATGAGGCGGAGTATGTTGTTTCCGAGCGTTTAGTCTCCGAAGGAAGTCTGCTCCGTCCCGGTACCGAGGTATTTCGATTGGTATTTGGACGGACACTCAAGCTCAGGTTGTCGGTTCCCGAAACTTATGCAACCTCTGTTGAGGTTGGCCAACGCGTCGATGTGTTCCCGAGTTCGATCGAGAAGCCACTTTCCGGCAAGGTCGCCAAGGTATCACCCGCTGTGGATCGAGCAACGCGCACGTTCATGGTTGAGGTCTATGTTTCGAATTCGGCTGGCACCTTGAAACCAGGAGGATTCGCCAAGGCCAGCATCCGCATTGCGGAGTCGGAACAAGCCGTCACGGTGCCGATGTCGAGTGTTTACTCTTTGGCAGGCGTCCAGAAGATCTTCGTGATCCAGAATGGCATGGCCAACGAATATGTGGTCTCGATCGGGGAACAGGGGAAAGAATGGGTGGAGATCTCGTCACCATCCATCCCCGTCGGGGCGATGGTCGTGACCAGCGGCCAGCGACTGCTGTCGGACGGTGTTCCGGTCAAGGTTCGATCTGCCGAACCGAAGAATGACGAGCCTGCTGCAACGCAAACCGAAGTGAGCAATCCATCGTGAGCATTTCGGAGATTTGTATTCGACGCCCTGTTTTTACGTGGGTCATCGTAGTCATCCCCGTTGTCCTTGGGATCGTATCGTACTTTGAATTGGGAGTCGATTTGTTCCCTAAAGTCGACTTCCCCATCATCTCGATCTCCGCATCGCTTCCAGGTGCCAGCGCCGAGGAGATGGAAAGCTCGGTCACAAAACCTCTCGAGGAAACTCTCAACACGATTTCCGGAATCGATGAGATGCGATCGACAACACGCGAGGGAAGTTGCGTGGTAGTCATCCGCTTCGCGTTGGAGAAGAACGGTGATGTCGGCGCTCAGGAGGCGAGGGACAAGATTTCCTCCATCATGAGGCAGTTGCCCGATGGAATAGAAACGCCACTGGTCAACAAGTTCGATCTCGACGCCGCCCCGATCATGACCCTCGGCGTATCGGGGAACCGCGATATCCGTGAAGTCACCGAAATCGCCAAACGCCAGATCCAGGAAATGCTTCAAACGGTTCCAGGAGTCGGCAGTGTGTTTCTCACGGGGGGACAAAGTCGAGCGATCAATGTCCGAGTCGACACCGATCGACTCCGCGCGTACGACATCTCTGTCGAAGAAGTGCGCCAATCATTGATCAAGCAGAATCTCGAGGTGCCCGGAGGTATCGTCGATCAAGGCTCCAAGGAATACATCCTGAGAACTCTCGGACGCGTTCCCACCTCGGATCAATTCAACGACATCATCGTCGCCAATCGCAAAGGCTACCCCATTCGGATCCGCGATATCGGGGTTGCCACCGACTCGATTGAGGAACCGCGCGGCCTAAGTCGATTGGACGGCAAAAACGCGGTGAGCCTCTTTGTGCAGAAGCAGTCGGGCACCAACACCGTTGCTATTTCCGATGCTGTTCAAGAGCGGATCGAACGCATTCGAAAGAGCCTGCCTGGGGACATTCGCCTCGAGATCACACAGGACCAATCGCGATTCATTCGTAAATCCATGGAGGAGGTGAAGTTCCATCTCCTACTTGCCGCCGTGTTGGTCGGCGTAACGATCCTGCTATTCATTCGCGATTGGCGAACGACGCTGATTGCCACACTCGCGATCCCGACCTCGATCGTGCCGACGTTTTTGTTTATGGAGATCATGGGATTTACCCTCAACAACATCACAATGTTGGGTTTGATTCTTGCAATCGGCATCGTGATTGACGACGCGGTGGTGGTCCACGAAAACATTTTTCGGCACATGGAGGAGAACGGCCTAGACGCGATGCAAGCCTCGATTATCGGCACTCGCGAAATCGCCTTGGCCGTTCTGGCAACGAGTTTATCGCTGGTGGTCATCTTTGTTCCGGTAGCGTTCATGGGGGGCCTGGTCGGTCGATTCTTCAGCAGTTTTGGCTTGACCGTAGCGTTTGCCATCCTGATGAGTTTGTTCGTTTCCTTCACGCTTACCCCCATGCTCTGCTCGCGATTTCTAAAACTCGAATCGCGCGATATTCATGCCAAGACCTCCAAATCGGGATGGGTATATCGATCGATGGAATCGGTCTACGACAAGGTTTTGCGGTGGTCGATGCGACATCGATGGGCAACGATCGTTTTGAGCTTCTTGGTCGTCCTATCCACGATCCCTATCGCAATGAATCTAGGGGTCAATATGATCCCGCGCGACGACCAGAGCGAGATGCAGGTCAGTTTCATCGCGCCGGAGGGTTTTACGCTCGAGCGGACCGACGAAATCGTGCGCGAGATTGAATCCCGGCTTATCGAGTTGCCGGGAGTAGTGCATCGATACACATCGATCGGCCGAAGCGGAAACGCCAAGGGGCAAGGGGACGTGACCCGCGGCTCGATCTATCTGCGATTGGTCGAAATCGACGAACGTCGTTTCAGCCAGTTCGATCTGATGGACCGTGCGAGAAAGATCCTCGCCGATTATCCGGACCTGCGAACCGCCGTCTCAGATGTTTCCACACTTGGTGGTGGCCCCAACGGCGACAATCGCATCTTTCAGATCAGTCTCCAAGGACCGGAAATTTCGCAACTGGCCGAGTACGCCGAGACGCTGCGAGGCAAGTTGGAGCAGTTGCCTGGCCTGGTCGATGTCGATTCGACTCTCTCGATGCGGAAACCGGAATTGCAAGTGGTGATCGACCGTGAACGGGCGATGGACTTGGGTATTCCCGTTCAAGCGATCGCCAGTACCCTCAACGTTCTGGTCGGTGGCCAAATCGTTTCGACTTTCAAGGAAGGTGCAGAACCATTCGACGTGTGGTTGCGAGCCGACAAAAAATATCGAAGCGATTCGAAGGATTTGCTGGCGTTGACCATTCCATCGCTGACAGCAGGATCGGTTGAATTAGGAAGCCTAGCCAAGCTGCAAGAAAAACAGGGACCTAGCCAGATCGATCGACTCAATCGCCAACGGACAGTGACGCTGATGGCCCATCCGGATCGAGTCTCACTCAACGATGCGGTTCAGTATGCGCGACGCAGCGTCGCAGAAATGGATATGCCTCCAGAGTACGGCATCGTGTTTGGTGGACAAGCCGACATGCTGTCCGACACAGCGTACTATTTCGCGGTTGCCCTGGGCCTGAGCTTGACATTCATGTATCTGATCTTGGCAGCACAATTCGAGAGCTGGATCAATCCGGTCAGTATCTTGGCGGGATTGCCCGTTACGGTTCCTTTTGGCTTGTTGTCGCTGATGCTGTTCCGAACATCGCTCGATCTATACGCCATGTTTGGACTGTTTATGTTGATTGGGATCGTCAAGAAGAACGGGATCTTGCAAGTCGACAAGACCAACGAACTGCGACGATCGGGGATGGATCGCGAGCAAGCGATCCTCGAGGCGAATCATACGCGTCTGCGTCCGATCCTGATGACCACGGTGATGTTGATGGCGGCCATGTTTCCCATCGCCCTCGGACAGGGACCGGGTGCGAGCGCTCGGGCAAGCATGGCTAAGATCATCATCGGGGGCCAAGCATTGTCGTTGCTACTGAGTTTGGTTGCGACCCCTGTCGTTTACTCGCTCTTGGATGATTGGTGGAATCGCTCCCGCCGATGGTTCAAGTCAGGATGAAACGATTTCTCGATTCAGTTTCGGTCGTTTGGCGCTCAGATCGATCAGCTTCAAATAGACGACCACAGCCGTGATCAAAAAGCCAGCCAAAAGTACTTGCTGAAAGCCAGTTAGTGATTGCTGGTTACCGATCATGAAGGTGGACAATAAAGCCCAGAGGGCAAACGTGATACCAAGAGATGCGTAACCCAATCCGAAACAAACGCCAAGACAAGCCAGAAAGATGACGATGCCGCTGGAGCCCACGCATCGATGTTGATACCGCTCGCACAATTTAGCTCGGACGACAACGAAAGGGGAAAGCCACAAACCTAATAGAGGTGGACCAATGAAACTCGACGCGCTGCGATCCACCCTGGCCAAATAAAAAACAACAGCGACGAAGACCACGCAAATCGCCACGAATCCTGACCAAATGAACCAAAAAGACCGAGGCAATACACGTGGTTGTGGGTCGTCGCGTTCGCGCGAATCCCAATTGCTAGACGGAACGCTTCCACGCGGTGGTTGGTAAGGATTCAATGTTTCCATTCCGGCCTTTCTCGAGCACCCAGTCTAATGGAGTTACGTAGAGCTACCAAGCACCAGAACACACAAAGGTGCACAAAAAGGTGTCAGGTACCTTTTTTGCTCACGCCCGTCGCAAAGCCTCCGAGCGTGCCACCCACCTAAAAGTTTGCCAGCGAATCGGGGATTGTTCGGATCGGTCCGATCAGAGTCGGATCGATCCTAGCGCCGGGGTGTGTCCCCGAGGCGTTCAGCCCCCCTCTTGGCGGTATCGGCGGGAAGCCCCCCGGCGGGGTTGTGATATACTGGCCATCGGATTCACTTCTCCATCGAAGCAACCCCCGAAGAGGAACCTCTCATCATGCCGATGAACTCACCCTCGCGCAGGACGTTTTTGAAAACAGCAGCTACCGCTTCTGCGGTCGCCACGTTTGTGCCATCCCATGTCCTGGCCCGATCCGGTCAGGCATCACCCAACGACCGTATCCAACTGGGTGTCATCGGGATCGGACCTCGATGCAAATACGACCTCGGAGCTATCTTTCCCATGAAAGATGTCCGCTGCATCGCGATCGCGGATGTGCAGGCTTCGCGACGTGAAGCAGGTAAGAAACTGGTCGATGAAGCCTACGGCAATCAAGACTGTGTTCTCTATCGCGATCTGCGCGAGTTGCTTGCGCGCAAAGATATCGATGCAGTACTTGTCGCCACGGGCGATCGCTGGCACTCGGCTGCCTCCATCCTCGCCGCCGAAGCTGGCAAAGACGTCTACAGCGAGAAGCCATGCGGCATCACCATCGGGGCTTGCCAACAGCTCGCCGATACCATGCACCGTCACAAACGAGTCTTCCAAGCGGGCACCCAGCGACGAAGCGTTGCAAACTTTCAAAAGGCAGTCGAATGGGCTCACAGTGGCAAGCTCGGGAAACTCAAGACACTTCATGCCTCTGTCTATATTCCTTCCCTCGACAACGCATGGTTACCCGCGCAACCTCAACCGCAGCGCGACGTGGTCGATTGGAATTTGTGGTTGGGTCCCGCACCGTGGCGTCCCTTCAATCAAGCCTACTGCGATGGCAGTTGGCGCGGTTTGTGGGACTTCGATTCAGGCGCCAAACTCCTCGACTGGGGGGCCCATACCGTCGACCTCTGCCAATGGGCCAACCAAGCCGACGACACGATGCCGATCGAATACGAACCGACCGAGAACAACATCGTCTGCACCTATGCTAACGGTGTGAAGCTGGTTATCGATTTTCTAGCGCAGCCGTTCGGCGACCGCTCGCCTCACTACATCACGCGACTGGGAACCTGCCCCGTCCGATTCGTCGGCGAAGCCGGTTCGGTCGAGACCGGGGATTCCGGTGAGATCGTGGCCACTCCCGAAGCATTGCAAGGAGAGATCACCGAACAAATCAAACGCTCGCGTGGGCTCGATGTCCACGAGCATGCTCGCAACTTCTTTGACTGCATGCGATCCCGCGGACGAACCGCGGCGAACGAAGACATCATGCGGAAATCACATATCGCTTGCCATGCCGCCGCGATCGCATGGATCCTGAAACGCAAGTTGACGATCGACCCGATCAAGGAAGAATTTGTCAACGACAGCGAAGCCAATCTGCTTCGTTCCCGTCCGTTTAGGAATTGGCAATCATAGGATCGATGAAGAAAACTGCGAGTTCCTATATCGAGATCCGAGGGGCTCGTACCCACAATCTCCAAAAAGTTGATCTCAATATCCCACGCGGCAAACTGACCGTACTGACGGGCGTCAGCGGCAGCGGCAAGAGCTCGCTCGCATTCGATACGCTGTTCGCCGAAGGGCAACGGCAATACCTGCAAAGCCTCTCGAGTTACACGCGGCAGTTCGTCGACCAGATGGAGCGTCCGAAAGTCGATTCGATTCGAGGGCTACAGCCATCGCTGTGTATCGATCAACACCAAGGGGTCTTCAGCCCGCGCAGCACCGTCGGCACGATCAGTGAGATCTATGATTTTCTGCGACTCCTGATGGCTCGAGGGGGGGTTCCTGCATGCCATATGTGCGGTCGCCCCATCGATCGCCAAGCCCCCTCGACGATTTTGGCTTCGATGCTGAAGCTCCCTGCGGGAACCAAGTTAACGATCTTGGCACCGATGGTTTTGAGCCGCAAAGGGAGTCATGCCGATGTGTTCGATCGGATGATTCAAGCGGGATTGGTACGCGCGAAAGTGGATGGCGAGTTCGTAGAACTCGAACAACTACCCGTTCTGGCACCGCGGCGCGAGCATTCGATTTCCGGGGTCGTCGATCGTGTCATCCTCAGGCCCGATAACGCCGAGCGAATCGAGCAGGCCATCCTGCAGGCCCTGTCGTTGACCAATGGGCTAGTCGCAGCTCATTGCCAATCATCGGCCCATGGCCAATCACCGCAAGAGCGCGAAACCGGTGGAATCGAGCATCTCTATTCGACCCGTTACGCATGCGTTGAATGCGGTGTCAACATGCCGGAGCTCGAGCCGCGAACATTCAGCTTCAACAGCCCCTACGGCGCTTGCCCCAAGTGTGAAGGTTTCGGGCATCTCGACACGCTGTCGCGCGATCCATGCCCCGCATGCCACGGCGCACGATTGCGACCGGAATCGCTCGCCGTTCGATTCGCTGGCAAGTCTGTCGCAGATCTAGTCAGCATGCCGTTGGATGGTTGCAACGAATGGCTCAAGCAGTTGATACTCGAAGGTGATCAACAGCGGATCGTCGGACCGATTCTCAAGGAAATCATTCCTCGGATGGAATATCTTCGACAGGTCGGCCTGTCGTATTTGACACTGGATCGTCCTGCGGAAACGCTCAGCGGCGGCGAGTTGCAGCGCGTGCGATTGGCTACCAGCGTCGGGACTGGCTTGATCGGCGTTTGCTATGTTCTCGACGAACCATCGATAGGCCTGCATCCACGCGACACCCAACGACTGATCGCCATCCTGCGATCGTTGCAGCAACAGGGGAACACGGTTGTCGTGGTTGAGCACGATGAGATGTTGATGCGAGCCGCCGACATGCTGGTCGACATTGGACCGGGCGCAGGGCGTCAAGGTGGACGGATCGTCGCATCCGGTTCTCCCAAACAAGTACAAAAAGTTTCCGAGTCGGTAACGGCCCAATACTTGATCGGGGATCAGCAAGTCGCTCGCTCGCAACATCGAGTGGTCGACGAGGATCTCTCGCATCTCGCATTAAAAGGGATCACCAAAAACAATCTGCGCGATGTGTCGGTTCGGATACCGCTCGGTCGTTTGGTCGGCATCACTGGGGTCAGTGGCAGTGGCAAGAGCACATTGGTTCACGATACTCTCGTGCTCGCGGTCTCATCGCATCTGGCGGGAACGAAAACGAAAGGGCACTGGCGCGAGATCCAAGGAGTCGAGCATATCGATCGGTTGATCGAGGTCGACCAGTCTCCCATCGGTCGATCCCCGCGCAGCGTTCCGGCGACTTATGTCGGTCTATGGGATGACATCCGAAAGATTTTTGCCGCCACCCGAGATGCCAAGCAGCGAGGTTTCGCGGCGGCTCGGTTCAGCTTCAACGCAGGTGCCGGTCGATGCGAAACCTGTGCAGGCCAAGGACGATTGAAGCTGGAGATGAGCTTCCTCGAAGATGTCGACGTCCCCTGCTCCACATGCAATGGTCGGCGATTCAATCGAGCCACCCTCGCAGTCCACTTCAAAGGGAAAAATATCGCGCAGGTGTTGGAAATGACCGTCGATGAAGCGGCTGCATTCTTTGATAGCTTCGATAGCTTGCATCGCGTTTTGCGGAAGCTGCAGGATGTCGGTTTAGGTTATCTCACCCTCGGTCAGCGAGCGACTACTCTCAGTGGTGGAGAGGCCCAGCGATTGAAGCTAGCAAATGAATTGGGTCGTGGAACGAACGATCGAACGCTGTATGTGCTGGACGAACCGACGACAGGTTTGCACTTATCGGATGTAGCAAGGTTGGTATCGGTGCTGCAAGGATTGGTTGATAGCGGACATACGGTTTTGGTGATCGAGCACCATATGGACTTGATTCGCAGTTGTGACTGGGTGATCGATTTGGGACCGGAGGGGGGAGCCGGTGGCGGACGAATCCTTGGCGAGGGGCCGCCGGAGCGAATAGCTCAGATGGAGTCGGCGACCGGCGAGGCGCTGCGGGATTTGATGGGTGCGACTTGATTTATGCCACTTGAGAAGACCGATGCTATCGTCCTTCGTACGGTCCCATGGAGTGAGACCAGTCTAGTGGTCACGTTATGGACAGAGGGGTTTGGCAAGATATCGGCGATCGCCAAGGGGGCGCGGCGGCTGAAGAGTCCCTTCGAATCTGCTCTTGACCTGTTAAGTCGGTCATCCGTAGTCTTCCTGACTAAGACCGGAGACACCCTGGACTTGCTCACCGAGGCCAAGTTGCAGCGACGTTTTCGATCCGCCCAGCGTGGATTGCTACCCTTGTATTGTGGTTTTCACGCGGTGGAACTGACAAACGTATTGACCGAAGATCACCAACCCATATCTGGTTGGATGGATTGGTTATCGCTGACACTGATCGCTTTGGATGAGGGGGAGTGCGCATCGAGTGCGACGCTGCGATTTGAGTTGCAGGCGTTACGGATGTTGGGGTTGTTGCCGAGTCTAGCGCAGTGCGTAGGCTGCGGCGACCCGATCGATTTGGATCGACCGACGGTGGCGATGACCACATCGGGAGGAGGGGTGGCCTGTCCTGCGTGTTCACCTGTGCAACGAAACGTCCTTCGCATCACCACTCAAACCGTTCGCGTACTGCAGAGAGCATCCGAGGTAAGCTTGAACGATCTCGAGTTTTCTATTCCGGAAACAGCCAAGAGCGAAACGCGATTCGTGATGGAACACATACTCAATCAGTTGTCCGAGCGAAGGCTGAAGCTGCTCCCATTTCTGGAGGAGTTGAAGCGTTGAATCGCCAAAGCTGCGAACATACTTGCATACCGTTTCGTTCCCATTGGTTGAAGTTGGCAGCGCCGACCTGCTTGCTGCTCAGTTGTCTCGGATGCGCGAGCCTCAATCCATGGAAGGGTGAGGACGAGTATGCACGAGCCAAGAATGAGGTCGAAGGATACGAGGATCGTGAGGGGAACTGGATTCGCCCTGAGGGAGCTCGCGCCAATCGCCGCGTGAATTCCAATTTGCCGAAGATTCTTCAAGACATTCCAGGAGTGGGACAACGGCCGATCAATAAGGACAAAGCAAGACAACAGTATCGCGAAGCGGATCAGTTGTTCGAACAAGCCAAGAATGCCGAGGGTACTGAGCGACGCGAGTTATTCCGAAAGGCTGGGAAACAGTACCTAGCTGCGGCGAAAGACTGGACCAGTAGCGCGCTGGAACAGGATGCGATGTTCATGGCAGCCGAGAGCTACTACTTTGCCGAGGATTACCCCAAAGCAGAGAACCAGTACGTGAAGCTGATGAAAGATTATCCTCGCACCCGTTGGCAAGACCAAGTCGATCGTCGTCGCATGGAAATAGGGCACTACTGGCTGCAGTTTCCCGATCGGTTCTACCACGTCAACCTCACTGACAATAAACGTCCTTTGAATGATACCGAGAACCACGGCAAACGGGTCTTGGAGAAGATGCGATTGGATAGTCCGACGAGTAGACTGGCCGACGACGTGACGATGGAAATTGCGAACACCGAGTTCAAGAGAGAGAATTGGCCCGAGGCACTCGATGCCTACCGCGACTTGATCACCATATACGCAGACAGCCCGCACCAGTTCGATGCCCATTTTCTCGGTGCCAAATCTGCTCTGCTCGCTTATCAGGGACCGCAGTACACCTCGGAACCCCTAGAGCATGCTGAAAAGCTCCTCAAGCAGATGGTCAAGCAGTTTCCGGATCAGGCTTTGGAGAACAAAGATCCGATTCGAGAGATGATGGCCGAAGTCAAATTCCGCAAGGCGGAGCGTTTGTACGATGAAGCCCAATACCGTACGAACAAAGAGGAATATGCAGCGGCGAAAATCTACTGCGATCGGATCCTCGAAGACTTCCCCGACACTCCCTTCGCGGACAAGGCTCGCGAAATTATCGCCAAGGGGGATGGAAAGCCATCGTTGCCGACTCCGTATTTGAGCTGGATGACAACGGTGTTCCCGACTCGCGACAAAATCGGACCGATCGTAAAGGCTGCTGAAGAGAATCGCGCCAAGGAGTCGAAAGGGGTGATGGCCTCTGGAGATGGGTCGACGCGACGATGACAACCCGACGGACCAGTTTCTGGCATACATGCGGAATTGCCATCACCCTTTTGATGGGCGTGGTTTCCGTGCCGGGTTGCTTGGGTTACCGTTTCGGCAACGCAGGTCTTTACCGCAGCGATATCCGAACGATTCATGTTCCGGTTGTCCGAAGCGATAGCTTTCGACCTGAGTTAGGCGTGCTGATCACCGAGGCTCTTCAAAAAGAGATCGAAAAGCGTACTCCCTACAAGCTGAGTCAATCGGCCACCGCCGATTCGGTTTTAACTGTGCGACTGACCAACGATGCCAAGCGTGTGAAGAGCGAGGTGATTACCGACGAGCCTCGATTGCTCGAAACGGTGATGAACGTGGAGTTGAGTTGGACCGATCGACGCGGAATGAACTTGATCGAAACGCGGTTTATGCCCCCTGGAGAGGTGAGCCATTACTTCTCGGAACGGACAGACTTTGTCCCCGAAGCGGGCCAGTCGATCGCGACATCCTTCCAGCGAGCCGCGGAACGACTCGCCGACCATATCGTCGATCACATGGAAGCCCGCTGGTAGAATCATTCCGATGAACACTTCCGCTTCGATCCCAAAAACGATTTTGCGACATCGGCTGTGGACCTACATCGGGCTGACGATCTTTGGTTGCGGCTGCGATCTGTGGACCAAGCAGGCGATCTTCGATGCGTTGGGTTTGCCTGGCGAGAGACCTCCGCATTGGCTCATCGAGAACTATTTCGGGTTTGAGACAGCCGTGAATCAGGGAGCTCTGTTCGGTTTGGGACAAGGATTGGGATTGGTTTTCGGAGCGGTCTCGATCTGTGCAATCGTCGCGATCGTGCTGTGGTTGTTCAAATTTCAGGGAGCCCGGTCCTCTTGGCTGACATGCGCGCTCGGATTAGTGTCCGGCGGAATCCTCGGTAATCTCTACGATCGGTTGAATATGCATGGACTACCGGGTCGCAACGCTGGCGGAGTGCGGGATTGGATACTGTTTCGCTACGGCGAACATACATGGCCCAACTTCAATATCGCGGACAGTCTGCTCGTTGTCGGCGCGATCATGCTCGGCATTCACTCATTTACATTCAGCGATTCGAAGCTGGCGGATTCAATCGCAGCAGATCAAAAATCGGCGACGCCATAAGGGTCGTCACCACCGCCATGATTACAAGAATGGCGAAGAGTTCACCAGTGATCACCCCTCGCTGCAATCCGATGTTG
>JBILVV010000403.1:0-4585 GCA_044370255.1 Pirellula sp.
TGAGTTTGCGGTATGCCACTGCGTGTAATGTTTTCGGCCAGCCAGATCGGGGGAGGGAATTTCTACCGAGAGAACTTGCGGGAGACGAGCGATTCGGGGGTGGATCAAACTGCGGGATTCAGCGAGCAGGACGACATTGTCCTTGCCGTTGAAGAATGCAGGGTCTCCAAACCAATCGGTCACGATCGTGATGCGGCGAAGTTGGGCGTCGTTCATACGCGCGACATCGCCATCGCCGGAGGGAAGCAGGATATCCGCACCCTCGATGAGAATGAGCAAGTTTTCCTTGAGGCAGGATCGCGAGCAGATGGTCAGTTGCCTCATGAACTCGAGAGCCTGAGTCGCGTTTCCGATCGCATCGCGGAGATATTGATCGAATTCGCGCCGTCGAAGTTCATACTTGCTACCATCGGGCAAGACTTCGCGGGCGGCGACCACGTCGACGGATACACCGTTCTTCCAAGCGGTCCATGCCTCGCGCAGTTTGACCCGGTCTTCGTCGCTCACTCGCACCGGTCCGTTCAGTTCATACACGACCTGAATCAATCCTGGGACTTTGGTTTTGCTCTGCAAGAATTGCATCAACGGCACGTACTCGCGACCGTCGTAATACAAGTCGTAAATGTTTCCCGAGACGACAACCGATCGAGCCTGGCCGGAATTAATGATTCTGGCCAATTGGGCAAAAAACGGATAGGAAGCCGCTGGCACATCCTGAGTTGGCAACGGCACATTGCTCTGTTTTTCTGACATAGCGCGGAACGTTCTCGAGGAATCGGGTATGAATCAGGCATATTATGCCCGATTCGAATCGTGCGGTGCTCAAGCTGAGCAAAAAATCCATGCGGTTTTTCGAATATGTTTCGACCGCGAATTCAAGGGTCTGCCGGAGAGACCCGAGGAATAGAGATACTCGTCTGGGCTATCGGATGCTCGGGGGTGCCTTTTGGTGCAACCGCCATTGCAGAGGCATCTCATTCCTTAACAAGTCGCTGCACCGAAGTTGTCGAGGCTCGGATTGCCAGTGGGGGGAAACGGGGTGAATTTCAATTCGAGAGCGATGCTTCCGCTGCTATTCCTTGAATGACTTGGATTCTTTGATTGGCTTGGACGTTCTTAAGTTCTTGCGTGTCGTCGCCTGGCCAATGGATCGTGATCGAGGGAATCGAATCGAGGCCGCCTAAGCCGAGGTGGAGTGACTGGGCGTGCGTGGATGCGTACGAACCGCCACCGATCCGATGTCTTATATGTCGGCTTACTCCGAAGTCTGCTTCGACCCATGCTCCGGTCGCATCGCGGTTGGCCTTCGTACCAACCAAATCGATCAACAGATAGTTCCCGAGGGATTTCGAGTCATTGCGAACGATCTCGATCGGTTGTTCGAGCATGCTTGCGACCAAGTCGATGTCGCCATCGTTGTCCAAGTCCCCGATTGCCATGCCGCGACCGGCATGCACTTTCCGAAAGAAATCACCGACCGATTCCCCAATAGAAAGGAGACGCTTGCCTTGTTGGTTCTCGAGCAGGTAGGGCTTCTGAAGATTGCTACTCTTGATGGGACGGCGGCTGGTGTGGCCTGCGATAACGAACAAGTCCTCATCGCCATCGTGATCGACATCCGCGAACGCGGTCCCCCATCCCACGACCGCTTGTCCCAACGCCATGAGACCTGCGGAACGAGTCCCAAGCGTGAAGTACTGGTTGCCCTGATTAAGGTAGAGTTCGCAGTATTCATCCTGATAATTGGTGACCAGGATATCCGGTTTGAGGTTTCCGTCGAAATCACCGACCGCCAGCCCCATGCTGCCATCCACGATGTTTCGCGATCCAAGGCTAGTGCCTGATTTGGCTCCGATTTCCTGAATCTCTCCGTTACCAAGGTTGTTGAGAAGGACGTTTGGATCCTCGTCGTTAGCAATGTAGAGATCGGTATCGCCATCGTGATCCCAATCGCAAGCAACGACACCGACACCTCGATATGCATACGAACGAACTTTTTCGGAATCATCGCGGAATCGACCGTCACCGAGGTTGATCCACAGTTCGTCGTGTTCCCCGGAGAAATCGCCGGGAGCGCATCGGTCGATTTCCCCTTTTGCATTCATGCATGGCTTTTCGATTTGCGGGGACCAGATACCGTAATGAGCGATATAAAGATCGAGATCTCCGTCGTTCTCGAGGTCGAACCATGCGGCAGACGAACTCCAACCGCGATGGTGGAATCCCGCTTGCTGGGTTGCATCTTCGAAGGTCCCATCCCCTAAATTTCTGAGCAATTGCTGCCCGTTGTATCCCGACACGAACAAGTCAGTGAAACCGTCTGAATCCCAGTCTCCGGCAGAAACGGAGAAGGAATAGCACACACCCGGTTGACAGCCGGATGGGTATGCAACGTTCATGAATGATCGAGATGGCAGTTGTTGATAAAAACCGTTTTTCACCATGATCGGTTCTTTCTCGCCGGTCAGGCGGCCTCCGCCGGGAGCAAAGATGTCCCATCGTCCATCTCGATCGAAGTCAAGAATGGCGATCCCACCTCCATTGGATTCGATCATCGCCGCGAGACCTGCAGATTCACCGTTTTGATAGCGGAAATCGACCCCGACATCGGGGCCATGGGTTGTGAATCGCAAGACTGAGGCAGATTCGCTGATGGATTGCGAATTCGTGTTGGCTGACACATTTTGACGGCCGGAGGTGCGATCGGTTGCGACTTCGGTACGCGGCGAACAACCTAGGCCCCCTGCAAACGCGCAACAGATTGCCAACATCGGAGCCATGGTTGTCCGAGATGCGAGCAAGGTTGATCTGTTTGGCACGCGAGTCATGGCAGGCCGGACGGTGTCAGAATCGTCGGTGGCTCTTGGTCGCGTTGCATCATTGCGGCCTCCTCCATTGCCATTTGAATTCTCATTATCGCTTGTTGATGTGCCGCAGCAGCATCGGTTTTCCCTTCGCGATCGAAATAGTATGCGAGCAGTTGATGTCCACGCAGATTGTTGGGGGCAGTTCTCGATGCAATCTGGATAAAGCCAACACCTGCAGCAGGATCCATGTAGGTCATCATCATCTCGCCTAGGTCCATACGGAGTTGCTGATTGCCGCCATCGAGGGCAAGCTGTTCGAGCATTCGGTCGATTTCTGGTCGTTTGGTTTGACTTTCGGCTGCTTTTGAGAAGAGTGCCTCGCTTTCACCTTGCTGGCTCATTTTTGCTTTACATCGAGCTTGGAGTTGCAGATACGGCAACGCCTTGGGCCATCGATTCAACAAAATCGCCGCTTGCTTGCTCGCCTCTTCAGTGCGACCGGCTTCGAGGTTCGCTTCGCAAACCAAAGACAATTCGGGACTCGGGAGTCTTGATACGTCTGGTATTTTGCGGAGTTGCTCAATGGCTTCATCGGGGTAGCCCAAGTTAAGAAGGCATCTCGAGTACCCAGTGATGTACTCTAGATTGCTCGGGAATCGGTCTACCAACCACTGGTAGTCCAATTTCGCATCTTCAAACTTCGCTTGTTCGATAAAGACTTCGGCAAGTTCGTGGCGGGCTCGCGGAAAGTTCGGGTTCAGTTTTATGGATTGTCGGAATGCAAGTACAGCTTGATCCAGGTTGTAATTTCGGGTCGCCAAAACGCCTTTCCAGAACTCGAGTTGAAAATCGTTCTCGAACAATTCACCCCATAAAGAGAGGGTCTGGCCAGCTCCGGAAGTGTTCCCTTGGATCAAATAGCCTTCAACCAAGGCAGCAAGCACTTCGGAACCATTTTCCTTGTAGAGTTGCAGCAGTGGCCCGAGCTTTTCCCGGATCCTTTGAGGTCCGCCTAAACTCCCTTCCAAAAGAACAATTGGGGAAGATGCGAATGTTGCGTCGCCCCCATTTGCGGCAAGAGCATCGGTGATTCGCTCAACTCGACCTCGATCTCTGGCCTTGCGGTAAGCCTCTGCCTGAAGCCACTTCAGTGAGTTCGGAGATCCGAGCCAAGGGGACCAACTCTCGATCAAATCGGCGGCTTGGGATGGTTGAAGCATCGCGTAAATTCGAGATTTCGCCGATCGTTCCACCCAAAAACGGAGCCCAAACCACCCGGCCAACAATGCTGCTGGAACGACAAAGATCATTGTCCAAACGAGGGGCGACACTCGTCGGGGAGGAGTCGGTGTTCCCGTTTGGATAGTCCCAGCCATTTTTTCGTCCGTGCCCGTTGATCGGATGCAAGCCGCCACACCAGAATAATAGCCCAATCTCGGCTTGAAAGGAATCGCATGGGCAGATAAGCTTTTCCACTCCCGCGACGAACTCGCCGCGGATTTTCACGACAATCGGCTCAATACTGCTCATAAAAACCATCCGAAAATGACCCTCGACAAAAGCCTTAAAGTACGCGCAGGGGCTATCAAGTCCCGAAACGTCATGACCCGAGCTGAACGGATCAAGCGACTTCAGGATCTGAACAAGTGGTCCGACGACTCGATTGTTTTGGGTATGGCAAAGGTTCGCGTTCCGAAGATTTCGCTCAAGAAGAAAAAGAAAGTGAAGAAGGAAGAAGAGGCCGACGACAAGAAGAAAAAGAAGAAGTGATCTCACCG
>JBILVV010000404.1:0-4578 GCA_044370255.1 Pirellula sp.
AGTGGGCGACGGTAAAGGTTCGGTCGGCGGCATGGATCGGGAGGATGCCGTTGCTGTCGACCAGTTCGACATAGGCTTTCCATTTTCGCACGACACGTTGGTACATAGCGGGATGGAAGAAGCATGGGAAGTCGTCGGTGACGACCGCGCAGGCTTGTTCGGCCAGCGTTTGAGCCAAGGCATGTCCATCTCCGCGACTCGGTTCCACGTAGGCCAAGTAGCCCGCGTTGGAACCGGCGACTTCGCGGGCGTTGTCGCGCATGCCATCGATAA
This sequence comes from Pirellula sp., assembly GCA_044370255.1. Taxonomy (GTDB): domain Bacteria; phylum Planctomycetota; class Planctomycetia; order Pirellulales; family Pirellulaceae; genus JBKCUI01. Next base: position 274 of record JBILVV010000404.1, read on the forward strand.
TAAATTGATGAAATCGATCGCTAGCCCATGGGTAGCTGACCCGGAGGGCCTCAAAGATCAGCAGGGGGCGCTGCAACTCGACTGCCAGTTCGACCGCTCGCTGTAGAGCGAAATTCGAGTGGAGTCTGCGAAAAGCAGTCATCCAGTAGAGAACGAACTTTCCGTGCGATTGGATCGATTCGCCGGTGGCGGTGCGGATACGGATCGGGGGAACGGAATGATTCATAGCTTTTTCACAGAAGTTGATTGTGCGTTGGCTCAGTGTAGCCTTTTGGAAAGCGGCAGGGGGTTGCTACCAGACGACTACTATCAGCGACGAAACCGCTTTAAGATAAGGGGATGAATTCCCAACCACCCTCCGCGGAAACGCGACTGACCGAACTGGAAACACTCTTCACCCATTTGCAACGTACTGTTCAAGACTTGGACAAGATCGTCGTGGATCAGTCGCGCCGGATCGAGTTGTTAGAACGTGAAATCCGATGCTTGGCGAGCGATTTTCGGGCGATCCGCGATTTGAATCGAGAACCTCGGCGTCCCGAAGATGAAATTCCTCCCCACTACTGATATCAGAGGTGCGAGCGGGTCAACGACGACTGCACGTCTGGATCCGGCCATGACATCCAAACCGAGCCAGCTTCGGGAGGCTCTCCTCTTGCTAGCGGCCCTTGCGTTTATCGGATTTGGGATCTGGATATGGGGGCCATGGCGCGTGGACCCGATACTCCGCCTGCGGATCTCGGCAGGCAAGGAGGCGAGTGCTCGCTTTCAAATGGTCTCAAAGCTCAAAGAGCAACTTCGCAGGCATCGGATCGAATTGGAGCTAGAGCCATCGGAAGGTTCCGAGCAATCGCTCGATTGGCTCAACGACCAGGAGATCGACTTGGCGTTGGTTCAGGGTGGACTGAATCTCGGTTCGCGAACGCAGGTAAGGCAATTGGCAGCGTTGCAAATGGAACCGCTGCACGTTCTGGTCAAGGAAAGTTTAGAAGGCTCGTTTCGCGGCAAGGAGTTAGGGGAACTTCGCGGCAAGCGGGTTTTCATCGATTCTCCATCGAGCGGCACGCGTGTGCTGGCAGTCAACTTGTTGGACTTTGTCGATTTAGGCATCGATCCGAAGCGGGATCCGAATTCCGTGATCGTTGCGGACGAGTTCGCCAGCTATGAAGATCTGTTGCGGGGTTCCGACGATGCGTTGCCGGATGCGATCTTTCATGTATCGATGATCCCATCGCCTGTTGTCTATCAGCTTGTCGAAAAGAAAGGTTACCGGCTTGTTGAGGTCCCCTACGCGCGAGCGTTCGCGCTCTCGGGCGCGATCGATGTCGATGCAGAGGATTCCTTGCCGCACGGAAGATCGGACCAATACGAACTTCAGCGATCTCTGATATCGGAGTGCACGATCCCGGCGTATACCTACGATGTATCTCCGAAGATCCCGGATCGTGATTTGCGCACGGTCGGATCTCGAATGCTGCTGGTAGCACATCGAAAGCAACCCGACGAATCCGTCCAAAGGCTGCTGAAAGCGATCTTCGATTCCGACGCTGCGCGCAATACCGGGCTGGACCTCGATGCCAAGACGTTCGACTTGCCAACCGAATATGAATCCCATCCGGGGGTTGAGTTGTATCGCAATCGCAACAAGGCCCTGATTGCGAGCGATGTGATCGATTACATGGAGAACCTGCTAGCGATTGCAGCGACGATCCTCGGTGCGCTGTTTTTCCTGTATCAATGGTATGCAGAGCATCGGCGCAGCGAGCGGGAGAGCCGTTTCGCGGAGTTTATGACGCGGGTGATCGCCATCGAGCAATCGGCCCTCAACACGGAGGTTTCCTCCAAGCTCGATTTAGGTAACCTCATCCGCATGCAGCGCGAATTGGCGAATTTGAAGGCCGAAGCGGTTCGCGGTTTTGCCGCCGGGGAATGGCACGGCACCCACATGCTCAACGGTTTGTTAGCGCTCATCAACGACACTCGCGAGCAACTCACCCGATTGATCCTGCATGAGCGGGAGAACATCGAGAAATCGGCGGCCGCCCAGCAAGTGGATCCGGACACCCTGTGGCGAGCCGAGGCAGCAGACTGGGAGGAAAAGTGATCCTCCCCACCGGCCGAAGCACATCTGCTATGATCGGGGATTCATCATCCACGATATTCCCGTTCTGAGTTCGATGGGAGCGGCTCGCCATGGCGCTGCAATGGATCAACGGTCGGATCGCGCGAAAACATGTTTGGCATGACGGCTTGTTCACGCTGTTCATCGATTGTCCCGGGGTTGCACCGTTCGCGTGCGGTCAATTCCTCCAAGTGGGGATGCCGCTCGAGGATAAGCATTTGCATCGACCCTATTCCGTCGCCTCTCCGCATGCGGACACCTTGGAGTTTTTCATCGTCCGGGTCGATGACGGCGAGTTGACGCCCAAGCTTTGGGGGATGAAGGATGGGGATCCGATCGATGTGTCGATGAAAGCCACGGGTGGTTTCACGCTCGAACATACGCCAGCGGCCAAATGCATTTGGTTGTTGGGGACAGGCACCGGATTGGCCCCTTATATCGCCATGTTGCGCGAGCGGAAGATTTGGGAAACATATGAGAAGATCGTGGTGGTGCATGGCGTGCGTTATCCCACCGATCTGGCATACACCGAAGAGTTGGAGTGCTATGCACGGACGCATGCGGGACGATTTAAAACGATTCCTGTCGTATCGCGGGCACAGCACAGCAGCGGTATTTTGGGACGAATTACAACCGCCATCGAGACAGGCAAGCTCGAGGAGATGGCGGGCGAACCACTGTTGCCGGAGAACAGCGCCGTCATGATGTGCGGCAATCCACAAATGCTCGATGATGTCGAGGCCATGCTCAACGCTCGCGGCATGCGCAAGCACAAGCGATCGGAAACGGGCCACTACGTCGTAGAGCGTTATTGGTAGATCACTCTTGGAGTGTTATCGGAGTTCTTTGTGCTGTTCCCAAAAATAGAAGACGGATCGATCCCGCGCTCGCGTGTTATCACTGTTTGTCTTCTCTTGCTGCTCGCCTCGGCAGTCAACTACATGGATCGCCAAACGTTGGCCGTGGCGGCTCCTCGAATTAAAGAGGAGTTTCAACTCGGCTCTATTCAATACGGAAATGTTGAAGCGATCTTTGGGTATAGCTTTGCCTTTGGCACCCTTTTTTGGGGGTTTCTGGTCGATCGCATCTCGGTTCGTTGGATCTACCCGATCGGACTTTTAGGTTGGTCGCTGATGGGTTTCCTGACCGGTTGGGCTCGCAACTATGAGGAACTCTATTGGTGCAGGCTCCTGTTAGGCTTCTTTGAATCTGCCCACTGGCCGTGCGGTCTCAAGACAACGCAGGCCCTTCTGAGTCGGCGGGGGCGAGCGATGGGTAACAGCGTGCTTCAGAGCGGGACCTCGATCGGCGCGATCCTCACTCCGCTGGTGATGCTCGCGATTCTCACTCCGGAGCCTGGAAGTTGGCGTTTTGGCTTTCAGGGAATCGCCATCGTCGGAGCAACATGGGTGTTCTTGTGGTTGTATGTGGTTCGCGACAAGGATCTTGTGATCCAGCATCCTGAAGAACGCAAAGAAAACGATATCGGCGATAGCGATCCGTGGTGGATGGCAATTTTCACGCGTCAGTTTGTTATGGTCGTGTTGTTTGTCATGAGCATCAACACCATGTGGCAATTGGTACGTGCGTGGCTCCCTTTGATCATGCGTGAGAATTATGGATTCAGCGAGCGTCAAACATTGATCTTTAACTCACTTTGGTACATTTTCACCGATATAGGTTGTTTCGCTTCAGGTGTCCTCGCACTGGCGATGGCCCATCGAGGTTGGTCGATCAAGTCCGCGCGTTTGCTGTCTCTATCGCTGGGCGTATTTCTTTTCGCATCGATCGCAGCGGTACCGTTTCTGTATCATCGCGTGCAGAAGTCCCAGGGACCTGCGGAGATAACGAAGGTTGTCGGTCCAACCGAGACCGTCACCTGGGCGGAGGAAGCCAAACTGTTCTTCGAACTCGAGCCGTTGCGATTCGCGATGCTCGGTGTCTTGTTGGTTTCGGGAGCGGGGGCTTTAGCTATTTTTCCGATTTACTATTCCTTCGCACAGGATGTATCCCCAATGCATCCGGGGAAGGTGACGTCGGTCGCTGGTACAGCCGGTTGGCTTGCATCTTCCATTGCGCAACCTTGGTTTGGCTGGCTGAAGGAGCGTACGGGCAATTATGATTGGGGATTGTTCATTATCAGTGTGCTGCCCGTGTTCCCGTTGGTCGCCATCTATTTTTTC
>JBILVV010000405.1:0-4564 GCA_044370255.1 Pirellula sp.
CGACATCGGGCATGCACTTCGACTGCTAGCGTTCGATCATAACTCCGCAAATGTTCCGATCTTGCTGACGCAACTGGATCATGGAAAACGGGTCTTGGAAGTGTTGCCCCTCTTGCGAGTTTACGAGCAGTCGTCCGTCGGTGCTGCGATCCTGGAACGTTTACCGAGGTGGGATGGGGATGTCGAGGCGGCCGCCCTTGGGGTGCTGGCCAGTCGCCAAAGTTGGACTGAGCAGCTTCTGGAGGCCATGAAGTCTGGGGAGCTGAGTAAGTCTAAGTTGAATGCGTACACCGCGCGACAAATCGCTGCGTTAGGCGATGAGAGGATTCGGGCAAGCTTGGAAGAAGTGTGGGGACGCATAGGGACGAGCCCGGAGGGATTGCGACAGGAGGTTTCCCGATTGACAAGCATCTATAAGGAAGCACCTCTCTGGGCTTATGACGCGGCGGCGGGCCAAAAGCACTTTCAGAAACTGTGCGCATCGTGCCATTCCCTCGAGCAAACCAACACCGAGATAGCCCCCAAACTTCAAGGGACAGGGGCCAAAGGAATCGAATACGCGATAGAGAACGTAATCGACCCCAACGCCGTCATCGGCCGAGATTATCAGGCTCGCGTCGTGAGGACCGACGATGGTCAGGTGGTCACAGGCCTGGTTGTGGAGGAGACGCCTTCTGCGATCCGACTTCGAACAGCGACCGACACCGTGACGATCGATCGCGATACGATTGAGGAGCTGCGAATCTCCGAAAATTCCTTCATGCCGATGGGATTGCTCGAGACTTTGGACGATCGCCAGCGGATCGAATTGCTCAAATACCTACTCTCCCTCTAGAGTCTTCCCAGATTGTTAAGACTGTTTTTCTTGCTTGGCTTAAATCCGTCTTGACCCGCCTTTCGCGACTTGGCTATTCTCCGCCTCAACCAAGGCAAGTTCGGTAGACTCGGCGAGCCTGGTTGGAGTTACAGGATGCAACGTTCGGGCAAGTCTCGAATGGGACCGAACGTTCAGCGCAGTACAGAACATTCAACAAGGATGGTTGAGTTTCATGTCGACTACAAAAACAGTTTTTACTACCGGTGAAGCTGCGAAGATTTGCAAAGTGAGTCAGCAAACGATCATTCGTTGCTTCGACAACGGTACGCTGAAAGGATTCCGCGTTCCCGGAAGTCGCTTTCGCCGAATCCCTCGAGATCAGTTGTTCGTCTTCATGAAGGACAACGGCATACCGACCGATGCCTTGGAGAGCGGCAAGAAGAAGTTGTTGATCGTCGATGACGATCAAGATCTGGTAGACCTGATGCGAGACACGTTCGAGCGCGACGGTCGATTTGATATCCGGACTGCGAACAACGGATTCGACGCTGGGATGCAGGTCAAGGAATTTCGTCCGGACCTTGTCGTGCTCGATGTGATGTTGCCAGACATCAATGGTCGAGAAGTCTGCCAACGGGTTCGCACCGATCGAACGATGGACTCTGTGAAGATCCTGTGCATCTCGGGAATGGTGGATTCCGAACGAATCGCTGATCTTCGGATGGCAGGAGCCAACGACTTCATGCAGAAGCCGTTCACGATGGATCGATTGCTCGAACGCGTTTGTGATCAACTCGAGATCGACCGACCAATTGCCGTGATGTAAGCGCGACGAGGAAACGGCAAATCAACGTAAATGAACCACGAAAAACGCCGTTGTAGCGAGCGCTACAACGGCGTTATCTTTACAGCAGGTTCACCACTGTGTCGGCCAATCCCTTCTCACCGAGAACCACGCTGATCTTTCCTGCAGAAGCCACTTTCTCAAGCACTTCGAGTTCGCGCAGTCGCATCAACGTCGGATTCTCAGCCAGTAGCTTCGCCGTATTGGCTTGGCTACGCATCGCTGCAGTCTCTTCTCGCCGAGCGATCAAGTTGGCTTCGGCAGCCTTCTTGGCCTCGGTAACCCGATTCATCAAGTCTTTCATTTCGCCCGGCAGGATCACATCCTTGATACCTACGGAACGAACCTCCAGACCCATCGCCGTTGCCTGCTCGCGGACTTGCTGCGCTAACTCTTGAGCGACTTCATCCTTGCCGGTCAAGAAGCTATCGAGTTCTCGCCCACCGATCACTGCACGCAGCCCCAACTGTACCTCGCGGTACAGGGACTGACGTACATCGAAGGCTGCGGACACCGCACGGCGCGCATCCTTGATGACGTAGGTAACCAAAGCGTTCATACGCAGCGTGACCTTGTCGAGCGTCATGATCTCTTGACCAGACACGTCGATCTGGGCTTCTCGCAAGTCCAAGCAAGCAACTTTCACCTCGGCTGCGTCCTTCCAGAACGCGTACAGGCCCGGTTCGAGTTGATCGGCATATCGACCATCGATGTACAAGACGCCGACACAGTCCCGTTCCACTTTGCACACATCGAACCATCGGGCAGCATCAGCGAGCCGCACGATCGTATGGAGTTCATCATGTTCAAAGCGAACGCTTCGAATATCAATCAACTCAACTCGCACTTCGCGTGTACCCAACCAGTAAGCGTAAAGCCCCGGCCCCAGTAACCTTGCCAGCCGACCGTCAATCCATACCAACGCCCGCTGGCTGTCCTTCAAGTCGATGACTTCCGCTCGGCCTGCAAGCGTGCCAGACTTGATGATCAGATCCAACTGATCGTCAACCAACCACGGATCTCTCATGGAGACGACTCGGACCTTTGTCTTATCCCACGGATCGAAAATTCGATGCTTTCCAGCCTCGAGCAAGCCCCTAAACTCGCCATCACGGAACTTTAGGCCAGCTTCGTAGCTTCGGACCATCACTCTCTTAAATACCATTTTGGTTCGCCTCCTTTCATCATAGCGGACAAAAAACTAGGGTTTGTTTGTGTCTTGTGTGCCTTAAGGCAAGCGGTTGCACACCGATCACGGACGAAGGATGCGGAGATGATCTTTGACTGCCAAGTTTTGCGATGTTGATCGATCGCAGAGCAACAACCCGGGATTCCCCAATGATTGCTGTTGCATCTCTCTTCATCACACCTTTTTTGCAGCCTGCGAATCATCTGCAAAGCTCCTCTTCCGTTGCTCGGTTTGCTGGAGCATTCCGATTCGGTGCAGGAATGCTCCGAAGAGCACTCAAAAACCTATCTTCATTCCCCAGCCGACCGAGCGGATCGAGTTGGACAACCGTTGCCCGCCAGCTTGTTGGTCGACGTTGACACGTCGTAAGTTGACTTTTGGTCAACTTGGTGCGTTCGACGGGTTTGACCCCGCGACCTTCAGTTCCCGATACTGATGCTCTCTCTGAGCTACTTCAACCGACATCGTTGTTAGAACCCGTTCACGGAACACGATGCGCTAACTGCGTCTCCGCAGAGTCGACCGCGCCGTCGGAACCATATCGATCAAACGCTTGCTTATAAGCGGAAGGCGAGGGATTCGAACCCTCACAACGTTTCGTTTCCTGCTTTCCAGACAGGCCCGGCAAACCGTATCCGGCTACCTTCCAATGTCGCAGCAGAGTCCTCTGCGGGGCTTCCGCAAGCCGTTTCATGTTTCGTGCGATGTTTCGCGATTTCTCTGCTGCACATGCACTAAGAGAGAGTGTCGCAATCACTCATGGGTTCGCAACAATTCGAGCAGGTTGCTTCGCTCAGGAGCGACCCTAAATTGGATAGCGAGTAAAGTCGATAAGGCTGCTCGACGCATCGAGTTTGTCCGAGCCATGATTGAAGCAACGGCCCTGTCGACGAAAGCATGAAATAAGGGAAACCCAATTTCGCGACAAGGAGCAGGATGATTGCAAGGCTAGGAGATTCGCTTCCCGTCGGTTTCCAGGAAACATCGGCGGTGATGGGATTGCCTCCGCATGGCGTGGTCTTTTGCGACGAAGCATAACGCAATTAAGATACCAATGATGGCACCGGAGGAATGAGCGGTAGGTGCAGGGGTGAACGAGTCGTCGGTGACGAATAGAAGTTGCTGCGAGAATAACTCATAGCCTATCTTCAGGACCATCGCCACAAGGAGTCCGAAGCAGACAAGGCTGGCACTTCTATCCCGTTCGCGAATCGCATCCAGAAACCAAAGCGTTCCAAGCAATACATAAAGCGCCGTATCGATTCCGCTCAATCCTCGGTACGACCCGAATTCGGGCGAATAAATCATCACCGTGATGGGTATAATCAACCCACTTGCTAAAATCACCGCAAGAAACGCCGAGCGATTCCTCTGCTCACAAAGACTCCCAACCAAATAGAACATGAACAAATCCCAGCACAAATGATCGATTGACCAGTGAAGCCAATTGCAACCCAGGATGCGCAGACCGCTCTGTAGAGCGCGGATCCATGACGATAGCCAAGTAAAATTCGATGACTCTGTCGAGCCGATATTCCACCGCAAATCGCTGAAGTGGAATTCGAATGCATTTCCAAAATCCGGCATAGCCAGAAAGAGAATGGCTACACCGCTAAGGATCAATGCGACCGGTGCATTTACAACATGGTCGCGAATCAGTTTGAGTGAAGGCATGGCTAGGTTACTCGAAAGATGTACCGAATAGGATCACCAA
>JBILVV010000406.1:0-4562 GCA_044370255.1 Pirellula sp.
ACCGAAGATGCCCGCCATTGCTGAAGTGGGTCAATGCGGTGATTTCCGAGGTCTCGACGGAGATTTTCTTCGGCCGCCAAAAACCTATGCGTTCGAAGGAGAAATCTACATCACCGATGGACACCATCGATGGCAACTCCATGCCGACCGGTTCGGTTATACGCTTTATCGCGCCGAGGCCAAAGATACGACCAGCAGTGTCGCAAACAATAGTCCGAGTATCTCGAGCGATGGTTTGCTTAAGTGGGGCAAACTGACTGTCCACCGCCCGGATCTCGCACACAGCACCAGCCATGCCTTCGACGGTACCACTCTGGCCGTAACCATCCCGACCTCCTACCATGTGTTTCTATTCGCCCGGCAGGCTCCATGAAAGCAAAAAAGGCCGCTGACTCTCTTCAAGACATTCGGCAGCGCTGGATGCAAGCGTGGCCTGGCGCGCTCGCCGACTGGAGCCAATTTGTGCAACTCCACGAACCGGCTTGGTGCTACACCCCCGCGGATGAGAAACGGGAACATCTGTCCGGCAGCTTTGCAATGATTCGGCTCAGGGATCATTCGATCGTGATCAGCTTGCGACAGGTCGAAGCGAGCCGGCTCGAGGACTTTGGCCCCGAGATCCTAGCACATGAAATCGGACACCATGTCTTGTGCCCCGGAGATCTCACCGATAACGCTCGCCTCATCGCACGCATTCGACGCGGTTTGCCAAGCGTCGAGTCGTACGCACCCTATATCGCGAATCTTTATGCGGATCTTCTCATCAATGATCGACTCCAACGATCCTGCGGCAGACGCATGGACCAGGTGTACAAAAAGCTGATCCCCAAAAAGGCGAGCGGAAATCTGTGGTTGCTGTACATGCGCATCTATGAATCGCTATGGAATCTGCCCGCAAAAACACTCACTTCCGACGTCGTGTCCCCGCGAGTCAATCAAGATGCATTGCTTGGGGCTCGCTTGATTCGAGCCTATGCCAAGGACTGGTTAAACGGAGCAGGTCGCTTCGCATGCCTTTGCCTTCCCTATGTGATCGAAGAAAAGGAAAGCAATAAAGAAGGCTGCCGCATCTGGTGCGATACGCTCCAAGCGGGAGAAGGGGGGATCCCAAGCGGACTTGCCGATATCGATGACGATGAACTCGATGGCAACATTCATCCTGCTGAAGATTCCGAACTCACCGGACTCGATCCGATCGACATGGGAGATCTCGAAGGAACCGGTATCGGACGCGTTCGAGGAGAAGAATCGGGAAGAAAGTCACTCAAGTCGTATCGCGATCCTCTCGAGTATGCAGAGGTCCTCAAAGCGTCCGGAGTCAACCTCGGCGAACGGGAAATCGCAATCCAATACTATCGCGAGCGAGCTGTCCCGCACTTGATCCCTTTCCCTGTAAAACCCACTCCGACCGCGACCGACCCAATACCCGAAGGAACCGATCTCTGGGATCCAGGAACCGAGGTGGAACGCATCGATTGGCACAGTACCATGATGACCAGTCCGATCGTCATCCCCGGTGTTACAACACGAGAACGATTAACAGGCAATAGCCCGGGTCAAGATCCTGAAACAGCCCCCTTCGATCTCTATCTGGGGGTCGACTGCAGCGGCTCGATGGGGGATCCAGCCTTCTCGTTGTCCTATCCCGTGCTCGCCGGCGCTGTGATCAGCCTATCCGCACTCCGAGCAGGTGCCAATGTCAAAGTTGTCTTGTCGGGAGAGCCCGGAAGCACGGTCTCCACCGATGGGTTCATTCGCATCCAGCAAGAAGTAATGCGAACGATGGTTTCCTATTTGGGGACGGGGTACTCGTTCGGAATCCATCGACTCGCGGAAACGTTCTATGAAAAAGCCAAGCTGCCTCGTCCTGTCCATATCCTACTTGTCAGCGACTACGATATGTTTCAAATTCTAAACGCAGAAGTCGCAGGTCAGGTCGGATGGGATGTTGCTCGAGAGGCTGTGCGGCGATGCAAGGGGGGCGGGACCTACGTGTTGCAACTCCCGGGGTATCCTGTGTCGACCGGAACAACCTATGGTCCTCTGATCGAACGTATGCAACAGGACGGATGGAACGTCCATTTGGTCAATTCGATGGACGAGTTGCTCGCGTTTGCCAAACAGTTCAGTCGAGCTCGCTACCATCATCGAGGAACACAGCCATGAATAACGAGGGGCCATCGCTTGCCGCTATGACGCATCGACTTGCCGAGTGTCCGGAGGATTTCCTCAACATATGCGATGATGCCAATGGTTCGGCCTGTGTGATCGCGTTACTCGCCGATTTCTTCCGGCGGTTCGATGACAACCCCATGAGGATCGATGATCCATTCGTCGCGAAACTCATCTCAGCAAAATTTACGGTGAATCATCAACGACATCTCGGGCTACTGAGTCTGGCACTTTGGCTTTTCTACGATCCCTGGTTTAGCGACCGCAAGGAATTCGCGGCATCCATGTGGAATCTACTGCAGGGGGATCATTTCCAATCGATCTCTCAGTTGCTCAAACCGCGGACCGTGCTCAGCAATCCCGATCGCCGCGAGGAGTTGGTGCGAGTATGTCTCAGCGGCCTGGACCTTCGCCCCGACGGAGAGACGATTCCTCAGGCGACCGATCGCTTGATGAGCCTCAACAGCATCGAAAGAGAACGGATTTTGAAGGAGACTGCTGCGGCAGAGAAGCGGGCTCGTGAAGTTCGTGAAGCCATGGCTCGCATCAAAGCCCAGGAATCCGTCAGCCGATATACCGAGTAACGCCTCGATTGGTAAACTCATGTACCCAGAGCTTTCCGAGCAAGAACGGTTCCCAATCCTAACCCCTCAAGGGCGTACGTTTTTGCATCAAATGCGACAACATGCTGCTGCACCCGTTTGGAATTGGCCCAACGGCGAGCAACTCGATGATCGCGGCTTGGAACGCGTCCGCGAATTCCAGCGAGCATTGGCATCGCAACGCCCGTACAACTCGCTCGATGAACCCGCATGGCTTCCCGATTTTGTGGAGTATTGCGTGGCTCAAGTTCCCTTTTATCGCAATCGAACTCCGCAGGGAGTATCGTTCCAAGATATCCCGACTTGCAGCCGATCGGATCTTGCGCCGCGCGCTTGGGACTTTGTTCCCGATTCCGAACCGATCGATGAACTGGTCATTTTTTCCAGTAGCGGCACCACCGGCCAACCGACTCGAACCCCTCATCATCCGTATTCCGCCGCATGCGGTATCCCTCTAATCGAATACGCGCTTCGCGAACTCCACGGCATCGCGATCCCGCACGGTGTCGATCAAGTAGCCATCACGAACTTTGTTGCCTATCCGGGTGCCTTCACAACCGCCATCGTGGTCAGCTATCTTAGCGAAGCGGGATGCGTGCGAGTCAATCTTGATCCGTCGGCATGGCGTTCCCTAGCGCATCGCGAGACATATATCAACACTTGGAAAGCTCCCATCTGGCTCGGAGACCCGGTCGCCTATGGCGTCCTGGAGCAACTCGATATCGACTACACACCGCAAGCCATCGTGTCCGGGATTTTGCATCTCTCGCCGAGCTATGCTGACCAGCTCGGACAACGATACCGATGCCCCGTTCTCGATTTGTATGCAATGACCGAAGCCGGCATTATCGCGGCCGGAACCCGCGATGGGCACCGTATCCTTGCTCATGATTTGTTCGTTGAGATCCTCGATGACGAAGATCGGCGATGTTCGCCCGGTGTTCGAGGTGAAATCACACTGACCGGTGGCCGCAATCCCTATCTGCCACTTCTCCGATATCGCACGGGGGACCATGCTTCGCTCGCCCTCATCGACGGCCATCGAATCCTCATAGAGTTCGAAGGACGGCAACCCGTAGAGTATCGCTCCAGCGATGGTCGGCGGGTCCACAGTATGGAATTGACACGACTGATGCGACGATTTCCAGTGCATCGCTATCAAATGCAAGAGATTCGACAGCAGCGGTACGAGCTCCTCGTCCGCGGCGATCTCGATCGCGAGACATTCGAAAAGGAAGTCGCCAAACTATTCGGTAGGTCGACCACTGTCGTCTATGAAGAGTGAAACAGCCGAAATTTGGACAGGCATTGCGACCTCGTGTGCTTGCGAATTGATAGCAAATGCATTGTCTGTCCTGGCGTTGGCTCGTCGACATTGACCTCTTTTGCGCATCTTTGCTATACCCTCACCCAACCAGGCGTGCGCGTTCTGGCGGACACAGATAGATCCGTAGGGCGACGCAATTTGAGATGGCTCAAGAGCCCGCAACCAACGAGGAGAGGATCTCATCGTGTTCATTTCGATCGTAGTTCCTGTGTACAACGAGCAGGATGTGATGCCTCACCTGTTCCGAGCTCTGTCGGAAGTACTCTCGCACATCGATCACGAGCATGAGATCATCATTGTCAATGACGGCAGTCAGGACGGGACTGCGGATTGGGTGCGACGGCATGCGGCCACCGATGATCGTATAAAGCTTGTGAACTTCAGTCGCAATTTCGGGCAACAAGCCGCGATGACTGCAGGGCTCGATTGTGCGCGAGGCGATGTCGTAGTTGTCATGGATT
>JBILVV010000407.1:0-4545 GCA_044370255.1 Pirellula sp.
AATGCGGGGCGGATGACTACTTGGCCAAGCCGGTCCGTCCCAAGGCACTTCTTGCTAGAATACGAGTCCATCTGAGGAAGCATCCTAACGCAGACGATGCGACAGTCAGTCCGATTCGCGTTGGATCCTTGTTGATTGATCCATCGCGCAGGTTGGTGCAACTCGACCATCGCGAAATCGAGATTTCGAGCGCCGAGTTTGATGTGTTGTATTTATTGGCTTCGAATGCGGGTAAGCCGCTCAGTCGCGCGGATATTTATCACGCTATTCACGGTGTGAAGTTCGACGGTTTGGATCGATCGATCGATTTGCGGATATCGCGTCTTCGCAAGAAACTCGGTGATGATCCGCTCCATCCTAAACGGATCAAGTCGATTCGTGGTACCGGATATCTTTTATCGCTGGAACCGTAGCCTTAGCACCGTAGCCTTAGCACTGTAGCGTTGGAATCATGACCCAGCTTTTTGTTCGTTTCTATCTCGGCGTGTTGGCGGTCTTGTTTTTGGCTTGGTGGATCTACGGCTACGTTCTGCAAGCGCGGTATGAAGCGGATCGCTCTCGCGTGGTGACCGAAGCCCACGGAAGCGGACTCCGCTTGATCGCTGACGATCTGCGCCAGTTGCCGCATGCCGAACGGAACGAGGCCGTAAAGCGATTCGCGAAGGAGTTTCGCTGTCCGTTGGAAATTCTTTCGCTTGCGGATCTGCCATCGGAATACCGAGCATCGATGACTGGGCCCAACGCGTCGTCCTATCTGCGTTGGGATAAGGAGCGAGATGGAGTTGCCGTCGTGATCGACGATGCGACGTATCTCCGGATGGGGCCCTTTCCAAACTATGACGTCTTCGCGATCGAGGATTCGATGCGAGGTTGGATGCGGGCCTTAGCGGGTCAACTTAGGGCGACTCAAAAACCCTTCGATCAAGGAGTTGCCGAACTCCAGTCTCGATTCAATCTTCGCTTGAAAGTGGAACGTATTGATGCGATACCTGGGGATGCAGCCGATCGCATGCGAGGGGACCGCGACGTGGTCTTTTTTTCTAAGGCGAACGAATTATTCTTCGTTTCGACTCCGCTCGAAGATACGGGAGCCGAGGGTGCTCTTCTGACCGTTGGCCCGTTTCCGAAGTTTAGCCGCGAGGAGCAACCCGCCGCTACAACCACGTTAGCTCTAGTGTTGCTACCCACGGCGTTTGCGATCTTGATGCTCTTGCGTCCTGTTGCGAATCAACTGCGCCAAGTGGAGTCCGCTGCGCAATCGATCGCGCAGGGGAATCTTAAATCCCGAGTCGACGAGCAACGCATTGGTTCCGCACGCAACCTAGCAAAAGCGTTCAACCAAATGGCCAATCGCACTGAAACCATGGTTCGCACACAGCGGGAACTGCTCCAAGCCGTATCGCATGAACTAAAGACTCCATTGGCCCGCATCCGTTTCGCGATGGATCTCGCGTCGACCGCATCGGACGAATTGGAGAGGAACATACGTCTCAAGGCGATCGACAAGGCCGTCGAAGATTTAGATGGTTTAGTTGATGAGTTGATGAACTATGTTCGGATGGAGGACACGTCGGTCGCGATGCGTCCGGAGAGCATTTCGATTTGCGAGATGCTCGAGGGCTTGTTCGATCGGTATAGAACGCTTCATCCGGATCGCGAGTTTCGATGGGAGCCAGTTTCGATCGGAGAGTCGCTGCATGTCTTGGCGGACCGAACTGCGCTGTACCGGGCGCTTGGGAACCTGATCGGCAATGCGGCTCGTTTTGCGAAACGACACGTGGTCGCATCGGTATCGAGAGACGGGAATTGGGTAATAGTCGATATCGACGATGACGGTCCTGGTATTCCCAAGGAGGATCGATCGCGCGTTCTCGAACCCTTTGTTCGTCTGGAAAATCAGCCAATTTCAACTGGAAATAGCACAGGAGCTGGTGTCGGTCTCGGCCTAGCGATTGTGCGGCGGACCATGGAGCAACACTCTGCCAAGTGGGAGATTGGTGATAGTCCGCAAGGGGGTTGCCGAGTGCGAATCCATTGGCCTGTGGCGTTACCCTAAACGGTGCCGAATGTGGTAAACTGCGGTGCCATGCGAATGATCTCCATCTCACTTTTCTCCGTAGAAAGCGCAGCGTCATGCCGGTCATTTTAAAAACATCCCACGGTGACATTACGTTGGAACTTGACAACGAGGCGGCTCCGATCACCGTCGAAAATTTTCTGAAGTATGCTCGGGATGGGCATTACAACGGAACCATCTTCCACCGTGTCATCGAAGGTTTCATGATTCAAGGTGGCGGTTTTTCATCCGACATGAAGCAGAAATCAACTCGTGCATCGATCAAAAACGAGTCCTCCAACGGACTGAGCAACGTCAAGTACACGATCGCTATGGCCAGAACCAGCGTACCCGACAGTGCCACCAGTCAGTTTTTCATCAATACCAAGGACAATCTCTTTCTCGACAGAGCCAATGCGCAGGATGGGGTGGGATACTGCGTTTTTGGAAAGGTCACCTCGGGCAATGAAGTCGTCGACGCGATCGAAGGGGTCGACACGGCCCGTCGCGCGGGTCATTCCGACGTTCCGGTAGATGCCATCGAAATCCAATCGGTAGAAGTTTCGGAGTAGTCTCAAGACCGCAGCAATCCTGCGCTGGATCGACGGTATGCAGTGGGATGTTGGCTTGGGACGCGCCGTCGCGCATACATTGGTGGTCAGTGGCGGTGCAGCCTTGCTCGCTACGGTTCTCGCCGTGATTTTATCGTACGGCATCTACTTCGCGCGGATCCCATTCGGACGATTGTGCGCTGGATGGATCAGCAGCATGCTGTTGATCCCTGTCTATGTTCAAGCAACCGCATGGAGCGCGGGGTTTGGTATTCAGGGTTGGCTCCGGCTTAGTCAAGTCGATGCAGCTAAGTATCCCTGGTGGGGCATTGCCTCAGCTATCTGGATTCATGCTGTAGCGGCGCTTCCTGCATGCTTTTTAATCTTATCGTATGGTTGGCATCGCGTGCGCGATGGAACGTTTGAACAGGCTTGGAGCGAGTTGGGGCCTGGGAATGTGGCTACTCGCATTCTTCCTGTGAAATTGGTGCCGTGGCTCATCGGCGCATTTCTCTGGACGTTTTGTATGGTTCAAAACGACATGGTCGTGACCAATCTCTTCCAAGTCCCCACCCTGTGCGAGAGCGTGTACCAGCAGGTTCAGTTTGGCAAGCTGCGCTGGGGGCCGATCGCGACCGCGTGCTTGATTGCGCTGATCAGCGGCTTGTCTGTCGCCTTAATCGTGTCTCGTAGCCAACGCAATGTGAGATCGGTGGCCTCGATTTTGAAGGCAAGCTGGGATCCGGTCCTCGCAACGCGAAAGGGTGCGACATGGATCGTATCGATTCTCGTTTGGAGCATCGCCACATTTACCGTGGCTCTTCCATGGTTGGGGATGATTTTTCGGATCGGGATTGAATCGCGGATGATCGATGGCCAAGCCGTGAGGGGTTGGAGCGCGAATGCATTTCTATCGAGCTTATTGCATGTGCAGGATTATCGCATCGAAATCGGTTGGAGCTGCGAGCTAGTGTTTTGGACAAGCGTGCTTTCGATGGTGCTGGCTCTTGGACTTATTACGTGGATCCCGTTTCGGGGCGGGTCGGCTTGGGTTTTGGGAACCATGGTCTTTCTACTGGCATTGCCAGGGCCGATCGTGAATCTAAGCGTATCGTGGTTGTTCAATACGGCGATGCCGCAATCGCTTCAGTTTCTCGGCGATCAGACGTTGCTGGGCCCGATTTTGGCTTTGCAAACGCGATGCTTGCCGGTTGCGTACGGTATTCTTTGGCTTGCCCGAAGTAGATTCGAGGATCAGCATGAAACTCTGTTGTCGGTGGACAGGTCACTACCGATGTGGCTTCGCATTTGGATTTGGCTTTGCTATGCGAGGGTGGCGATCCTAGTGAGTGCATTAGGATGCGGGATGATTGCCTTTGGAGACCTCGCATCGTATTTGTTGGTTCAGCCGCCAGGTGTGACCACGGTCGCGATGCGGATGTTCGAATTGTTGCATTACGGGATTCGCAACCGCGAGGCGAGCTTAGCCTTGTTGTTATCAGCGTTCGCCCTGCTACCGAGTTGGTGGCTTGCGCGACGTATCGATCGTTGATGCCCAGTCGCCGCTTGCCCAGATCGGCATTTACTCTGCGGAATTGGAATTGCTATATTCCTGCCAAACGAAAGCGGAATCGAACTGATCATGGTTGGGCATGTCCCTCTGTCCGATTCCATCGTCTTGTGAAGGCGAAAAACCTCGAAAGAATGACCCAAAGAAAGGATTCTTATGACCACCTCCCGCAAGAAAAACGCAACCTCATCGCCCAAAAAAGGTACTCTTCCAAGAACCATCAAGCTCCAGGAGCGACGCGAAGCGAAAGCGGATACTGACAAGGTCATCGTCGTGTGCGGTGCTGGCGGATTCATCGGTGGGCACCTCGTGCAGAAACTCGTCAATGATGGCTACACGGTGCGAGCCGTTGACAAGAAACCTCAGAA
>JBILVV010000408.1:0-4543 GCA_044370255.1 Pirellula sp.
GCAGGCGAAGATCCCGATCAGATCGACGAAGAAATGGGGGACGCACTCGATGGCGAAGGAGACCCGTTTGTGAAGTCGAGCGACAAATCAATCAAGCGCCTTCGTCGAATGCTTGAAGCTCCCAACGTCGACCCCGAGCTGTACGAGATCCCATCGTCGAGCTAGCCCGCAAACGCGATTATCGCCTCAAACTTTCCTAGGCTGCCTTTCGCATCGGCACAACGGAGAACTGCGACGCGATCCAGGACGCAGCCCGATGGCTGGCTCCTGGCTGAGCAACTTCGCTCGCCAATCGCACCAAACGCGACTCCTGCTGTTTTCGATAAACAGGGTCACCGATCAGGCGAGACATCTCTTCGGTCGCTTGCTGCACACTGTTGCGAGCCGATTTGGAACGCAGAGATCCGTGCGAAAGGAACTCCGGCATGATGGTCTCATCAGCGATCAAATTGGGGAGCGAGGCACTCTTGCATCGCACCAACATCTTGGCCAAAAAATAAGTGACTTGATTGACATGGTACATGACCGCGGCTGGCGTGTGGCGAGCCATCATCTCCAAGGAAACCGACCCGCTTTTCATGAGCGCGCAGTCGGCTAACTCAATAATCTCGCTGGTCTTCCCTGTGAAGATTTGGATTGGCAAATGTTGATCCTCGGAGCTCATTTGTTCTCGGCACCATTGTGCGTGCGAATCCTTGAGCGCTGCGACTAAAAACTCCACATCGGGAAATCGTACAGCCAACTGTCGTACGATCTGCAACTGCAGGGGCCATAAACGATGGACTTCATGATTTCGGGAACCGGGTAGGACAGCCACCTGCAATCGTTCATCCGTTCCCCAACGTTTCATGAATCGTTGATCCAGCGAACTGTCGGCTACGACATCGAAGAATGGATGTCCGACGAACGTTGCGGACACGCCATGAGACGTGAACCATTCCTCCTCAAAAGGCAGATTGCACAACACATGATCGACCCAGCGTCTCATTTTTTCGACGCGCCAACTTCCCCACGCCCAGATCTGCGGGGGCAAGTAATAGTAGACCGGTAAGCCATACTTCTTGGCTATCTTGGCGATGTGCCAATTGAACCCGGGAAAATCCACTAAGACCACCGCATCCACATCCCCTCGCGCAAAACAGGCCTCGGCATCGTCAGCCAAGCGAAAGAAGTCCCGAAGCTTGGGCAGCACTTCGGTGATCCCAACCACAGCCAACTGCGTTAAATCAAAGTCCTGATCGAGACCTGCTTGAGCCATGCGAGGGCCACCAAATCCGCGCGCGACGCATTCCGGAGCCATCTGCTTCAGGCTTCGAATCAAATTCGATGCATGCAGATCACCACTCGGGTCGCCAGCGGAAAAGAAAAGTCGCATTCCCATGCACTGGGTATATGCGAAAATGGGGAAGCAAGGCAAGGCGACCTTGTCCAAGACTCGTCCAAACCAATCCCCCTAACTCCTTGCATGCAATGCTGGCAAAGCATACGCTTCCATCCGATTTCCTATGTTTCACCGCCATCCTTTTCGCAACCCCTTACCTACGGTGCTCCACAGTGGCTGAATCCTCGGAACCCATCCCCTCAGAACATATCATCCGCCGCGCTCATTTCGATGACTTGGAGCCGATTCAAGCACTTCTTCAGCCGTTCGTCGATCAACGGAAACTGCTACGTCGGATGCGATCCGAGCTGATTTTGCTGATGGCCAACGGGTATGTGGCCGAGGTGACCGATGCTCAGGGCAAAACGCACATTGTCGGTTTCGCCGCGGTGGAGATCTACTCTCGCAAGCTCGGCGAGATCCAGTGCTTGGCAGTTGCCGAAGGGTATCAGGGGCGAGGCATCGGAAGCGATTTGGTTCGAGCGTGTTTGGATCGCGCCAAGGATAAGGGAATCCTGGAGGTGATGGCGATCAGCGCATCGGATGCTTTCCTTCGAAAGCTTGGATTCGATTACTCGCTCCCGGAGCAGAAGCGAGCGCTCTTTTTCCAACTACATTCTCGCGACGAGATCTTTCGCGAGAATGTCGAGGATGAGTCGGCCTGAAGGGAGAATTACCAAGCGAAGTGCGCGAAAGCCTTGTTGGCATCGGCCATGCGGTGCGTGTTCTCGCGTTTGGTGATCGCGGCACCTTCCTTGCGGTAGGCTGCCATCAATTCATCGGCCAGCTTCACAGCGGTTGCTCGCCCCTTCTTTTCGCGAACTGCCCCTAGGATCCAACGGAACGCGAGCGATTGCTGTCGGTTCTTGTTGACTTGCATTGGAACCTGGTACGACGCACCACCGACTCGCTTCGAACGAACCTCGATATATGGTTTCACGTTTTCGATTGCTTGTTCGAAAACTTCCACCGCTGGTCGATCCTTGATCTTCTCCGCGATTTCATCCAGGGCATCGTAGAAGACGTTGTATGCGACGGTCTTCTTGCCGTCGTGCATCAAGCAATTGACGAACTTCGCAACCAACAACGAATTGTGTCGAGGATCAGGACGCAGTGTGGTTCGGGAAGCGGTGATTTTGCCCATAGGATTCGATCGATGTCAGCGTAGAGTCAGTGAGGAATGAGAGATGGGTTTCAAACTTACTTAGTGGAACTAGGCCTTCTTAGCACCATAGCGACTGCGCGATTGTTTGCGGCCGTTGACGCCCAAGGTGTCTCGGCATCCGCGAACAACTTGGTATCGAACACCGGGGAGGTCGCGAACACGACCACCGCGGATCAAAACAATGGAGTGTTCCTGAAGGTTGTGACCTTCGCCGGGGATGTACACCGTAACTTCCTTGCTGTTGCTCAATCGGACGCGGGTGATTTTGCGAAGAGCCGAGTTGGGCTTTTTGGGGGTCATGGTTCGAACGATCAAACATACCCCTTGTTTTTGCGGGCAACGTTCGAGAACCGGGCTCTTCGTGCTTTTGCGTTGTACGACGCGATTGCGGCGGACCAGTTGATTGATAGTTGGCATACGTTTGCGGCTAAAAAATCTTTCGAAAGGAGTGTAAATACCAAAGGTGGGAGTCGAACCCACACGTCCTTGCGGACACTGGATTTTGAGTCCAGCGCGTCTGCCATTCCGCCACTTTGGCTTCATTTCGACGCCATCTGCGAATAAAAATGAGGGACGAAATCTTACCGGGCACCCCCAAACTCCAGCAAGTCCATCAAAGGCGATTTCCCCGAAAAACTCCTTGGCTTCCTGCAGGGTGGAAGCAGAAATCACCTGGACTGCCCTCTCTGAGGGTCACAGAACCCGGGCAATCACGCATTTCAGGTAGTCGGTTTCTGGGCAATGGATCGACACCGGGTGGTCCGGAGCAGCACCTCGATTTTCGAGAATCTGCATATCTCTCCCAACTCGGGTCGCGACCCCGTAGAGCATCGACACAAAGTCGGACCGGGAGACCCTCCCCGAGCAACTGCAGGTGACCAAGATTCCTCCCGGCTTCAAAATTCGGACAGCCAGATAGTTCAAGCGATGATAGGCGGCCAGAGCCCGCGCGACTTGGTCACGCGACCCTGCCAATCGAGGTGGATCGAGCACGATCATGTCGAACTGCTCTCGCTTCTCTAATCGCTGCGCTAGCGACGCATAGAAATCGTTTTGCTCCCATACTACTCGATCCCCGAGTTCATTGCGTTGAGCGTTGCTCTGGGCCCACTCAAGAGCTTTGGCACTGCTATCGACGGCGATGATCTGCGAGGGATTCGCATGTCTCGCGATGGTCAGTGCAAATCCGCCGACATAGGTGCAAACATCGAGCACCTTGGCATCGGGCGGAGTCCATCGGGCTGCTGCCATGCGATTGTCGCGTTGGTCAAGGTAGTATCCGGTCTTTTGTCCCTGACGCAGATCGATGATCCATCGCAAATCATTCTCGCGGATTTCAATCGGTGAGTCCGGCAACACTCCCTGGATGACTTCGGAGCGAGGTTCGATCCCTTCGCTCCTCGCGGTTCGTTCGTCGATTTGCAGGGAGATGCTCTCGGGGTTGTACTGATCCTTGAGTCGCTGCGCGATTTGATCAAGCCATGGAAGGATCGCTGCTGCAGTGACCTGAACCACGAAATGCGATTGAAAACGATCGACGATCAACCCGCTGAGAAAGTCCGCTTCGCTGAAGACCAATCGAACCGCATCGAGTTGCGAACTGCCGGGCATCGTGCGTCGCAGATCCAATGCTCGATCGAGTCGTGTATCAAGCCATGCTGCATCGATCTGCTCATTCGGTGACCACGATAACATTCGGATACGAATGCGGCTGTGGGGATTGTACAACCCTCGTCCTACCCAACGACCATCGTGGTGCGTCAGTTCTACAAGCTCGCCAACTGCGGGAGTAACCTTGGGCTCTTCGATCGAGGTGGCCAAAATCCAAGGATGTCGGCCGAGTCGCTGCTTCTTGAGACTTGCTCGAAGTCGAACGCTGCGAATCATTTCGTGGGGAATCATTTCGTGAGTCTTCACGAGGGCGTTCCTTGCTGGTCTTGAAACTGAGGCATGTAGATCGTTTCGGGAGCATGAGAAGTCTCCGACTCACGGAGCGG
>JBILVV010000409.1:0-4538 GCA_044370255.1 Pirellula sp.
CCCATACGGGCACCCCACAGACGTGCCCATCCGTGGGGTCATGGAGAGGTTTTCGTCCGCGATGGTACTCTTGGCCATGATGACGGTCTGCCATGCCTTCATCGGTACATCGGCGTTCAACAACGATGGATCAAAATACCTCCTTTGATCCGCATTCATATACTCTACGATGCGATGCATCTCGAGTCGTCGAGAGATCGGTGGAATCACCGCCATAGAACGAGACGGTATTCCCCTCGCCCTCATGAGCGCCAATGCGAGATTGGCATTCGCTGTACAAACTGTGTTCATTCCGCTATCGAGAATCCCGATCGCATCCAGCGAGCGAGGCATCTTCGATTGTTTCATCTCTTGGATGAATCGTTGAATATTCCGCGCATAATCATCTGCCTTGCCGCTTTCGGGCCAAAGTTTCTCCGCGAGCTTTTGGATTATTTGCGAATCGGCCTGCACGCATTTTGTCGACGAGCGATAAGAATCCGGAATCGCATCCTCGGATACGATGGCCTCCCCGGCAGTCAGGACGACCGCTGCCCACTCCAACTGAATCTCTTTTCCGCGATCGGCCTTCAAAGTCACAATCAATGCATCGTTCAACTCGTCTCGTCGCTGGATTCGATACTCGATGGCAACGTCTCGAGGCGTGCTGTGGATGCAAAAACAAATTGGCACCTGACCGTCGACTCGTTGAGGAAAAGACAGGATCACTTCGTGAGTCCCGGTCTTCAGCAGCTTGATGCCAACACCTCCAGAAATACCAACGAGCCCGGGTTTCTTCATTGCCTCCGCGTTCGAGGACTTCATCTTGGCTGCCAGCTTTTCGTGCAATGAGTCCATTCCCGGCTGTTTTATAGCAACAGGAGGCGACAAACTCTGGGTAACGGGATGCTGCGCATTGCAGCCTTCCAGCGAAACGACGCAGTGGGCCAGAAAGCTAGTGACGAACAAGTATCGAAGCTGTGTCATTTGTCCTTACTATCTCAGTGCCTCAATGTCGGCGAAGCGACAACTACGAAAGTAGCCTCCAAGCCCGTAACGTTGACCTTAGCAGAACCAGTAGCCACCAGCGACATCGGCTTCCGCACCGCACGAGATCTCGATTATCATTTCTCAAGCCTCTGAAGTCGCTCCTTAGTCAAACTCATCCGTATTGCTCCAATCAACCATTCTCGGGAAAGACCGCAACCAGCACTTCGCAAAACGCCGCTAATGTTCATCGCGAGTCCACTATGTTCCGCTGTCAATTCGAATAGTTTTTTTCCATGACGGTAAAAGGCACACGAATACCCTCGAAGCCATACGTGTCTCTGCCGATCACGCGGTATCCGAAGCGTTCGTAGAAGCATACGGCTCGACGATTTTCCTCGTAAACCATCAACCACGCCGCGACAGAGCGTATCCCGCCAATTTCCGCGTCAGCGGATCGCATTAGACATGAACCGAGACCCGAATTAGCAAAGTTCGGCAGGACGTAGATCTTCTGAACTTGAACTTGGCATTCGCCATGAATCAATTGGTGATGGCAAGCTAACTTCAGCTTCAAAAACCCAACAACTTCATCATCGACATCAGCCACGATAAACACATTGCGAGAGTTCGAAAAACTCGACGCGATCTTCTGTTCGGAATACGTGTCATCGAGGTACCGTTCGAGAACATCAAGGGGATACAGGTGTCCAAATGCCCTCGAGAAACTCTCGCGTCCAGTACGCGAAATGCCCCTTGCGTCCCCAGCAACGCCCCTTCGAATCATAATCCTGTTCATCACACCTTCCGGCGATCACCATGGCAACGCCGCCCCCCCTGCTTCTAGCTCGCGACCAAACGTAGATTTGCGATCAGCGCTGCGCTTCAAAAAACTTAGATTTTGCTTGCATGGGCATGACAAAAGCAAAAACGAAACTCATGAAGGCGAGAGCATAGAGCGTGTTTGCCGAGGGTACTCGGGATTCATTGGCATTCAACAAAAATGCGACCGTTGCGATCCCCGCGGAGCCAAGCAAGAAACCGTTTCGGATCGCAGGCTTCGCAAGAGTCGATGATCGCCTTGCCCAAAACATCGCGAGGTAGATGAAATGAATCGCAGAAATGGTAATCGCGATGAGTCCTGGTATTGAAGTCGTATCGACGACGACGCTCCAAATTCCAGCGATCAACGACAGACCGGAGCAACCTCCGATTCCGTAACCCAAGAACCAAACACGCCAATCCAACGATGAGAGAACCCAGCACGCTTTATCCACTTCGCTCGAGCGTGTATGCGCACTCATCGAAAGGTCCTGGTAGTGAATTCCTTTAGGAGGGTAAACTGCGTGACACCCGAACAATTTACTCGTAGCCTGCATCGGTTGCAACAATGACACGATGGCCGAGTTCTCCGCAGTAGTATTTTAGGCGACGCTGAAAGCGAGCACGAAGCTCACCGGCTTCTCAGTATGCTTCGTCAGCCCCGATCGGATCTATCGGAGCATCTTGTTCATGAAGACGTTGAAGTCTGTAGCAATATACTCACCAAACGCACTGCTCCATTCGAAGCCATTACGCAGGTAGAGCGCATGCGCGGCTTCAAACGCTGGGCCGGTACCTGTTTCAAGATACAGTCGCGAATACCCTCGCTGGCTGGCCGTTCGTATGATTTCATTGAGTATCGCTTGTCCGACACCGCGACGCAAAAAAGCCTCGCGAGTTCGCATGGACTTGATTTCTCCGCTCAGCAGATCCAACTCCTTGAGTGCGCCGCACCCGCACAAATCCCCGTTTATTCTCGCAGTCCAGAAGGTAATACTTGGTGCTTTGAGATTCTGGATGGCCAGCGCATTCACATGGCCGGGCGGAGAATTGCTATGCATGCCCGAGAGATGCTCTGCAATCAGAGAGTGCACTGCTTCAGTGGACAAGTCATCTTCACGGACTTCGATACGCATCTCGCTACTGCCTATACAGCCTAACTCCACCGATCACCCAACCAATCGCAGAATATAGGATCCTCATTCACGATCAACCTGGTACTTGGACAGATCTCTTTGCTCTGTTGCTGCATCCAATAGTCTCGCGATCTCCTTTTTATCCTCGTCACCAGGAAAAGTGCTTTCGCGATAGGATTCGCACCAGTAGGAAGGGGTAAGGCCCTCTTCATCTGTTGCCGTGATATCCGCCCCCGCATCGAGAAGCAATTTCACACTCGCGACGTTACCACCACGCACTGCCAAGTGCAAAGGGGTATCACCCGATGAATCAGCAACGTTGACGTTGGCTCCACGTCTGATCATTGCCTCAAGTACCTTCGGACTATTGGTAGCACGATGCAGCGGTGTGATATCACCGACGCCGTCAATATAAACACCCGTCCTGGTGTTTATTTTTGCATTGGACTCGATTAGGAGCAGGGACAGATCATCGTACCCGTTGTATACCGATGCCGCGAGTGCGGTACCGCCATATCCATCATCGAGATCGAGATACGCCTTCGCCTTGATCAGTAACCTCGCGATCGCGACGCGCCGTTTATCGCGTTCGGCGATGAGGCTCGAGTCAATCAACTTGAATCGGGTCTCCGCGTCTTGCCTTCCGGCGGTCGTGTTCTCTGTACGCTTTTCAGGCTGAGGTTCGCGATGACTGTTTGCTACTGCTAGCAAAGGAGTCCATTTGTCCGAAGCAACATGTGACAAACCGAGTGACCATTTGTCCTCGAAAAGGTGTTCATCATAGTATCCGAGCCAAGTGTTGGGGTCTGCGCCCTCAGCGAGCAGACCTTGGACACGGTCAACATCCAACTCAAATGCTGCGATCACCAGCTGCTGGTGTTTGCTATATTTGGCCTTTGCTTGATCCTTAGTTTCCGAACATCCAGCCATGGAAACAAAGAAAAATATCGTCAACATGGATACCCAGTTTGGCATCTGTAACATCCTTTTAGCAAGTGAAAAAAAGGCGTCACCGGATTGGAGTCTCGAGCGGGCCGAGCCTCAGAGCAACGAACGGCGACCGTGGCCACGTAGCGAGGTAGCCCGGGATCGGCTCATATCGGACGGTCAGTACTCGATTCGGTGCGGCCGCAAATCCTTGCCAGTAGCAATCCCGGAACTCGGCGTACGGCCCCCCCTCGTGGTGCGGCACCTCGTTAAATAGGCACGTGATGACGAGGTAGCACCAGACCACTCCCCACGGCCCGCGATCCGAACACGGCATCCGGCCGCCGAACACACATAACCGCCCAGAACAGTCACTATTCGCATGATTTCAAGTCGCTAAAGTACGCGAATTTCCAATGTCAATCGCTCTTGTCCAAACGCCAACGGCAACGGGGCGATCGCTTAGAATACTACAACTTGATTTTCTGCGCTGTCGAAGGTTCTCGTTCACCGCTTTGCTCCGTCGAACGCGCATCATAGTAAAATGCGTCCGACGTCTGCTGACATCGGCGAAATATATTCCACACGACTTCCGGATGACGCACAAAGTACCAATCGCCAAACTGGTCAAACTTCCGGCAAGATGTCGTGATGTGGGCACGCCGAATCGTGCCATATCTTAATCCG
>JBILVV010000410.1:0-4536 GCA_044370255.1 Pirellula sp.
GTAGACAAAGGACTCGGCGAGGACCCTGCGATCGATGCCTCAGGTGTCATGCCCGATGGCAGGCCGTTTCAAGATTCCGTCCATTTCAAGAAACTCTTACTCGACGATCGCGAACGGATCGCGCGAGCCTTGATCGAGCACCTTTGCACCTATGCTCTTCGACGTGTCTTGACCGTGGACGATGAAGATGACCTCAAGCTGATTGAAGCCGAAGCCAAGAAGAACGAATACCGAATCCAAGACATCGTCCGTTCGGTGGCCTTGTCGGATCTGATGCGGAAAAGGTAGGTGTAGAGGGAAGTAAGAACATTTAGGGTGAATGATTAATAGTTATTGGAGATTGAAAAATGAAAAATGGCGAAAATGGAAATCAGCGTAAGGTTATCGCAAAATCACTAGTCACTGCCAAATCGAATCAGTCGCGTCCTAAGCCCAGTTGATATTCCCAATCAAAGCCCTTTTGCATTATCCAATTTTTATTACTCATTACCGTCGCTCCGAATTATTAACCAAGGGAAACTGCCATGAACTTTCTATCCCAATCTTGGCTGATTGATCGTCGCCATGCCCTGCGAGCAATGGGGAGTTGCGTATCTCTCCCACTCTTGGAATGCATGATTCCTCTTCGAGCCGCGCCGCCGTCGGAAACGCATCGTCGCAGCGCCTTTGTCTATCTCGCCAATGGCGTGCACTCGCTCAATTACCAGATCACGCAACCGGGCAAGGACTACCAATTCTCGCGATCGCTCAAGCCCCTGGAAAAACATCGCAATGTCGTTACCCCGATCAGCGGTCTCCACCATCCGGGGGCTCTGGGGCATCACCACAACTGCATCTCGGTTTGGCTGACTGGCGGCAAACTGGGCCCCTCGGATCGAAATACGATTTCGGTCGATCAGAAAATGGCAGAAGTCACGGCAAAGCACACGCGGTACCCTTCGATGGAAATTGCCCTCACGGGTGATTCGCTGAGCTGGACCGCAGACGGAGTTCGATTGCCTTCGATGCGCCGATGTAGCGAAATCTTCGCTTCCCTTTTTGAAGAACCCAAAGGAGGTACGGCAGCGCAGCGCAAGGCCCTGCGACGCAATGGAAGCGTCCTGGATGCCAATCTCGCCGAAGTTCGTCGACTCGAAGAAGCGATGGGCTCTGCCGACAAAGGTCGCCTTGATCAATACCTCACGTCGGTCCGCGAGGCAGAGTTGCGAACGCGCCGCGCGGATGCGTGGCTCGATACCCCTCTTCCCAGCATCTCCGAGAACGATCGCAAGCGAACCAATCGCGATGTTGCTGCGACACTGGCGGGGGAATACTTCCGAACGGTTTATGATTTGATTGTACTCGCGTTTCAAACCGATGTGACACGCGTGGCAACCTTCAGTCTGGGTGGCGAGGGAGATGCGTTCTCCATCCCGGAGATCGGCATTACCGAGTCCCGTCATCAACTCAGTCATCACGGCGGTGATCCGGGTTATATGGAAAAGCTAACGAAGTACGATACCTTTGCGATCGAGCAATTCAGCTATTTTCTGACTCGCCTTCAAGAGACAAAGGATCTCAGAGGCCAACCCCTGCTCGGCTCTACCATGGCATTGTTCGGAAGCGGCATGTGTTACGGCCACAGCCACGGCAACGCGAATCTTCCCATCGTGCTCGCCGGTGGATCCGATCTCGGTCTCCAGCACGGCAGCCATCTCGATTTCAATCAAGGTCACTTCCAAGGCTACCAACTCGATAAACCAGGTGAACACTACGGACTGTGCAGTCGCCCTGCCAACCCGAATGCGCACATGAGCAACTTGCTGCTGACGATGGCTCAGAAAATGGGATGCGAAATCGATCAGTTTGGCGATAGCAACAAGTCGATCGCTGTGTGAGCCCACTCTGAACTGCGTGAGAAATGAGCAATGATTATTGGGGATTCGAAAATGCAAAATGAGAATCAGGTTGGTACGGGCAGACGCTTTGCATTTTCTAATTTCCGTTACTCATGGATCCTTCGTTTTTGCTTAGGGATGGGGATGGTGTCTGTCAGCATTTCTTCGCTGATAGCACCACTCATCGCGCAGGAAAAGGACTCCAACAAGAACGAGCCGTTTCGTCCTGAGGCTGGAAAATTCCCTCCGCTGGAAAATGCCCACGCTTACAAGGGTGAACTTATTTTCGTCGACCACGCGAATCGTCGAGGATCTATCCGCATCGCAGGGTCGGGAATGTTTTTCCGAAATGATCCGCAACCATTTGCGATGCTTCCATACGGCATCATTCGATATCGGGGCGGACCAGCAGATCTCAGAGATGTGCCGCTCGGTACCGTGCTGCATGCTCGCGCCTACTTGCCACCCGATCCGCGAATCTCCTCAGTACCCGTATTGCCGGTGAACAACAAAGACAAAGATGCTAACCATAATCGCGGTGCTGGGGTAGAACCTGCGGAGAATCACATGATTCTCCTCGAAGACGAGCCCAGTCTTTGCTTGCGCGAGGGGAAAGTATGGAGACTCAAGGAACTGGAGATTCAGAATAACGAGGGGAAAATCACCGCACGTTGCGAAACGAAACAAAACCGCGAGGCAAGTGCCGACGAGCAAACGATGACTTTTGACGCTGCGACTCGCGTATCGCGTGGACGAGAATCACTCACGATCGAGGACTTGGTCACCGAGGGCGTTTGGCCTGCGAGTGGTAAGAAATCACTTGACAACCAAGAAGTCTTGCTTGGGATCATGTGGAAGCCGACTCCCGATGGCATCTTCACTCGTTTCCATATTTCCGACATCTGGTTGGATGACACAGCAATCAAGCGTGCTGCATACCAGCAAGCTGAAGTGCACAAGTCATTTATCCGAAGCCGCTGGATGGCTGGTTGGGTCGATGCTGTCGAGTATGGAAAATTTGGTCGAGCCACCGTAACTGCAACGTTGTTCGGTGGAATGGACGAAGCCTTGTATGCAGACTTCAAACAAGGAGTTCCTGCGATGATGAATGCCGTGGAAAACAACCTCAAGCATACTCACGGTGCCTACAGCCCCGCTCACATGGCTTCGAGAGGTTCGATTCTCGAAGTGATCAAAAGCCCAAACGAACCGCCGCTAGGGAGCAGTGGTATTCAGATTCGATTTGAAACGGATCTGATCATTGAGGGGCTCCGTCCCGGCAGGATCGTACGGGTTCGCCCTGGCAGCTGGCCCGTGGTGGATGTGCCTCGCGAGGAATATCTCAACGACGCGAACAACATTGAAGAGCGATTTCCCTCGCCCGCAATCTTTCCCAAATACTGATTCGAACCGCCAAACTGGGACAGGCACTGCACGCTCGTGCCATAAGTTTGCTAGCCTAAGCACACAATGCTTGTTCAAGCAGGCGATTCCCGTATAACGAACTTCCAGTCCGTTGCCTGTCATGAAGACTGACTAGGAAGTCCGTCGTACGGGGAGAAAGCTTCTGAGAAAAGACCTGGACAGAGAAGAAACCTGGATATGCAGTGCTCGTGCCCAATATGCAATCGTTGACGATTACGATGCGGGGTACTCACTCAGAAGGACGAGTGACGATCTGCAATCGAAGCGTTTCGATCATCGCTTGCAACTCAGACAAATCCCTGTCAACCAAGTCCTCATCGGGCGATTCCGGGAGGCCAAGTATCGATTGAAGGATCCGAATCATCTTGACGCTCGCCCTTGCCTCGCCTCTTGCCTCGCCTCTTGCCTCTCCACGCGCCTCGCCTCTCGCTTCCCCCTTCTTGATCAATTGGTCGGCGACGGAACCGGGTTCGGGTTGGACTGGCCAAAACTCAGAAACCAAGTCGTTCATCTTCTCTTCCCCTACCACTGGATTGACCGACATCACATACACCCTGATCGTATCGAGCACATCCCTCGCTTGCTGAGGCTGCAGCGCCCGAGCAAGCAACTCAAACAAGAGCCTCAGTACCGACTCTAGCTCCAGACCTCTTCCATATTTTAACAGCGCCAGTGCAACTTGCAAAATCGGGTCCCCCACCATCTTGGCGTCGTCCATACGACCGACGTCCAGAATGGCCAATTCCATCGCAGGCAGATACCGTTTCCAGTTATCTGGGACCGGAATGAGTTCTGCTAGCGAGCAACTGGATCGCCAGGGCCCGATGCCGTTATAAATGACCCAGGGCAAGATCGGTACCAACGGCTGACGATTAGCCAACGCGTTCTCCCAAATTCGAACAACATAGCCAAGCATCTGGATGAGGGTGAACGGTTCGTCGGTACTCTTGTGATCGATCAAGACGAAGATGTAGACATAGTTGACCTTCATCCCCAAGTTCATGACGATCTCCGGGGCGACGTCGACCTTGAAGAGTCGGTCGGCAAAGCGACGGCGCAGATTGGCGTCGATGAAGCTGGTATCGACGGGAGCGAGCGTATGAAACTGCAAGTGCTCTGCAAGTTCGCGCGGAAGATGATCTGACAGCAAAGCTCGAGCGGAATCGATTTGCTGGAGTGTTTGATTGATCAATCGATCATGCGGCGACTGAATGCGTTCATCGGGGTTCTCTTC